>JAHFOS010000103.1 GCA_023261545.1 bacterium
CTTTTAAATGGTAGCAGGAGGGTGGCAAGGGGCTGAAAATAGTTTCTAGAGTGTGCTTAAGAAAATAAAAGTCTTGCTCAGACTTCTGGTGATGAGGCACCGGATTGGTTTTGGTTCTTATTCGGAACGCCTCGCTTTTTATCTGCAGATCAATCCAGTCGTCAACATCCTCTTTGGCAGGTGGTTTTGCTACACAATCAATAGACAGTCGGTGGCTGGTAGGGTTTCTCGCTGGCTTTTAGACCACGGAGTCGCTTATGGCGCCTTGCGATGCATGTCGCCGGAGGTTCGAACCAAGTTCACTACGAAAGTGCTAGGATTGACTGCGCGCGAAGATGCCAAAGCCAGCGGAACAGTCAGCGATATTGTGAATTCAATCCACGAACAGGGATTTTTAAAAATCGCCGGCTTAATAAGCCTAAAGACTGTTCAAAATGCCAAAGACTATTTCGGATCACGTGTTCACTACAATGCACAGATCTATGCTCAAAGCAATGGGGCGCCAATCAAAAAAGACTGGCGTTCGTACGAGACTTATTCTCACGACCGGTATATTTGTTTTCATAGGGACGATTCGTTGAGATTTCTTACCAGCGAAAGTGGTATCGATCTTGAATTTTTAAAAAGGATTGCTGACGCCTACTGCGGTTTTGATACCCACCTGTATGGTGTAAATACGATGTGCACTTTTCCAGGCGAAGGCATTGGCTATGCAATGCGACTGCATCGCGACTATGATGACTTCAGTTTTTTAACCTTTTTTATTTCATGGACCAAAACTGCTGAGAATGATGGTGCGACTCTTTACGTTCCACGGAGCCACAAGTTTTCAGACGCAGTGCTTAAAACGGTGGCACTTAGTGCCGAGCCTGGCGATCTTGTCGCCGTCGATACTTTTGGAATCCACGCAGGCAATGCAGAGGTCAAACAGGCGCGCCTGGCGACATGGATTCGATTCGGGCACAAAATAAACCTAGCAACAATTCAAGATGGGTGCTAACAGACATGTGGCGGTGGGAGATGGTGGTTCGGAGAATTCTATTTTCCGGATTCATTCGAAACCCACCAGATCCTTGATGATGTAATTAGGCCTTCTTTTGCTCTCTTGAAAGACGGCGTTGAGGTAAAGCCCAAGTACGCCCATGATCATGAACTGACCCCCCCCCAGCATCAGCATGGTCACCATCAGTGTAGACCACCCGGGCAATGTAGTGCGGACAAAGTACTGATAAACCACCCCTGCTGTTAGGATAAGTGCGACAAGACAGGCCAAAGAGCCAATGAAAAAAGCTAACTTAAGTGGCACATCCGAAAATGAGATCAAAGCTGAATCCAGAAAATTGGAAATGACCCGCCAGCTATAGATTGGAAATTTCGTCTTGCCAGAATGCCGTTCTTCTCTTTGATAAAAGAGCTGTTTCTGCTGGAATCCCACCCAGGTTGTGAGTCCCCGGACGAAGGGACGCTTCTCGTTGAGCTTCACGATCTCGTTGACGACCCGTCGGGAAAGCAGCTTGAAATCGCCCGAATTGGGTTTGATGTCGATGTGGGCGGTCGACTGCAAAATTTGATAACCCAGTTTTGTCAACAGCATTTTGAAGGGATGCTCTCCGGGTCGACCCGTTCGGGTTGTGTAAACGACCTCCGTCTTTTTATCCTCTTTCCATAGTCGCACCATTTCCTCAATCAATTCTGGCGGATCTTGCAGATCGGCATCCATATAAACAACCCCATCGCCTCGTGCTTTGTGCAAGCCAGCCATCACACACTCGGAAACGCCGAAATTCCTGGACATGTTGATGATGCGAATATCAGGCCGCTTAGTGCGCTCTTCCAGTAGGAGTTCCAGGGATCGATCCGTGGAATCATCATTGACGAAAATCAACTCGTAATCACAGCCGATGCGATCATTGAAAACAGCCCGCAGGCGACGCACCAACTCGGGAATATTGTCCTCCTCATTGTAGAAGGATAGAACGACAGAAATCAGCATGGCGGATCAAAAGCCAAGTACGGGCTGCGTGAACCTCAGCAACACCACAACAGGCATGGGGAATTGGATCATGCGGGCGAGCATACAGGCGTTTTGTAAGCTGCAAACGAACTATTTTCCGGACATGAAAAACGGATACGCCACCACAAAAGTCGTCCGGGTGTGGCGCATCATAAAATGCGCCGCTAGTATTTTTATGGGCACTACGTTCAACAGGATCTATTAATTAGTGACACAGTCGCATTTTCCACATTGGTCCTATCGCTGAACATTTTCATCCCCTCTTTCATGCCAAACATCCGGGTCATTTGGGGATGCTTCAGGGTGTTTGATTTAAACGCCGGTCGATACTGGAGGCAGGGGCACAAGACGCAGTTGTTGCTTGACATGGGCGGATGAAATGGAGCATACCGGACAGGTCAGCTCATATTGAGTACAGTGCGCATATTTCATCTTGGTGCTAGACTTGCAAGGGGCATTTGTCTGATGTTGGCCACGGACTTCAGATTTTAGGGCTGTCCATGCTGCGAGATACCCAACCAGCAGATCCGAGAGTTGAAGCCGCAGTTGGCCATCTCATCACACCGGAGTCGATTTGGCATCGCCGCTCAATCGCTGTATTAAACAAAGCCACTCGGTCATTCGAGACAACGGGATCCTACGTGAGCTTTGCACCAGAATTTTTGACAGAAGCTTACGCCGGCTTCAGCACCGAGGAGGTCGCCGGCATGCATCGCCACCAAGGCCACAGTTTCCTATGGAACGCCAAGCGTCGGATGGTTTCACGTCTGATTCAGACCCACATGCCGGAGAGTCGCCATGTATTGGATATTGGATGCGGCACGGGCTTTATCACCGAGGCAATTGCGACCGTACTTCCGCACGCCACCGTATTTGGCACCGACATTTATCTTAATAGCATCGAGCTTGCGTCGAAAAAGCTCAAAGATCGTGGCTTTGTGTTTCATATGAATGCCACCGCGATTCCCTTTTGTGACACATTCGATCTCGTCACATCTTTCGATGTTCTCGAACACATCCAGGACGATGAAAAAGCAATTAGCGAAATTCGCGCATCGTTGGTGCCCGGCGGCGTCTGCTTCCTGGGCGTACCCCAACATCCTTGGCTATGGAGTCCGGCGGACGAACACGCGCATCATTTTCGTCGCTATCGGAAGGACGAACTTCAGGAAAAGTTAAAGCGTGCGGGGTTCAGTATAGTATGGACCAGTTCTTTCATTTCCTTGTTATTGCCGGCGATGGCCCTATCGCGCTGGAAAAGCCGGTTGGTCGGCAACTACAATCTCGATGCTGAACATCTATTGCCAGGATCGTTAACGCGCATGCTACTTGCCATCACCGACTTAGAATTAACCACCCTGCGTGCTGGAGTACGCTATCCGGTTGGAGGAACGCGGCTGGTGATCGCACGGCGAATCTGATCGTCCGTCGACACTTCACTTTGCCGGCGAGGCACAGGGCAGATCGCCCGGGTTTCACGCTTGCGGCGCCTTCAACTACCAACATACCGGCGATTTTTAAAATGGCGTATAAATTTCATAGAATTCGTTTCCCCATTTTTTTGTATACCCGTATTTTTTATAAAACTCAGCGAGGATGTCATCGTGCCGGTGCTTTTCCTTGCAGTTCTCTCGAATAACAACCGGCAGCGGACCACGAGACGGGCCATTTAATAGGAATTCACGCATGGGATTCGCGAGGTATACCTCCGTCCACGGATGCGGAATATAGGGATGAGCTTTTGAGATGTAATAAATGATCGGTGATATCCACGCGACGAGCATCGGATCGCCCGGATGAACGTAGCGCGGCAACTGTTCAATGAGTTGATTCAGCGGTTCGGCCTTTTTCTTAGTTGTATGGATTCCACGCAACAATGGGTGGTTAATGGATGACGTAAGCTGAGAGCGATTTTCGAGCTCGCCATCAATATATGAAATATTGTTTGCAAAACCGAACACGATAAGAAACAAAAATAAGAAATTTTTAATTTTACAAAAATCTTGTTCGTCAAAAATAAACGCTATTTTCTTAGTATAATCACAAATTCGTAGCGTCGCCTCGGTTTTAATAGCCGAGATTTCTTGTATGTAATGAAGGACAAGCGGCAGGGCAATCAGCAGCGGATACATCATATAGGAATGATATCCCCCGCCGGAACCCAACGGAATAATTCCAAGCAATACAAATATAAGAAACGAGATGAGGCTGAGATCCTTATCTGAGTTAGGCTTAATGCTTCGCAAGCCCAAAACCAGGAAGCACATTCCTATGAGGAAAGTGATCGCGGATCCCATGAGTGGCCTTCCCGTGAGGCCGCTCAACGCGAAGATGGCGAAAAAAATCCACGGGATTGCTATGGCAAGGCGTTTGTGGTGCCTCATTGTAACTTGCCAAATGGCAACACATACAGACAGGAGTGCTGCCACTAACAGCGATGTTCTAGAGATGTCAAAAAAATCTCGCAGCACTTTTCCGGTTAGGTTGCCGTGGTTAGAGGCCGCGTCACTTGAAGTCGCCGATATGAACAGATATCGAATGGCATCGGCGTAGTGCTGCAGGTGGCCCAATTGCATCATCACACAGCACACGGCGAATAGACTCAGGACGCTTCCCCCGGCAAACCAGAGCAGTTGACGAGCCGATTTTTTGTAGTCGGAACATTTTAGATGCGAATAAAAGGGGATCGCCAATACGAGAAGAAATCCCATTAAGTTTGGAAGACGAACGAATACGTTAAACGTTATAAGAAATCCCGCCAAGAAAAGAAGTGGCCCGTTTCTTTTCTTTAAACCTTCTGCGAGCAAGAAGATCGAAATGCAATAGAATAATATGCTCGTGCCGTAATAATGGATCCCAATATAGTTCGCAAAATGGAAGCAAAATATGAACGATCCGAATAGGCTCCACAATAATTTTTTTCTTTCAATATGATTTCTATAAAGCAGGTAAACAAATAAAACCGTAAGAAAGCTCATGAGGATGCCCCCGACGCGAATGCCAACGAGACCGAGGTCCTCAAAGGCCGCAAGCCAGAGTCCGCCGATGACGCTGGTGCCCCATGAACCAAATGTATCCGCGATACTTTCCGGATGGGAGAATATTTGCTGATAACTCGTCATGGCATTGCCCTCATCGCTGACCCGCAAGCCCTGCCAGATGTACTGAAAAGGATAGAGGACGAGGAAAAACCAACAGATAGGCAGAAGGTAGTCTCTTTTTGGGTTCATTCGTTCAGAGCGCACTCAATGATCGGTTTTCAAGTTAAAGAGCTTGACCGTGCGGCTGTTCATGAAGCCCGCCTCACGGTAAAGGAATGGCGGCACCACGATATCCCAAGATTGTAGGATCGTCTTTTTCATATCAAGAAGATATGTGGGTCGATTGTCGCACAACGTGGTCGCGCTCAGGAACACGATAAGCTGCCGGAAAGGTCTGATATCTAGGGGCATCAGAAACATGGCGAGGGTGAAAAACCAAAGCCTATTCGGGTTGTTGATGATCGATAAAAAGCTCTCTATCTACCAAGGTCGGGTCTTGGTCGTCCCCAGAGATGGCGGGTGCTGGGTGCGATGTGCTGGCCAGGAGTTGGCCGCTGACCGCGTCCGGCATTTTTTCGGAGGTGTTCGCCTCTTCGCATCCGGCAAGTTGCCTGACGGAGATCGCGGCTATTGATCGCGCTTGACTTCCCACCAGTGCGAGATAACGTGTGGCTTTACCTGCGGCTGAACTTGGCATTGATTAAGAGGCTTCGAGAAATGCTCTTGTGTGGATGGATGACCTGTTCCCCTCGCGGCATTTTTGATCCCAGAGGAGACGCGCCGTGCCCTGCCCATTCGAGAGTGTGCGGTCGCGCATGTCGCGGCGGATGAGTTCTGCCGCGGTACCCGCCCAGGGTAAGGGGCTGGGCATGACGGATGCGCGCCCCAGGACCGACCTGTTGTTCTACGCCGCGGTATTGCTGTACGCCATGATATTTCTGTTGGCCCCGGCCTTGGGTCCCACCGATGACTTTGTTTTTTTGCGCACGTTGCAGAGCGGTAAGCCGCTGATCTACATCAGCGAAAATTTCCCCTACTATGATTGGAAGGGCTTTGGACGGTTCAGCCCTTTGACATCATGGGAGTACAATATTTTTCTGCTGTTTTTCGCTTCCCCTGCCGCATCGTGGTATTTCGCCATCCACGCGCTGCAATTCATCATCTTCAGCCTGATATTCGCGAAGATATTGACTTTAGTGCCGGTTCCGAAGTTTTTGGCTTATGGAACGACGTTCCTGCTAATCCTTCACCCCGCGTTCTCAATTTCATGGTTCAGACTGCAGCTCCCGGAACGAAACGTGGCCTTTTTTTTCGCAATTTTCTTGATATTTCTGATTAAAAACGACGAGCGACCGAGGCTTCTGACGAGCTTGCTATGTCTTTTGGCGGCCAATTTTGCCATCTATTACAAGGAGGTCGCTTTTGCGCCCTTGGCAGCGCTTGCGATCTCCCGGCTTGTATGGGTCGGAGGGCGACGAAAACGCGGACTAGTGATCCTTGATATCCTCGTCCTCGCCAGTGCTGTGCTATACCTCACGATCTATCTGATTTTTGTGTTCCCGAACAGTCATCCTGCCGTCTTGAATCATCGCGAAAATATCCTGGGGGAATGGGTTAGGACCGTGTTGAACTACGGTCTTTACTCTGATCCACTGCTGGTTTTCATCGCCACGCCGTTGTTCCTCCAGCGCTTGTGGACGCGGTTTTTCAACCACAAGGAATGGCATCCGCTTTACGATCCCATGCTGGCGGGTGGCGTCTCCTACTTTTCGTGCTTCGTGGTCATGAACCTTTCAACCCCATACTACCTCTTGCCTGCGTATATTTTTGCATTACCAGCATCGCTCTATTTCCTGCGGACCGGGAACTTGAAGGCGGGCCGCGCGTGGGCCGGCCTGCGCGTCCTAACTGTTGCGATCCTATTGCTCAACACGCTTCCGGCGGGCATCCATTACCTGACCTACAACAAGTATTTGCCCTACAATTTCGACAGTACTCTGAACTTCCTGGGACAGGACCTTCGATCTCGTCAACGCGACCAAAAACCCAGCATTTTCATGGAGGGCGTGGACTTATCTGGCGGCAGAGGTTCCTACTTTATTTTGGCAGAATTCCTCCATTCGCGGGGATTGAACGCCGACATCGTTGACCTTAAATGCAACACCCCGACGGAAAAGCCAATTCAGGTCGTCTCGAAGATATCCTTCCCGCATACCGTCTTTTCTTCGGACTTTCCTGCGAAGATCCAGAAAGGTGACTATCTCCTCATCACCCCCCAGAGGACTCACGGTGCCGGTGATGAACGATTGCGGGAACTCATGAAAAGTCCAGAATATGAGGCTGTCTTCAGCGCCAAAGGAGCTTTCGACGTGCCTAACATCAGCGCCAAAGTTCAATGGAAGGCCTTCGCCTTGAGATTCATCCCCACCCTTCGGCAATTCGCCAAAAGCGAAGCGACGTGGGAGCGCACGGACTACTACGTCCTGCTTAAGAAATAAGCCGCCGCCGACAACTACCGGAACGCCCCTCCGAATTTTTTGGCCAAAAGTCGCGTGACGTCTTCTAGCGCCCCATGACTCCAGGAGGCGTATTTAGGAACGTCTCCCAGGGCTGGATGGCGCAACTCATCACCATCGGCGTTCAGGTGATGAAGGTCCCTTTGCTATATCATTACTTGGGATCGCGGCGCGACGGTTGGTACCTGCTGATCTCCCTGATCGGATACGCGACCATGATGGAATTCGGCCTCGTCCTTACGGCGGCGCGGTTTATCGGCAGGGCATTTGGGAAGCTACGCGATGATCCAGAGAGTCCGTTGGCCCGAGAGCAGTTTATTGAGGTAGTAGCTGTTACCAAATTCCTTTTTTGGTTAGCGGCGCTCGCGGTCAGCCTATTGGGAAGTGGCGTTGGATCAGTGTATATTTATACACTTCAAATTCCAGTCGAAGAACACCGGCTGTTGGCAATATCCTTTAGTGTATTGGCTATCAGTTCGGGTTTCTCGATTTTCGCGGATCAGTACGGCATATTGTTAGATTCCGTTGGAAAAATGGGGTTGCAAAGTGTCGCGAAAGCCATTTGTTCTGGCTTGGGATTGTTGACCTCTTACATCTTGTTGCTTCTGGATTTTGGCTTTGCGGCCGCTGTGGTTGGCGAGGTCTTGCGAACCGTATTGCACCTGTTCTGGGTTCGCTGGATGATGCGGCGGTTGTCCCTCCCGCTCGACCACCTTTCCATACGCCCGGCTTGGCGTGGCGCCATGGCCCGGCAGTTGATGGCCGGCCAGTACTACACTTTTTTGGCAAATGCCGGGATAACCGCCATGTCGAGCATGGACGGGGTGCTCATCGGTTCACTGCTGAGCACGAAATCCATGGCCAACTACTACAACACGCAATCCGTGGTCAACCTCGTCGCCGGACAAGCCTCGATGTTGCTGTCCATTACCGTGACGTTCATGTTTCAGAGCGTAGGGGCGGATCGCCCCGAGGAAACGCGCCGGCTGTTGAATTTTAACTTGCGTTTCGGCCTGCTCTTGTTGGGATTCTTGCTGGGTGGGATCTGGCTTTTCTGTGAGCCGCTCATCGCCTGGTGGATTGGAAGTGGTAATTTCGTGGGGCACAAATTAGTGGCTTTATTCGTGATGTCCGCCATTATCACTTACCATGGCAGTATTTGGCTGTTCATGATTTTGGCCAGAGAGCGCATGAAATACTGGAAGGTCACGTGGGCCGCGGGATTATTGCGGGCCGCCGTGGGGTACTTCGCCATCCGTCAGTTCGGCTGGGGGCTTTTCGGCGTCGTGGGCTCAAAAATTGCCGGCGAATCCTTGATTTATCTGATTTATGCCCCGATTGTTGGGTTTCGGCTGTTGCAACGACCACTGGTGGCGAGCCTAGTTCGGCGTCACCTGATGACGGACTATCTGCCTATGGCAGGCTGCTTATCGTGGTCGCTTTTGCTATGGTGGATGACCGGCGGACCGCGTGGAATCTCATTTGGCACCGCAGTGCTTTTGGCCGGTTATCTCTTCGGCGCGGGACTGCTCGTGTGGATATCGCTCGATCACATGCACCGTCAAATATTTATCAACAGAATGTCGCGCGAGTTCCGTCGGTTTTCTCAGCGACAGTGAGGCATTCCAAAGAGGAGGCGAGGGTGCACCTATCTGGTAAATATAGCTGTAACCCGCGTTAGTTGTTTTCTGAATTGATCATTTCATCTATGAGCTCGTCTAGTGTTTTTCGCGGAACCCATTTCAGGTTTCTCCCGATTTTGCTGATGTTCGCCCGCAGGTGGATCGGTTCGGAGGGCCTCCAGTACTCCGGGGCCACCCCAACGATGCGCCGGCCTTGTTCGTCAAGCCCATCTAAAATGGGTGCTCTGAACTTCCGGCGATCCCATTCGATAATTTTCTCGCCAGATTGTTTCCAGGCTATCGTTCTGTTAATTTTCTGGAATACGCGATCTATAAATTCCTTAACTGAGGTGCTGGTGCCGGTACCGATCACGTAATCCATGAACAGGGATGGCGAATCTTCAGAGGGCTCCATGAACTGCTCCGGATTGAGCATTCGCCACATGGCTTCGACGAAATCCTTGCTGTGTCCCCAATCACGCGTTGCTTCCAGGTTGCCAAGCAGCAGGGGTCCTTCGTGCTGATCCGTTCGGTACAGCTTTGCCCAATTGCAGACCTTCTTCGTGAGGAATAGGCCGGTCCTGCGGGAGGACTCATGATTGAAAAGGATGCCGGAGCAGCAGTTGAGGTGGTAAGATTCGCGATAGTTGACGATCAGCCAATGTGCGGCCAGCTTACTCACGGCATAAGGGGACCGCGGACGGAAGGCGGTCGTCTCGTTTTGCGGTGAATGTGGAGGGTCGCCTCCGAACAACTCTGAAGAAGAGGCCTGGAAGAAGCGCGACTGCGGGCTTTTTAAGCGGATGGCCTCCAAGATATGCTTAACGCTTTCGGTATTGACCGCAAAACACCTGCCCGGCTCTTGGAACGAATAGGCAAGATTGGAAACGCCAGCCAGGTTGTAGATTTCATCAAATTGACCGCTGGCGACCAACGCGAAAAGTCGCTGGCCCTCCGAGATATCCATTTCCTCTATGGAAACTTGCTCCAGGAGGCGACCGTGACGTACGTAGTCCTCGTCGGCACGGGAAAGGATGCAGCCGTGAACGCTATATCCCTTGCCTTTCAGGAGTTCCGCCAGATAAGTGCCATCTTGACCGGCCACTCCGGTGATGAGCGCTTTCATCGAAAAACGAACATCAGCCTTTCAGGCGGAATGCGGCACGGTTCCGATCAGACGATTTCGATTTCAGGGAAGGGGAAGATCATCTTCCCGCCATGGGCGAGGAAATCACTCTCTCTCCTGAGAATTCCGTCCTTGAAGTGCCAGGGAAGCACTAAAAAATAATCGGGGTTGATTTTCCTGGCCTCGTCCTCGGGGATGATGGGGATATGGGTCCCCGGCGTCACTTTTCCAAATTTTTCCGGATTCACGTCCGCAATGCCCGGAATATCTTTCGTTGAAAACCCGCAAAACTGCAGGACGACGTTGCCTTTTGTTGAAGCCCCATAACCCAAAACCTTCTTTCCGTCGGCAACCAGGGAGCGAACCAAACGGGTGAGGTCTTCACGATGGCGAAAAACCCTTTCCTCGAAATCACGGTAGGGCCGGGGGGTGTTGAGCGCCATGCGATCTTCCTGCTCTAGCAACCAGTTAATGACGGGGGTGTTGGGGACAAATTGGCGGTTGGCTGTCTTGCAGGCCGTGACGGCAAAGCTCCCCCCGTTGACGGCGTTCATGCCGACGTCAACGATCTTGAGGCCCACGGCTTCTAGGATATTCTTCACGACGGAGAGCGAATAGTACTCGAGGTGTTCATGGCAAATCGTATCGTAGGAGTTAAGCCTCAACATGGAAGGCATGTAGCTTTGCTCGAAATGCCATACGCCGCGATCATCCAGCACCGCCTCGATTTCCTGAGCGAAACGGGTGGGGTCGTCCAAGTCGTAGAACATCGCGATGGAGCTGATGATGCGGGGTTTTTTCTTCCCCGTGGCGTGGAACGCAGCCTCAGAAAAAAAATCCGGAACCAGCGTGATACTGGCGTCGTAATATTGCCGGAACTTTTGACCCGTCGGATCGATCCCCACGCGCACGAGCCCCGGCGTAGCATAGGCCTTCAGGGTCGTCGCATCATTGCTTCCGATATCCAGCACCACGTCCCCAGGCACCGGCCTCACCAATTTCTCAAGGAACCTGACCTTGGCCGTCAGGTGAGCGACCATGGATTGGTTCAACCCCGAACGATAACCGTAATTCTCCCCGTACATTTCGCCCGGCTCATATGTGTGGCGCAATTGGAGCAGGCCGCTATCCCCGCACCAGACAAGCTCCAGTGGCCCGCAAGTCACCTTGCTTTCGGGCCCGGAGGGAAAAACTCCCGTCAGTGTTTGCTCCCCAAGGTTGAGGACGGAAACCAGGTGGCGGCTTTTCCCGACACGACATTCTGTAATTTGAGAGTACTTTGGCACTGAGAGTTCCTTTGCTGATGGGTGATCGATAACGCGTTTCATATGTTGACGCCCATGCCCGTTTTGATGGATGGTTGGCTACGGACGCGAGATCTAAATGACCCGCACCACTTCAGTTCCCCCCGATTGCGGGGCTCCATGGCAGCCTGATTTTTTCAACCGCAAAATATTGATATATCCCTGCCACTCACCACTATAAAAAGCAAGGCTTTGCATGAAGCCTGCATATAGAAAAAGTGGGAAATCCCTAAACGGGCGATTCGAATGCCATGCAATCCGAGCGGCGCGCAGAGCGATCGGCACAACCAGGACGTGCCTCGCGAGCGCCAAAACGTCTTTTGCCATAAACCTAAAAAACAGGACGCGCAGGGTCTTGCCGAACAAAAAGTAAGACTGGTAAACAGACATGAGGCCGCGCGCCTTCCGCACCGTCCAATATTCTGAAAACGTGTCAGGTGACTTGTGTGGCACCACGATGGAACGGTCGTGCATCTTCTTGCATCCTTTTTCGGTCATCTTTTTCCCCAGGGACCAGTCGCGGCAAAAATTAACGGGGTAAATGCCCCCGGTGATTCCACCCACCGCTAACGCGGCATCCCGGCGAACCGAGTAGCCCTGTGTCGTCAACGGATCAAAACCCGGGCTGCTGTCCTCGTGACGATGCTGCATTTCCACGAAACGAGAATACACGCTCTCCGTGTTAAAGGAACATGACTCCACCGTCACCCAATCATATCCCTTTTGATAATACGGGAGTATTTTTTCCAAGTAATCGGGTTCAAGCCTGGTATCCGCCGTCAGGAAAACGACGACATCCCCAGTGGCGCGTTCCATCCCGAGGTTGCGCGCCCGACAACATCCCTCCCCCAGGCCGTCAATCAGGATCACTCCAAATTTCGAGTAACTCCTTATGATTTCTTTGGTGCCGTCGGTGGAATCGTCCACGAAAATGATTTCTTTGTGGGGATAGGTTTGCGCAAGGGCAGACTCGAGGGCAAGGCGGATGTCCCGCTCCTCATTTTTGCAGGCGGTCAGCAGGGTAAATTTGACGGAAGACGCCGTATTTACTGGCATTTTCGACTAAAAATCAGAGCTGGCAGATGCTCGCGATGTTATCCCCCCTTGAATTAGGACAAGGCGGGGGCCAACCTACGATTTCAATGGAGAAGGCTCCACGGAAGCGGACGATCCGCGAAACCACTCCAAGTACCAGCGAACCGTGTTGGCAAGGCTTTCGTCAAAACTGCGTCTTGGCGCCCAGCCCAGCATCCGCCGCGCCTTGTCGCACGACAACCACATGCTCGGGATCTCATGGCGCACCGAATTTGCGATCCGAGGCATGAGGTCCGTGCCGGCCAAGGCGAGTATCCGGTTCACAATCTCCATGACCGTGATCTGAACCTCATACGAAAAGTTGAAAACCTCGCCCCGCAATTCCGGCCTCGATGAAAGTTGTTCGGCCAGCAAGAGATGCGCGCGGGCCGCCTCTTCGACGCACAGGAAATCCCGAATGAAACCTCCGTCGGATCTGAGTTCGATAGGAGCTCTCAGAGCGCAGCATTTAGAAATATAGGGAATGATGCGCGTGACGTTAAAATCATACGGGCCGAAAAAATTTCCGCAGCGCGTGACGGCGACATTCAAACCGTAAACTTTGCCGAAGCTTTGGCTGAGAAGGTCTTGAGATGCCTTGGCCACTTCTTGAGGGTGCTGAGGCTGCAAAGCTTGATCCTCCCGGTAGGGGGGGGCCTGAGCGCCGTAGGCCTTATCGGAGGAACATACCACCATCGCGGCATGGCGCCGGTTGCGCCGCAAAATGTCGAGCAGCCACCAGGTGCTTTCCACGGTGGACCGCAGGCATTCGATAGGCTCCGCCAGGGTTGCCTGCACGCCACCCCCCGACATCGCCGTATGAAAGATCACGTCCACCGCGTGGCGTTCAATGATGCGCTCGAGCAAATCCTTGTCGTGGACCTCTCCGGTGACGATATCAACCCGCCGATGGTCTCCGGCTAAAAAAAGCTGCGAATCGGGCCTGTCCCGTCGCACGAGCGCCACTACGTTCGCCCGCAATTCGATAAGATGTCGGACGAGCCAGCCACCGAGGAAGCCCGCTGCGCCGGTGACTAGGACCGATTTGCCTTGCCAGAATGGGTCCCTCTGCATCGGTAATCAATAGGAACTTGAGCGCTCAGTTTAGTGGGCTTAATCTTGAATCCACTATCATTTGAGCAAACACGCCGAATCGGAAAGGCTGCCCCCGTTCAATCGGACTTCGCTGGCGACCGTGCCGCGCTATCAATGAATGCCGCCATGCGTGTACGCCAGGCGGGCGGCGCGTGGTATCCTGTTTCCAGAAGGCGCCGGTTCGACCCAGCCAAGCGCAGGGGACGCGCGGGTTCTGGCGTGTCGGCGAGCTGCAGCAGGTCGCGGCGACCCAGGTGGTCGGCCATGAACTCGGCGACCTCTCCCAAGCGTTGTTGCGTTCCGGAGCAGATGTTGACGGCACCCTGAAGGTCGCTGAGGAGCACTTGTGAAAACGCCTCCCCGACATCGGCGACGTGCATCAGATCTCTTCGTTGCAGGGGCTGTCGGCAACGGGCAGGTTTCCCAGCCAGAAGGGGACGGAGGATCGACGGCACGAACCTGTCGCACTTCTCTCCCGGCCCGTAGGCCCAGAATATACGGCCCCAGGCGAACTCCACGCCCATGTTTCTGAAGTAGGCCTGTAGGATCGCCCGCGCCGCGTTCTTGCACGTGCCGTAAAAAGTAGCCGGAACGAGGGGTGTTGACTGTTCATCACACGGCGTCTCATCCCATTGGTACTCCGCGCAGGTTCCAGCGCCGATGAAACGGCGCCCGCCGCATTCGGCAAAACATTTCGACAAGTGCAGGCTGGCACCCACCCAATCCAGGTTGCGCGCGGACTCCCAGAACTCCCCGAGTTTCGTCTCCCACGCGAATTGCAGCAGATGGCTGGGTCGCAATTCGCGCAACAGCTTGAGGGCGGCGCCTTGGTCCATCAGATCAAGGTTGTGACCCGTACCGGGCAAATCCATGGAGGGGCTTGGATTGCGGGCGGTCCAGTGCACGTCCCATCCTAAGGTGGCAAGGCGTTGGACCGCGTGCTGGCCGATGAACCCGGACCCACCCGTGACCAAAACTCGACGATCGGTCAAGCGCTCCCCCCCTGCCGGAGCTTCACAGAGGCCACCCGCTCCCCGTCATGCGGCGATTCGCGGGCGCCCTATTCGACAATTTTGGGATGCGGGATCGGAATGATGAACTTTCCGCCCCAAGACCGGATGCCGGCCATTTGTTGGACAATTTCCTCTTGGAGGTTCCACGCCAGGACCAACAGGTAATCCGGTCGCCGAGCTTCGATTTGGTCCGGAGATAAGATCGGGATGCGCGAACCTGGCAAAAAAGTCCCCTGTTTATAGGGGTTGCGGTCCACGGTAAAGTCAATGATATCCGTGCGGATCCCGCAATAATTGAGCAGGGTATTGCCTTTGGCGGGCGCTCCATAGGCCGCGATGGTGCGGCCCTTTTCCTTGAGAGCAATGAGCAGGGAGAGCAGATCGCGCTTGAGCTTCTTGACCTCCTGGTTGAAATGCTGGTAGGTAGCGACGCGCTGCAGACCGTAGTCCGACTCCATTTTCAGCACGGCGTTGACTCGGGGGCTTTGCGCATGGGCGGCCTTTGCGTGGCAGGCGAAAATGCGCAGCGAGCCGCCGTGTGTCGGCAGGGATTCGACATCGAAAATCCGCAGGCCGAACTTCTTGAAGAGGAGGTTGGCCGTGAAGAGGGACAAATAGGAAAAATGCTCGTGATAAATCGTGTCGAATTGATTCTGCTCGATCAATTTCAGGAGGTGGGGAAATTCCATGGTGAGGACGCCCTGGGGTTTCAGGATACAAGGGAAGCCCGCGACGAAATCGTTGATGTCCGGCACATGGGCCAGGACGTTGTTCGCCGCGACGAGGTCGGCGGCGACGCCTTCTTTCTGCAGTTGTCGGCCAGATTCCTCCGTAAAAAAGATATTCCGGGTGTCGATCCCTTTCTCGCGGGCGATCATGGCGATATTGGAGGCCGGTTCGATGCCGAGCACCCTGAACTGCTTGTGCAGGAAGTACTGGAGCAGATAGCCGTCGTTGCTCGCCACTTCCATCACCAGACTCCCGGGGGCTTGGGGGTCGAAATGAAAACGCGCGATCATTTCGTCGCAGTATCTCCTGCAGTGATCGAGCCAGCTTTCCGAATACGAAGACAGATAGGCATAAACCGTGAAAATGTTTTCCACGGACACGAACTCTTCCAATTGCACGAGGAAGCAATTCTCGCAGATGTAGGTGTGCAGGGGATAGAACGTCTCGCTGTGGTTGATGTTTTCCGCTCGAACAAATGAATTGGAAAGGGGGGCTGTGCCCAGGTCAACAAAGGAAACCGAAAGGGGCGACTGGCATATTCTGCAGAGCCGATGGGGGATCATGCCGACACCTTCTTTAAATA
>JAHFOS010000248.1 GCA_023261545.1 bacterium
AGGGCGCGCGCGTGGTGATCTCCGGAACGGGAGCCGCGGCACTGGAGTGGGTGCGCGACCACCAGCCCGATCTGCTGATCCTCGATCTGAAACTCCCGGACATGGACGGCGCCGAGCTGCTGTCGCGCATGGTGGCCTCGGGCCATGAAGCGCCGGTCATCATCTTCACCGACTATCCCGACGGCGAGCTGATGCACCGCGCCATGCAATACGCCCCGCTCACGGTACTGGCCAAGCCGGCCAGCCGGGCCAAACTGGTGGACGCCGTCCGCCGCGCCACTTGGATGGGATGAGCGCCAACGGCAGTTCAGGAGCCGCGCCCCGCGTGCTAGTGGCTGAAACCGACAGCATGGATCGCCTCGCCCTGCTGAAAAGCCTTACGGAGCGCGGCGGCTGCGTCGCGCGGGGAACCGCCAGCACCGTGGAGGCCCTGCGCGAGCTGAAGGACACCCCTTACGACGCCGTCATCGCCGACCTCGATTTCGATGGCGGGCGGTTGATCACGGCCCTGGAGGGTGTTTTCCGCGAGTTGCCCGTCATCATCGTCACCGATCGCGACGATGGCGGCGCGGCTTCCCGCTTCATCAAGAAAGGGGTCTGCGAATACGTGGTCAAGGACGTGGAGCGCCGCTACCTCCTGGGCCTGCCCCACACGATCCAGCAGGCCATCCTGCAGATGAAGATGGATCGCGCCCTGCGCGAGACGATGCGCGAAATCGAGCGCTCCAACCAGGCCCTGGAGCAGTTCGCCGCCACCGCCTCGCACGACCTGCAATCCCCGCTCAGCAATATCGAGATGGCCGGAGAACTGCTGGGACCGCTGCTGGAACCCATGGGCGAGAAGGCGCAACACCTGCTGACCCTCATCCAGCGCTCCGCACGCAAGATGCGCGCGCTGGTCCAGAACATCCTCAAACTTTCGCACGTCGGCACGCGCGTCCCCGCCCTGGAGGACGTGGACCTGGGGGAGGTGCTGGGAGAAGTGCTGGGGGACCTGGAGGCGCAGGTCCGCCAGAGCGGCGCCCGCGTCCACGCGGGGGCCCTCATCACGCTTCAGGCCAACCGCACGCTCGCCTACGAGCTGCTGCTCAACTTGGTGGGCAACGCCCTCAAATACAGCCGCCCGGACGCCGCGGTCGAGGTGGCCATCGCGGGGGAAGCGGTGAGCGATCCCGAGGTGGACGGGTTGGGTCAGGCCTACGCCATCACCGTGCGCGACAATGGCATCGGCTTCGCGCCGGAACTGGCGCGGCGCCTCTTCGAGCCTTTCTTCCGCGTCCATGAAAAACACTGCGAGGGGACGGGCATCGGGCTCGCTATCTGCCAGCGCATCGCTGAGGCGCACGGGGGGCGGATCTGGGCCGAGGGCCGGCCGGGAGAGGGCGCCGCCTTCCACGTCGTGCTGCCCCTGCGCCAGCGCCGAGAAGTCAAAAGTTCCGTTGCCTAACCTGGCAGAGCCGGAATCAAAAAAGACGAAAACGATGTACCACAGAGACACAGAGAACACGGAGAACGCAGGAGAAATTCTCTGTGATCTCCGTGTCTCTGTGGTGGAAGTTGGTGTTTAAATTCCTGGGGAGGTGCCAGCATGAGCCCAGCGGAAGTCGAGGTCGAGGAACTGCAACGCGCCCTGGCGGAGGCCAGGGAGAGCCTAGAGAAGGAGAAGCGCGAGCGCCAGGAGATCGAGGACCTGCTGCTGGTCTATGAGCGCATGGTCAACGCCTCCCGCGACAGCATCACCCTCATCAACCGCGAATTCCGCTACGTCGCCGCCAACGACGCCTACTTGCGCAAACGCGGCGTGAAGAAGAACGAGGTCGTGGGTCGCACCGTGGCCGAGGTGTGGGGGGACTATGCCTTCAACACCTTCATCCGCGGCGCCATCGACAAGGCCCTGCTGGGCCACCACGTCCACTATCAGACCTGGCTCAACTTCAGCGGCAGCGAAGAGCGTTTCGTGGACGTGCATTTCTCGCCCTTCCACAATGCGGCCGGGGAGGTGGCCTACGTGGCCGTCACCTCCCACGACATCACCGAGATCAAGCACGCCGACCTGCGCAACCAGGAGAGCCACCGCAAGGCGGAAGTCGCCAACATGGCGCGCTCGCAGTTCCTGGCCGGCATGGGCCACAACATCCGCACGCCCATGAGTTCCATCGTGGGTCTCACCGGCATCCTCATGGACCTGCGCCCCAACACCGAGCAGGCGGGCTGCCTCAAGGCCATCAAGGAGGCCGCCGAATCCCTGATGAGCTACCTGAACGACGCCATCGAGTTCTTCAATTTCGAGGAGGGGCGCATCGAGATGCAGTCCATTGACTTCAACGTGCGCATGCTCATCGGGGACCTGCCCAAATCGCTGCGCTACGGGGCCTACAAGCGGCGCGCGGAGGTCGTGCCCATGGTGGACGCCAGCATCCCCGACATGCTGCGGGGGGATCCCGGACACCTCCGGCAGATGCTCAACATCACGGCCTCCACCGCCATGGGCTTCTGCGCCTCCGGTCCCGTCGCGCTCGGGGTGCGCCTGCTCAGGGAGAGCGAAAACGCCATCGAGCTGGAATTCGACTTGCGCTTCACGCGATCCGGCGATCTCCCCGTCGAGCTGCGCGATATGTTCTCCAGCCGCTTCGAGGACCTGCACCACCAGGTCCGCAACCGCAGCGGACTGCACTGGGAGGTGGGCATCGCCAAGGAGCTGGTGTGCATGCTGGAAGGGAGCATGGCGCTGGAGGAGCAAAGTGGCGGCAAGACCCGCTTCATCCTGCGCGTGCCCTTCAAGAAAGCCGCCGCGCCCCAGCCCGTCCGGGGAGCGGCGGCGGCGGAGAACCTGCGCAGCCGCCGCGTGCTGGTCGTGGACGATGATCCGCTGAGCTCCAAGCTGGTGAGCAACTACCTCGAATCCTGGGGCTGCCACCACGAGCACCGCAGATCCTTCGCCGAGGCCCTCGTCCTCATCCAGGCGCAGCAGCGCTCTCACCTCGGTTACGACGTCGTGGTCTGCGTTGACCAGGAACTGAATGGCGACGCGGAAAACTTTGCAAAGGAGCTGAGGCGCAACAACGGCGGTGGCGACACCCGACTCGTCATGTACGCCAACGGCGGCAAGCGCGGGGACGCCCTGCGGCTGCAACAGGCCGGCTACGATGCCCTGCTCACCCGACCCATCCCCTACTCCTACCTCTACGAATGCTTCTGCCTGCTCTTCGCGGAGCAAGGACGGCGCACCTTCCTCACGCGCTACGCCATCGAGGAGTTCGCCGCCAAGACCCTGCGGGTGCTGCTGGCCGAGGACACGCCGGCCAGCCAACTGCTGCTGTCCAAGCTCCTGGTGCGCGAGGGCTTCAAGGTGGACCTGGCTGGGGACGGGCAAGCCGCGGTGGAAGCCGTGCGCCACCATGAGGGTTACGACCTCATCATCATGGACTACCACATGCCGTTGCTGGACGGCATCGAGAGCGCCCGCGCCATCCGCGCCACCGAGGCCAAGCGCGGACGGCGCCCGCCCATCCTGCTGCTGAGCGCGGATCACATCGAGGACGTGGACAAATTGCTGGCCGATGCCGGCATTGACGCTTTCCTCCCCAAGCCCTTCGCCAACGAGGCCTTCGTCAACCTCCTGAAAAAGCTCAGCAGCCGGCCCTGAAGTTTGCTTAATCCATCGCCCAGGTTGGAGGGGGCGTCGGCTATCCCTGTTTTCATTCTTCCTTCGGGAGAGAGAAATGCGGGCGAGACGCCCGCGCACCCACGGGGCTGGCCATCTCTGTTCTCCCTCTCCCTTTGGGAGAGGGTTGGGGTGAGGGTCTGAGGGGACAGCTCTGGCCGCGCTGGCTGCGGCTTCAAGCCCGGTCGGCCACCCTAGAATGCGCGCTTCCCATGGAAACCAAGCGCATCGGCAACTACGACGTGCTCGAAAAGATCGGGCAGGGCGGCATGGGCGCCGTTTACCGCGCGCGCCAGCGTTCCATGGACCGCATCGTGGCCTTGAAGATCCTGCCGCCGGAACTCTCGGCGGATGAGGTTTACGTGCAGCGCTTCATCCGCGAGGCGCGCAGCGCCGGGCGCCTGCACCATCCCGGCCTCATCCAGGTTTACGAGGTGGGCAAGGACGACGCCATCTACTTCTTCTCCATGGAGTACGTGAATGGGCCGAACTTCAGGAGCTGGATGGAGCAGGGCGAGCGCCTGGACGAGAAAACCGCCGTGCGCTGGATGCGCCAGCTCGCGGACGCGCTGGCCGAGGCCCACCGCCAGGGCATCGTGCACCGCGACATCAAGCCCTCGAATATCCTGCTCAGCGAGCGCGGCGATCCCAAGATAGCGGACCTCGGGCTCGCCAAACCGCTCGGAGCCGGTCACGACGTGTTCTTTTCGAGCGGGTCCATCGGCACGCCCTACTACATGGCTCCCGAGCAGGTGCTGGGGGAAACCCTGGACGGGCGCGCCGACCTGTATGCGCTCGGCGCCACCTTTTACCACCTGTTGTCGGGCCGGCCGCTCTTCAGCGGCGAAAGCTACAAGGAGATCATGGAAAAGCAGGCGCGCGAGCTGCCCGAGCCCATCCGCAACTTGCGGCCCGATCTCTCCCCGGCCTTCGAGAAGGTCTTGCACACCCTGTTGCAGAAAGACCCCGCGGACCGCTACGCGCGCGCC
>JAHFOS010000104.1 GCA_023261545.1 bacterium
CTTGGTGTCGGCGCGGCGCACGATGCGGTCAATGTGGCCGTGTTCGAGCAGGAATTCGGCCTCCTGGAAATGATCCGGGAGTTCTTCCTGGGTGGTCTGCTTGATGACGCGCGGTCCCGTGAAGCCGATGAGCGCCTTGCGCTCGGCCAGGATGATATCGCCGAGGCTGGCGTAGCTCGCCATGATGCCGCCCATAGTGGGGTTGGTGAGCACGGAAATGAAAAGCCCCCCGGCGCGATGGAGTTCGCTCACCGCCGAGCAGGTTTTGACCATCTGCAAGAGCGAAAAAACCCCCTCGTCCATGCGCGCGCCGCCGCCGCTGCCGCTCACGACCACCACCGGGATGCGCGTTCTGGCCCCTTCGAGGAAGAGGCGCGTGAGTTTTTCGCCGACCACCGAGCCCATCGAGCCCATGAGGAAACGGCTGTCCGTGCAGCCCAGCAGCACACGGTGGCCGGAAAGCGTCCCGGCGTAGCACAGCGCCGCCTCTTCGAGGCCGGTATCCTGGCGCGCCCGCGCCAGGCGGTCGCGGTAGCTTTTGAAACCCTTGAACTCCAGGGGATCGCCCGAGAGCAGTCCGGCGAAAAGCTCCTCGCCGCTGCCCTCATCCAGCAGCATTTTGATGCGACCCGGGCCCGGCATGGTGTGGTGCCAGTCACAATGCGGGCAGACGAAAAGGTTGTCGGCGAGCTCCTTGCGGAATAGCGTTTTCTGGCAGCCCGGGCAGGACAAGGCCACGCCGTCCGGCAGGCTGCGCCGGCGCCGACTGAGCACGATGGATTTGAAGTTGCCCCAGCTCATTTCTTCTTGGACTTCAAACTCTCGCGCATGGCCGTGAGGAAAGAGCGGAAGGCGCCCTCGTTGCGCTTGTCCTTGCGCACCAGCTCTTCGTGGGCCGCCAGCACGTGGCCCATGCGGCGCTCGGTCGAGCTTGAGCCGCCCCCGAGGGCCGCGAAACCGATATCCGCGGTGGCGAAATCCGCGACGACGCGCACGAACTGGCTCACGCCCAGGCTCTCCAAGCGCGCGATGTTGTCCGGAGCGACGTTGACCACGAGCAAATCGCGCTGGTCCGCGCTGCACTCCTCGTGCAGCAGCAGCAGCATGCCCATGAAGGTGCTGTCCATGCTGGAGCACGCGCTGAGGTCAATGGCGATTTCGGTCGCGCCAGCTTCGGACTCGCGACGCACATGGTCATAGATTCCCTGACTGTTGTTCATGCTGCCGAGACCGACGATACGCACCACCAGCGTCCGCCCGCGGCGCCCCACCAGGACCTCCTGCCTCTGCATCGCTACGGTTTCCAACGCGACGGAGCCCCGCAATATATCAGCGGGTCGCTCACGACAAACGGCTCCCGGCCGGCGCTTCGCGGCGCGGACGCTCCTTGAAAACCAGGCGCACCGGCAGCAGGTCAATGCCCAGTTCGCGGCGCAAGGCGCGGCTCAGATAACGCCGGTAGTCGTCGCGGATATCCGCCACCTTGTGGCCAAAAATGATGAAGCTCGGCACCACGTCGGAGAGTTGGGTGGCGTAAAAGAGCTTGGGCGGCGTGCCGCGGGCGGAGGCGCTCGGAGCGCGCTGATTCTGGGCGCGCTGCAGGATCTGGTTGATTTGGTGCGTCGTGGGAGCCGGACGCGCCATTTGCGCCGAGATCTGCTCGACCAGGGCGAAGAGCTTATCCATGCCGGTCTTTTCCTGGGCCGAAATCACGGCCACCGGCACATGGCCCATGCCGGTGAGCCGCTTGCGCACGTAAGCCTCGTACTCTTGCGGCGTTGACTCTCCCGCCAGATCCCATTTGTTGACCACCAGGACGCAGGGCTTGTTGTTCTCGATGATCCAGTCGGCGAGCTTGCGGTCCACGGACCCGACGCCCTCGGCGGCGTCAATCATCATCAGCACCAGCCCCGAGCGCGTCATGGCGCCGTAGGTGCGCGACATGCTGTAGAACTCCACGCCGTCCTGGAGCTGGCTTTTCTTGCGCAGTCCCGCGGTGTCCACGAGGACGTAATTTTTGCCCTTGTGGCGGATGGCCACGTCCACGGCATCGCGCGTGGTACCCGGCACGGCACTCACGATGACGCGCTTCTGCCCGCAAAGCAGGTTCACTAGGCTGCTTTTGCCCACGTTGCGCCGGCCGGCCAGGGATATGCGCAGGCCCGCTTTCTCGACTTCCGCTTCTTGGACCGCTGGCGGCAGCCTTTTCCCGAGCCCGGCCTCCAGCTCCTCGATCCCCCGCCGGTGGAGCACCGAGACGATGACGGGCGGACCGAAACCCAAGGCCCTGAAGCGCTGGGCCTCGGGCGCGAGTTCCGCGTTGTCCACCTTGTTGGCGACGAGCAAACAGGGGATACCCGCCTGGTGCAGGCGTTTTGCCACGTCGCGATCCAGCTCCGTCACGAGGTGGCTGCCGTCCACCAGGAAGATCACCAGGTCACTGCCGGCGATGGCGAACTCCGCCTGTTCCTCCACGTCCTCTTCGAGGTTCTGGGCATCCTTGAGGCCGAGTCCGCCGGTGTCCACGATGTCGAGACTGCGCCCCGCGACCTCGGTTCGCAACAACAGCCGGTCGCGCGTCACGCCCGCGGTGGGGTCCTCGATGGAAAGCCGCTGGCCGGCCAGCATGTTGAACAGCGACGACTTGCCGACATTGGGGCGGCCCACAATGGCCACCACGGGGACCCCAGACATGGCCGTAAAACTGGGTTAAATGCGCTCCCGGGCGGGAGGCAGGAAGATAGCGGCGCCGGCCTTGAGGCGCGCGCCGTCAAGTCCGGGATTCAAGGCCTGGATGCGCCGCAGCTCTTTCACCGAGCCGCACTCGCGCTGCGCGATCACGGAAAGCGAATCGCCCTTGCGCACCACGTAAGTCCGCTTGCGCGCTTCCTGCATATCGAGTTCCAGGACCTTGCGCGGTGACTGGCCGGACTTGACGGGCACCGTGATTTTCATGCCGGGCCGGATGCGTCTGGCGTCGAGCCCGGGGTTGGCATCAAGGATGCGCGTATAGGAACCTTGGGAACCCAGGAAGCTCTTGGCGATCTTCTGCACCGTATCTCCCGGCCGTACCTCATACTGGATTTGGGTCTGCTCCGGGGGCGCTATGGGTTCGGCGCCCGGCATTTCGCTGCCTCTCTTGGGCGTTTCTTTGCTGGCGGCGCCCGGCGCCGGAACCGCCGTATCCAGGGAAACCACCTGCATTTCCTTGGTGGGGACCACCGGCCCTGGGGCCGAGCGCACGGCGACGGGTTGAGCCGGCACTGACGGTCGGATGACCGGCTTGGATTTCGCGGCCTTGTCCCCAGCGAAGCTCACCGTGACCACGCTGTCACTCACCTCCGGGCGCCGCAGGCTTTCGAGCACCAGCTTCTTGCCCAGCGTCAGCGCAAGGAACAGGACCACGGCGCTCCCGCAGGCCGCCATGAAAGGAAACTTCTCCACCGGCCGGGGATTCATAAGCGCGTCTCATTCTAGTTTGCCAGCGACGGCGTAAAGGTGGCGCTGATCTTGTGGGGCGATCCTTCCATCTATAGTTGCGTTCCCCATGCCTCCCCCCGCCGCGACAGCCCCGGCTCCCCCCGCGGCCGCTCCTGTGGCCGTCGTGGCCACGCCGCCCCGCGTCGTCCTGCTCATGGACGCGCCCACCAACTCCCTCGTGGCCGGTTATCTGGTGAAACGCGGCTACTCGGTGGAAATCGTCCGCGATCTCAAGTATTGCTCCCTGCCGCTCTTGAAATCGGCGAGTTTCATCGTTCTCAATGCCAACGGGCAGAGTTCCCCCTTCTACGAAAAGATAAAAGCCACCCTGCGCAAGGTCGTTCCCGACCGGCTTTTTGAGCAGGCGGGTCAGGCGCTCGTCAGCGCCGTGAAGGCGCGCATCGCCACGGATATCCAGCCCGTGGGCGCTCATCCCCAGGATTCGGCCCTGCGTACCCAGGCGCGCGAGGGCGAGGACCGCGCCGCGGCGGCGGAACTTGCGGCGGACCCCAAGGTGCAGGAGGTGCGCGAGCCACGCATCAAACGCGATCCCCAGTACCAGGGCCCCAAGCGCAGCGCCTCGCCGGATATCAAGGAGGAAGCCGAGGAAAACGCGGCGGCGGGCGGCGATGCCGCAGAAGGCGGTGGCGGCGGTGGGGGTGGCGGCGCGGACATGAAACGCAAGATGGAGGAGGAGGCTGCGGCGATGCTCGAAGCTGCGCTCAAGAAGACGGGGGGCGCCAAGAGCGACTTCCCGCTCACTGATGAAATTCGCAAGGTTTTCGAGCCCTACATCGAAATTGCCGGCAAGCTGCGCCAGACCCACGCCGAGCGCGAGGCCATGATGGCCGGCGATATTCCCGAGGACGCCAAGGGCGAGCTCAAGAAGCAGTCCACGGCACTCTCGAAGCCCCAAATGCCCGAGCGCCTCCTGCAGCGTGCCCGCGAAATGGAGGAAAAGGCCGCGGCCGCCAAGGCGGCGGGCAAGCCCTTCCCGCCGCGCAAGCTCCCCGCCGGGGAGCTCTACGACCAGGTCATCCGCCTTGGCGAGCTGCAAGACGAACTGCTGGGGAAATACGCCGCGCTGCGCTTTGAATTTGCGCAGTTCTTCGCCAACAAGGTGGTGAAGGACACGCTGTTCCGCATTTTCCGCGCCACCGGCGTGGACGCCGACTATCTCTACGGCACGGTCTATTATTCCCTGGCGCTCGCCGCGCTGCGCGAGGAGATCCTGGCCAAGCACCACGAACTTCAATCCCAGTTGGGGGCCGTTTCAGGGGATAAAGAGCCTGCGGCCAAGAAATCCATGTTTTCGGGGATGTTCAAGAAGGGCGAAGAGGCGGAAGCCGCGGGCGCGGGGCCAACGCTCACCCCCGAGCAGCGCAAGCTCAAGGAGCGCGCCGCCCTGTACGGCTTTACCGTGTTGCACATTGACCAGGAGCTGACCACCCTGGAGCCCGACCTCGTGGATAGCTTCTGGGGCCTCTACGAACAGGCGGCGGCGCTCGTCATGGAACGTCGCGTGAAGAACCGCACTTTCCTGCGCTGGCTGCGCGCCTTCCTGCGCTTCGGGCTGCTGGGCGAGCATCCCTGCCTCATCGCCAAGGATCAGTTGGATTTCCTCCTGGGCTGCGCGGACGACGACCGCTCCGCCTTCGCCCACGAGGATGGCGAGACCAACATCCTCTATCCCGACGATGCCTTGTTGCAGATATGGGACGGCACCATCCCCCCCAGCTACGACGAGGAGTTGGAGCTCACGGGCCAGGGCACCCCCGCCTACAAGTGGGACAAGCTGATCCGCAAGCTCTACGCCGCGCGCTTCAAAATCCAGATCAACCAGCGCGAGGTCGCCCGCTTCAAGGCGAAGTTCGAGAAACAGCAGGAGGCCGCCACTTCCGCGGACAAGATGCTCGAAGGCAAAGCCAAGAACGACAAGGACTTCAAGGTCGTCCAGGCCGCGGCGCGCGAGGCCAAGGCCGAGATGGCGCGCATCCAGAAGGTGGTCGAGAAGTTCGAGGAGGCCCTGAAGGTCGAGCAGGAGAATATCGCCGCGGCTGAGTCCCAGAAGAAAGACGTTAACTACTCCCCCACCGTCCAGGAATTGGCCGCCAAGGAGACGATCAACACCCGCAAATACTGCAAACTGCTGGCCAATCGCAAGGAGCCCTTCCTGCCCTTCGTGCTGCGCGACAGCTTCCAGCCGGCCATGGAGAACTTCTACACCCGCGCCAAGGTGGCGCAGGCCGTCAAAGCCTTCGAGGTCGCGGACATCTTCGCCTTCAGCGTTGACATCGCCAACTCGCCCAATCCGCGCAAGCGCGTGGTGGTGCGCAGCGCGCCCACGGTCATGCTCCTGCCGTGTCTCGGGGTGATGGGTTTCAGCGTCTCCCCGTGCTCATCATCGGACCCCGGGCGCCTGGTGCTGCCGCTCATGAGCCCCTCGCAATCGCCGCTCCCGCGCCTCATGGTGGACACCATGTCCGACTTCCGCTACGACAGCTCCAAACTGAACGGCGGCATGGACTGGATGACCAGCGACACGGTCGTCGCCGCCTACGCCAAGGTGCGCTGGGACTATCGCAAAAAAGGCAAGGAATTCCGCGAGAAGAGCCTCATCTATAACGACCTGCCCGACCGCAAGAACTTCCGCTTCCACTACCGGACCTACATCGAGAGCATGGACGAGAGCGGCAAGAAGCTCTTCCAGCGCTGCGCCGAAATGTACGAGGCCTTCGTCAAGTATATCCCGCTCCCCGACGACAAGCCGAAGCTCAAGAAGGCCTGAGCCTCGGCCGGGTGGGGCGATGGCCGGAGCGAGCGCGCCAAGTTTCAAATTGTCTTGTATGAGTAAGGTAGGGCAGATCCGCCAGAAACACACGATCCAAATCCTCTTCCGGTTACACTGGAGGCTGGCATGACCCCGCCCGTTCCCACCAACCTCAAGCAGCTTTCGGCCCTGCTGCAACAAGGCGAGGGGTCCACGCTGGAGTTCAAACGCTCGACGGGCGAGTTGCGTGAAGGACTACAGACCATCTGCGCCTTTCTCAACGGATCGGGCGGGATCATCCTCTTTGGGATTCGACCAGACGGCCAGCTCGAGGGCCAGCAGGTTTCCGACCTAACCCTCCGGGACGTCGCCCAAGCACTGGACAAGTTCGAGCCACCCATCAACCTTCCGATTGAGCGGCTCCCGCTGGACACAGGACGGGAAATCCTCATTCTCCGCGTCGAGGGAGCTTCGGATTCCACGCCCTTTACCTTTGAAGGCCGCCCCTTCGAGCGGGTCAGCAGCACGACTCGTAAAATGTCCCAGGAAAAATACGAAAAACTGCTGCTCAAACGCGGCCACGCCAAACGGCGCTGGGAGAACATGCCAGCGGAGGGCCTGACCCTCAAGGACCTGGATCAACAGGAAATCCTCCGCACGCGCGAATTGGCCATCCAGCAGAACCGCATTGCCCCCGAGACGAGCACGGATATAGGCGACATCCTGGACCGCCTGGGCGTGCGCGTGGGTGGTGTCTTGACCCAAGCCGCGCTGGTTCTCTATGGAAAGAAATTCCTATCTGACTGCCCCCAATGCCACTTGAAACTGGGGCGCTTCCGGGGCAGGGAAATCACCGGTACGATTGTGGACAATCGGCAGGAGCACCTGCACGCCTTCGCCATGGTGCGCGAGGGCATGGCGTTTCTCGAACGCACCTTACCGCTCGGAGCGCGTTTCCCGGAAGGCCAAATCTTCCGCGAGGACCGCTTCCCCGTTCCCATGAACGCGCTGCGGGAAATCCTGCTCAACGCCGTCATGCACCGGGATTATTCCTACTATGGCGGGCACGTTGCCGTCGTGGTTTTCGACGACAGGATTGAGGTTCGCAGCTACGGCCGCCTCCCCGCCGCCGTGACCCTGGAGCAGCTCTCCGGGCCGCACCTGTCTGAACTGCGCAACCCGCTCATCGCCGAGGCTTTTCACCGCACCGGTGCGGTCGAGATCTGGGGCCGGGGCACCAACCGAGTCATCGCCGAATGCGAACGCCATGGCGTCGCGCCGCCGACTTTCGAGGAACGGCAGGGATTTGTGATCGTGACGTTCAGGGTGCCGACAAGTGGTGGCCCTGACGAAGGAGCGGAGAAAACTAGGGGAAAAACTAGGGGGATCGCTAGGGAGAAAACCAGGGAAATAATTCTGCGCAATATCACGGCCAATCCGCGGATCACGACGGTGGAACTAGCCCAAGCTACCGGGTTGAGTGACAAAGGTGTGGAATGGAATATCAGAAAAATAAAGGCTGCCGGGCTTCTTAGACGGGTCGGCCCTGCCAAGGGTGGGCACTGGGAGGTGACGCGAACGATGCAAGAATTCCCGCTTAAGCATGATCGGGAGAAGTTTGAAACGCAGGAGTTTATTCAACATTATCAGAAGCTTCCACACGGACGGCGACTCGAAGTCCACGATTTTCGAGAACAGAAAGACTGTCCCGACCGCATCTTGAGGGATGTGGAGGATGGCCGTCTCTTGGGCTTGGAGCTAACCTCAGTCTATTTCGATGACAAAAGCGTGCCCCAGCGCCATCTTCGAAGCACGACTCGTGGAGCGCAAGATATTCCCTGCTGTCCCGAAGTTATGGAAAAATATATGGCCAGGCTGTTGGAGGCTGTAAAAACAAAAGCACAGAAAGCGCAGGCCTATTCATGGGCGGGCCCTCTGATGTTATCTATATACGTGAACGAATACGAATCGATTTTTATTCGGCCTTCAGAGTGGCAGGAATGGGTGAAAGTAAACAAGCAGTTCTTCGATAGCATCCCTATATTCTCCGAGATCATATTCTGGCCCACCGGCAATGACTCGGCTTTCTCCGTGCGCCCAGAGCCGAAAAGGCAGGAGAAATGAAGGACGCTCGAAACAGACGCGAGCCCACCTCTCGGCAGATGGAGGATCGCAAGGTAAAACTCGATTTGACGCGGATTCTGTTGGGGTGTGCGAAGAAGGCGCCTCACGCGCACCCCCGGGGTCAGCTAGGATCGGGGCTAGAGTGGGAGCTAGAGTCGTCAAAACAACGCGTGTTCACCGCACTGTGCGAGCAGCCCTTGGGAAGAGGGCCGTTGACTAAGGTGCTGGGCTAACTGCCGTGGGCAAGGCCAAACTCGAACTCACCTGGATCGGCAAGGAGAACCGGCCCAAGCGGGAGTCTCGGATCCTGCTGGAAGATGCGGGGAACGCGGAGGGGGAAGCGGCCATTGAAGTCTTTTTGGGCTCCGGCTGCCGGGTTGGCGCAAATTTAAAAGTCAGCGTGGCTGGGAACGAGCCCCGGCTGGACCTTCAGTGAAGCGCATCGAGAAACCCCTCGCTCTCCAGACCACCTTGCGTCTGGGTGGCTCACCGCGCCATCAGTTTCGGATGGAGGCGCAGGACGACTTCTCCGCGCTGCGGCCTTTTGTGCGGGACAGCGCCATGGGGCTGAGAGTCCTGGGTGGCGGCGCCAACCTGCTGGCCGCTGACGGCGAACTCGACGCCACGGTGATTTCGCTGGAGCCCGAGGATATAAGGATTGAAGGTCAGCACTTGTTCACCGGCACCGGCAACTCCATCATCCAGGCCGTGCAGGCGGCGGGAAAGGCCGGGCTTGCTGGGCTCGAATGGGCCACCGCCGTGCCCGGCACCTGGGGCGGCGCCCTCACCATGAACGCCGGGGCCTACGGCTCCGAAACCGGCACCGTAGTGGAATGGGCCGAAGTGCTGACACCGGATTTTTCCGTCGTGCGCGTTCCCGCTCGCGAGGTCACCTGGAATTACCGCCACACGACGTGGCCTGTGCCCGTGCTGCTTTTCCTGCGCGCCGCACTGCGGCTCGTCCCGGGCGATAGCGCGGCTATCAAGCAGCGGCAGTTGGAAATCACGCGCGAGCGCAACTCCAAGTTTCCCAAGGCCCCTTGCGCGGGCAGCGTCTTTAAAAACCCCCCGGGCGATAAAGCCGGCCGCTTGCTTGAAGCTTGCGGCCTCAAGAACGCGGCCTTGGGCGGCGCTAAGGTCTCGGAGGAACACGCCAATATTTTCATCAACCGCGGCGGCACGGCTCTGGACATGATCCGGCTTATCGTGCACGCACGCCGCGCGGTGGAGCGCCACAGCGGCGTGCGCCTAGAGCCCGAGGTCGTGCTCTGGGACGCCCTGAGCTACGACGACTGGGAGGAAAGCCTCAAGGATGAGCCGGCGCCGTTTTGAGTCGGTCGTCCCTTTAAGCGGGGGGTGCTAAGGCTTGTCGGTGGGCTCGGATGTAAAAAGTATCTGCGGGCGAGACGCCCGCGTACCCGAAACGCCCGTGCACCTGCCCGCACGTCTCTTGCCACGGCGTACGCGGCTGTTTAATCCCCCGCTTCCCGGTATCCAGGTTTATCCATGCGCCTAGCCACATTCTTCTTAACCCTTGCCGCCCTGCTTTTTGCCTCCGCCAGTGCCGGGGGCAAGCCGCACGTCGTCGCCGCCCAGGGCATCACCCAGGTGCAGGGCGAAGCGGTCGTCGTCGAGATCCTCTACCTCGCTGATGGCGATGGCGACGGAAAGGCCCAGGCTCATGCCGCGCTGCACCGGCTCTATCCCGAGGTTCGCGATCTCACGTCGGCGGATTTCAAGACCACGGGCCTGCTCCACGATGTCTTCTTCGACGGCATTGCGGGCAACGACCAGGTCGCCGTGAATTACAATTCCGCCGGTGAAGCGGCAAGCCTGGCGGGCCAGGGTTTTGACCGCCTGCTGGCCGGCATGAACACCTGGACGGATGTTCCTACCTCGAAGTTCGCCTTCGCCTTCGGCACCTATACCAGCCGCAGTCCTTCGCTGGTCAAGGAGAGTCCGGGCCCCCAGACCTTCGATGGCTTCAACGACATCGGCTGGGTGGATATCCGCGAGACGGGTGTCTTAGGGGTGACTTGGTACACCACCACGCGCGACGAGTTCGACATGGCCTTCGACAACAAGGATTTCAATTGGAATGCCGACGGCTCGGGAACAGGCTTCGATATCCAGACGGTGATGCTGCACGAGCTCGGTCACGCGCTGGGCCTCGACCACTCCGACGTGCAAGGGTCAGTGATGGAGCCCTACTATGAAGGCACGCGGCGCGTTCTGCACCAGGACGACGTGGATGGGGTCACCTACCTCTACCCGGCGGATGGAGTGGACCTTCCGCCTTCCGTGACGATCACCTCCCCTAAAAACGGCGACGTTTTCTCTCCCGCCAGCCCCATTACTTTCACGGGCTCAGCCAGCGATCCCGAGGATGGTTCGCTCACAACTTCGATGATTTGGACGGCTATGGGGAACGTCCTTGGCACTGGGGGTTCCTTTTCGGCGTCACTGCCCATGGGCGAATATCAGGCCATCGCCTCGGCTACGGACAGCGCCGGTCACACCGCGAACGCTTCGGTGCTGTTCTCCGTCAAGCAGGTTTCGGCCACGGTGACGATCCTCAAGGGCAGCTACAGCGCCCTTAAAGACGTTCTCACGGTGGAGGCCGTGACTTCGGTGGCGGCCAACCTTGCCAGCCTGCGCCTTGAAGTGCTCGGCAAACAGGGTCAAACCTTCGCCGCTTCGATGACCTGGAACGCACGCAGGGCACTTTGGGAGTACAAGGGGCCGCTCGGGTTTTCCCCGGCCTCCATCAAGGTGACCGAACTTTCCACCGGCGCCAGCGCCAGCGCGTCGTTCCCCTGATCGCCGGATCCCCTGGCCGCTCCACGGGGGGGCCAGGGCACACCTCCCCCTCGGACGGCCTCCGGAACGCCCCTTCGGTGGCCTTTTCCGTGGCCAGGATCCCTATTATAGTTAATTTTCGCCTTTTTTCCCAAGCGGCCCGCGTTTCACGATGTGATATTTTTCACAATTATTTGGCTTGGCCCACCGCATAGGGGTCTATAATTCAGTTCATGAATTTCCAAAGCCTTGCCATTTGGGGTGGGCGGGCGTTGCGGGTGGGGATGGGCGTTTTGGCTCTCGCTGCCGTCGGCGCCGCGGACGAGTTCTTCGGCACTGCCCTCGCCCTCTCCGGGGAGGTCTCCATCACCCGGGGCATCATGGAGTTCGAGGCCCGCGTTGAGGAGCGGTTTCTTTACGATGACGAAATCACCACCGGAGAGGATGGCCGGGTGCAGCTCACCTTCAAATCGTCTTTTCTCTCCATCGGTCCTAAAGCCACGGTGGCGATACAGAAGAAAGTCGAAGGGGGGCGCGAAATCATCTCCGTCCACCTTGAAAAAGGGGCTTTTCGCTCCAAGATCCTGAGTCTCAAGCCCGGGGAGGGCTATGAAGTGGCCACGGAGAGCGGTTCGATTCTTGTGACCGGAACGGATTTCGTCACCGCCGCCGAAGAAGGTCAGAAGGGCATGAGCGTCACGGTCCTTGAAGGCAAGGTCAACGTCCTGCCCAGCGGCGGCGACGGCAAGCCGGGAGGCGCGCTTCCGCAGTCCGTAGGCGCCCTGCAATCGGGGGGACTCGGTCCCGCAGGTGCCACCAGCGCTTTGCGCGGCATAACCTTGGCCCAGGTGATGGATCTCAAGAAGCAGTTTCCTCTGCCTGGGGACGAGGAAGCCCTGCCGCAACCTAAGGCATTGGATCTCAATGCTATAGATGTCCAGGCCCTGCGGTCCCAGTTGCTGGCGGCGCTGCCGCAGATCCCTCCGGTTCCCATCGAGCGCGCGGTGATTGAGCAGGCGGCCAGCCGCGCCCAAGAGCAACTGGTTCGCGAGGTCATCCAGAACGGAAACAAGATTGAGGAGGTCCTGAAGTTCAAGATTCGCTTCGCTATCGAGGCAGGCGTCAGCAACCTGTAGACGATTTCATTATATTTCACAATTCACAGAACACCAACTAAAGAGTACAGCAATGCGCGCGCTAACGTCCGTGGCCGCGGTGGTTGCCCTCCTTTTGTTCGCCCTGGCCTGCGGTGGGGGCGGCGGCGGTGGGGGCAGTGGGGGGTCCGTTGCTCAGGGGGCAGCGGGAGGGCGGCTCAAGGGCAGTTTCAAGCCCGCCGATCTTTACAATATTCAAGAGGGGGACGAGTTCCTCATCGTGGAGTTGAGCGGCGGCGGCGTTCTGCTCTCCAAAACCACGCTCACCGCCGACCAAGCCCAGACCATCGAGATCAGTTTCGATCCGGCCAAAAATTACGCCCTCGTCGTCACGCGCCGCGGGGTGCGTTTCCTCAGCACCATCATCCTCGCCGACCAGATCCGCAAGGCGCTGGGCAGCCGGGAGCTGGACATGGGCGGCATCAACGCGACGACCACGTACCTCACGCACTTGGCGGATCGCGCGCTCGTCGCCGCGCCGCAGGGAGATCCGCAGGTCCTGGTTCAAAATCTGCTGCGCGACTTCTTCGCCGGCACGGTAGCGGATTTCAGCGGGCTTTCCATGAGCCGCCTCAACAGCCCGGAGGTCACCAAGACTGATCGTTTTTATAAGGAAGCGGCCAACCGCATCAACGCGCTCACGGTTTTCGCCGAAATCCTGAGCGCCTACAAGCGCGCGCCCAATGCCGACGAGAGCAAGGCGCTGCTCGCGCTCTACGATGCCATCCTGAATGTGCGGGAGCCCGAGGGTTGGAAGGGCAGCGCGGCCAGAGTCGCGGCCTTGCCTTCGTTCCCTGACAGTGACGCGGCTGCTCCCGAGAACGCTGGGCGGCGCATCATCCAGGCCCTGGTGGACAACCGCCGTTTCTTCACCGATGGGGTCGGGTTGCTCAATCCCAGCGAACTGCGCGAGCTGTTCTGGGGCGGGAGCGCGGCGGATCTCCAGCTTTTCCAGATCGCCATCGAGACGCCCACGGACCTGCTCACGGGGCGCATCGTTGCCGAGAACGGCGCCCCGGTCCCCGGAGTGAGCGTGCATCTCAAAGGCAGCAACGATGCCGGGGTGGGTTTGGGTTACAGCGCGGTTTCGAACGCGGAGGGTGTCTATGAGGTGCGCGGCCTGCTGGCGGGCCGCTACGAGGTGGGGCTCAAAAAGGGCAGCAACTATTTCCAGCTCAAGAATACCGAGGTGCTCCTGGGCAAGACCGTCATCAACTTCGACAGCTTCCAGCTCAAGGACCATGTGGACGGGTCCAGCATCGAGTTGGGCGCCGGGGACAAGCTCCAGGTGAAAGCGGGCGGGATCAGCGCCGACAAGCTCGCTTCAAGCCTGAACTATCCGGGTCTGCTCACGGTGACCGGCAACACCGCGCTCGCGACGCTCCAAGTGTCGGGTCCGGCCACGTTCTCGACGAACGCCCTCGTCTCCGGGGCGCTGACTTCGGGGTCTCTCCTGGTGTCGGGCCCGGCCAGCTTATCGGCCAATGCCTCGATTTCCGGGGATCTCTTGGTGCGCGGACGCGCATCCTTCAACGGCAACGTCTTTCCCACCGATTCAGGAACCAGCGGCCAGGTGTTGACGGCGGGGGCGGGCGGAAACATCGTCTGGAGCACGATCACCGTTCCCCCTGCGGCGGATCTCACGCTCTCCAACCTCAGCGACAAGTCAGCGGCGCGCGCGAACCTCGGGCTCGCCATCGGTTCCAATATTCAGGCCTTTGATGCCAATATCGCCAAGCTCAATGTCGCCGGAAATATCACCGCCGACTGGGTGAACACAGCGAACCCCTGGGCCGACAGCGAGGTAGCCAATGATCTGACCATCGTCTCCGGAAACATCAGCAACACCCCCATCACGGGCGGCAACATCACGGGTGCTGTCATCGCCAACACCCCGATCTCGGGTTCCACGGGCTCCTTCACCCATCTGACGGCCACGGGCAACACGCAGCTTGGCGACGCCAGCGCGGACGCACTCACTATTTTAGCCAGCCTCACCGGCAACGCGCTGCGCTTTGAGGGCGCGAACTTCGACGGCAACGCCATGACGCTGGCCGTGGCGGAGCCGGGTGCCGCGCGCACCGTGCTGCTGCGCGATGCTTCGGGAACCGTGGCGCTGACCTCGGATCTTGCGGCTATCGAGACCTTTGACGCCAATGTCGCCAAGCTCAACGTCGCCGGCACCATCGTCGCGAACTGGGTGAACACGGCGAATCCATGGGCCGACAACGAGGTAGCCAATGACCTGACCATCGCCTCCGGCAACATCAGCAACACGCCCATCACGGGTGGCAATATCACCAACGCCGCCATCTCAAATACTCCGATTTCCGGTTCCACGGGTTCTTTCACGACGTTGAGCGCCAGCGGCTTGAGTTCGCTCGCCTCACTGACCGCCAGTGGAAATGGCACGTTCGCCGGCGCCGTCAAAGTGGGGGATACCACCGATACCCTGGCTGGAAGCATACGCTGGAACGGCGCTAACTTCCAAGGCTACGACGGAGCGGCGTGGAAGGCGCTGGACGTGCAGTCCTTCACGGGTGGCGGCTGGAGCGACGATTCCGGCAACGCCATCACGTACGTCACAAACACCAACCGCAATGTCGGCGTTGGAACCGCTACACCCAAGGATAAGTTGCACGTTAGCGGCAATATCCTTGTGGACCGCTACCTCGTCTTCGAGGGAACCACAGTGGACACCAATAAGCTCTCTCTCACTGTGGCAGATCCGACCTCCGGCCGCACCGTCGCCTTCAAGGACGAGAGCGGCACCGTGGCGCTGCTCACGGACCTCAACGGCACGCGCTTCTCGGTGACGGGCAATTCCGCCGGGGATCTGCTCACCTACGACGGCACCGCCTGGGTGCGCCGCGCCCGACTCGACGGCACGCAGTTCGGAGTTTCAGGTAACATCACGGGAGATCTGCTGAGCTTTGACGGCGCGAATTGGGTTCGCCGCGCTCGAATTGACGGTACGCAATTTGGTGTGACTGGCAACACGACGAGCGATCTGCTGAGCTTTGACGGCACGAGCTGGACGCGCCGTGCGAAGATCGACGGCAGCCAGTTCGGTGTTTCGGGCAACGTGAGCGGCGATTACCTGACCTTCGACGGCAACAACTGGGTACGCACGACGGGAACCGTGCCGGCCGACGACTCCGTGACGGGCGCGAAGATCGCCGTTTCCGGAAACGTCGCGGGCGACATGCTGGTTTACGACGGAAATAACTGGATCCGCCGCGCCCGGCTTGACGGCACGCAATTCGGGGTCTCCGGCAACACCACCGGCGATCTCATGGCTTTCGACGGCACAAATTGGGTTCGCA
>JAHFOS010000105.1 GCA_023261545.1 bacterium
CGGGACGCTCCTCTGGGTTAGCGACCGTAGGGCAGATGGCCACTTCTACTTCTCCTTGTGAAACTTGATCCCGCAGCCCACGGCTTTGCTCTTGCTCGTTGGCGGCGCTTTGCCCTCGATCAGCGCCGCGACGGCGTCTTTGAGGTAATGGTGCTGAACTTTTGCGGGATCCTGGTGATTGTCGTCAATGGCGCCGTGATAGACCAGCTTGCCCTGCGCGTCGAAAAGGAAGACTTCGGGCGTGCGGGTTGCGCCGAAGGCGCGGGCGATCTGCGAGGTTTCGTCCACCGTGTAGGGAAATTTGAACCCGCGCTCCTTGGCGCGCTGCTGCATGCCTTCGAAGGTGTCGCCCGCCTGGCTGGGATCGTTGGGGTTGATCTGGATCACGCCCACGCCTTTTTCGAGCGCTTCGTTGCCAATGGCGGCGATGCGCTCCTCCCAGGCGACAACAAAGGGGCAGTGGTTGCAGGAAAATAGCACCAGCGTGCCTTTGGCGCCTTTAGCGGAGGCGATGCTGATCTCGCTGCCGTCCACGTTCTTCATCGGGACGGCAGTGGCGGCGGCGAGGCTCTCCAGGCTCAAGGCTTCCTTCTCGGCCGCGCCCAGTCCGAGCAGCAGCGTGAGCAACAGCGACGGGATGGATCGGATAGGGCGGTTGATCATGGTTGGCTCTCCCTGTTATTAAAGACTTCCCGTATCTTCTGGCTGATGAATTCACGGCTTTTCTTGCCCTCCCAGGACGCGCGCAGCCTTCCCTTGGAGTCGTAGACGAAGCAGGCCGGAAACTCCCCGCTCCAGGATGAGGCGAAGGCTTCGATAAAAGCCTCGTTGCCTTCCGCTGTGTCTTTGAGATAGCTCGCAAACGTCACCTTCTGGGCGGTGAGAAACTCGCGAGCCGCCGCGGCATCGCTGTCCCAAGAAACCAGCAGCAGCCGTAGCCCGCGTTCGCGGTTGGTGCGCTCGATTTCGAGCAGGTCGGGAAACTCCTCGCGGCAGGGAATGCACCAGGTGGCCCACATGTTGACGAGCACGACGGCTCCTTGTTTTTGGACTTCTTGCAGAAGTTTTTTCCCCGTGACGGGCTGCAAGTCAGGCGCCGCCGTTTCTCCGAGGCAGGACTCGGTGGCGAGGAAAGAGGACGCCAGGATGGCCCAGAGCGGAAGGGATCGCATGCTTCGCGCAGTCTAAAGCGCCGCGCGCCCTGGCCAAGGCCCGCGATCCCGCTGTCTCCGGTCGTTCGCGCCTAGTTCCGGTCCGCGCTCAACTCGTAGTAGCGATCCACTTCCGGATTCAAGAGCAGGCGCTCGCGCCCGCCCGGCCAGACCACGCGCAGGCTTTTCACCTCGCGCGCCGCGCCGAGGCCGAAATGGCGCGTCAGCGCGTGCTGGCTGGTGAAAGAATCGCCGCTCACGAAAACCGCCACGCGCCGGCCCTGGCCACTATCGAGAGTGACGGAGGCGCCGAAGGGCGAAGGGGCCTTTCCCGCGGGCCCCTCCTTGAGCCGCACCCCGATCCAGTGGTTTTCGCTCTTCGCGACGTTCCGAAACACGCGCAGCGTTTGCCTTCCGAGGGGTTCAGCACCGAAGACCAGCAGATCCACGCGGCCGTCCGCGTCCAGGTCGTCGCTGACCACCGAACGGCAGTCCTGCTCCAGGGCCACGCCCATGAGCCAGGCCATGTTGATGAATCCCGCCCCCGAGGTCTGGACCAGCAGTTGGTTGTGCTCGAACCCGTTCCAGGAGTGCCCCAGTTGTTCCTGGAGGGACCGCATGGCCCCGAAGTAGGATCGGAGTTCCGCGTTGGGATGGGAGTCGCCAAGGTAGATGTCGTCGCGCCAGAAGTGCGTGCAGTAGTCGGCGGCGCTTTTCCGGCTGAGGTGCCCGTTGGCGATGTAGAGATCGCAGCGACCGTTGTTGTCGAAGTCCATGGCGCTGCAGCCCCAGCTCCAGCCGCTGCGGGCCACTTCGTCCCGCCACAGCGCCTCGTGGTAGCGTCCCCCGCCCTCTCCCAGCAGGATGCGATTGCCATAAGCCATTTCCTTGCGCAAACGGTTGCGGTCGGGGAAATCCGGGTGGCCGAGTCCCAGCAGATCCAGCCTGCGCGCGGTGGTCGAACTCATCCCCGTCACGAAGATATCGAGGAAGCCGTCGCCGTTGAAGTCGGCCAGCGCGTGGGACATGCCGAAGGCGTGGATGACGGGGGCCGCAACCCCGGACACGTCCTTGAGGAGGCCGGCTCCCTCACCCCAGTAGAGATCGGCGCCTGCGAAGTCGTTGACGGTGATGAGGTCCAGGCGGTTATCGCCATTCAGATCCGCGAAAGACGCCGAGTAGGTACGGCGCTGGCGCTTGCCTTGCAGGCCCGAAGCGGGAGTGCCGTCCCGGAAGCCCTTTTCCGGCCCTTCGTTGAGGAGCAGCCAGCAGGGGTAGCCGTCGTTGGCGTCGTAGTAAGGGGTGGGCATCTGCCCGGCGTAATAGGCGGATAGGTACTGACCCACGAAGAGATCGTTGTCACCGTCGCCGTCCAAGTCCCCGGCGCTGAGAACGCTGGGCATGTCCAGGCCCGGCCACAGCAGGCGCGGAGGTTGGAAGCCCCCCGCGGGGTCTGAGGTCATCAGCAGGAGTTCAGGGCGCAGCATCTCCACGCTTCCCGTCGCGTCGCGGCGGGCCGCGCGCGATCCCCCCAGGACGAGGTCGGGCCGCCCATCACCGTTCATGTCGGCCAGCAAAGCCGCCGCGACATAGGGCGGCGTTTGCTGCGCCAGGCGCTCCACCGAAAAAGCGCAGCCACCGCGATTGCGATACAGGGCGTTCTGAGCTGGCAGCACTATTTCCGAGAGGCCATCGCCATCCAGATCGCGCAGGAGCAGAATGGGAGCTCCCTCGGGGCTGTCCCTGCGCAATTCAGGCGCCAGCGTGTCGAAGGATGCGGGAACCGCGGGCAACCCCACTTCCGCGAAAGCCGGCTCCCCCTCGCGGCTGAGAATATAGAGCTCTAAGATATCCATGCTGTCAGCACGCGGTTCCCCGCCGTCCTGTTTCAACCACGCGACGTGTAACTTGCCCTTGAGCAGGAAGCGCGTCGCGGCCCCCTTCTGGGCGTGGATTTCAAAGGAAACCTTGGAGTGGCAGATTCCCGCATCGTCCCGGCGAAACTCGGAATGATGCCACTCGCTCTGCACGAGTCTCACGTCTGAACCTTCGATCTCACCCAGAAGTTTCCGCCAGCCTTCGTTTCCCAAGGGCTCCCCCCCCGGTTGGAACCGCCTCCGCCGCACCCCGTTCCCCAAGTCCTCCTCCGGGCCCGGCTGACCCAGCGTGATCCTGTTCAAGGGAAAGGCCGCGAGCACGGCAAAACGATGCCCCTGATTCCGCAGATCGTCCCAGAGCCGGATGAACGGCTGCTCATGGCGCTGGGCCTCGATCTCCATGGGCCAAATCGTCTTTTCAAGCTCCTCCTGCTTTTCCAAGTGGGCCTCGATGGGGTCGGAGGGCAGCGCTAAAGTTTCGGCCCGGCTTTCCTCGCGCCTTCCGCCGTAGAGCGCCGTCAAAAGCCAGGCGCTGGCGGCAAGGAGAAAGCTTCCGCGCTGGATGAATCCGTAGCGGTGGCCGGCCATCACTTCTTCCCGGCCCGGTAGAGCTCCAGGATCTCCGCGGCTGTTAGCGCACGGCTGTAAATGCGCGCGTCGTCGAGCTTGCCGTTGAAATGCCGGGAATCACTGGTCCTCTCCAGGTGCCCGATGGTCACATTGTTGCTGTTGGCGAGGAGGTTCCCCGACGTCGCGTCGCTATCAACCTGCGAGCCATCAATGTACAGGCGGACGTTGGCCTTGTCGTAGGTGCCCGCCAGGTGGTGCCATTGCCCATCGTTGATATTGGCACTCGAATTATAGGTCTCTGAGATGTTCGGGCTGAACGAGACGCTGTTGCCGGAGACAGAGCCTCCGTAACTGTCCCGGACAAAGCGGTAGCCATTGGGGTTATCCCCCTTGCCCATGACGTTCTGCCAATCCACACTGAAGGAGCCTATTTTGATCCATACCGCCATGGTCAAGTTATTGCCGCTGATGTCGAAGACGCTATCGTGCGGAATGAGCACGTGATCATCAGTCCCATCAAAGCTGAGGGCCTGGCCGATGGGGCCGGTGTCGGTGTTGGATGAAAATGTCAGGCCACCTATCAGGGTGCCGTCGCGACCGGATCCGCTGGAGTCCTTGGCCGTCGTGCCCGAGGTCTCCTCGAACTGCCACCAGCCGAGGAGGTTGGCGGAGCTCACCCCGGTGATGCCATCCGTGCGGCCCAGCGCGTACCATTGGTTGCCGTCGCTGATGATGCTGATGGCGGGAAAACCGTTCGTGCCGGTGGTGAGCCGAAGCTCCGATTCATTGTCAATGGGCGCGCCCGTGATGTAGAGGGTGCTCAATGAGGAAGTCTTCTTGATTTGGTAGAAGCGGTTGTTGCTGCTGGAGGCGGGCGGCAGGGTCAGCGTGATGTTGCCGGCGGAGGTGTCCACCGCGACGAAGCTGTTGCCGGAGAGCGTCGCGTTGGTGGTGACGGTCTGCGGCAACAGCGCCAGGGCACCCGAAATCATCAATGTGGACGCGGGCGCGGTCGTGCCCAGTCCGAGGTTGCCGTTGAGGAAAACGTTGCCCTGCACGTGCAGGTTCGTTGAAGGCGACGTGGTTCCCAACCCGAGGCCCGTCGTGTTGAGCACCATTTCGCTGCTGCCATTCTTGTCGGCATCGAACTGCATGTTGCCCGAACCCCTGTAAACAATGTCGGCCATGGCCCGCCAGACGAGCGCCGCCGCTCCGACCGCAAAGGCGAAAAGCCATACCCGCCCGGCGCTCATGGCGAGACGGGCCGATCCCTCTTGGAACTCCTCTCGCGCTCACCCAAACCGAAGACAAACGCCATGGGGAAGTATCCCGCGGAAAAGCAACTGGAGAATTGGCCATAAGGAGCCACGTTCATTTTAGCGCGATATGATGCGGAACAAGCCTAGTGCGGCGTCCGAGAAAAGTCACGGACGCACGGAAGAAAATGCGTAAGGCACTAACCCGCTAATGGGGACGGGCACTCACTTCTTCCCGGCCCGGTAGAGCTCCAGGATCTCCGCGGCCGTGAGCGCGCGTCCGTAGATGCGCACGTCGTCGAGTTTGCCGTCGTGATGCCGGTTGTTATTGGTGTTCTCCAGGTGTCCAACCAGCACATTGGCGGTGGTCGCGGGGATGGCCGTGGTGAAGCTGCGGTTAGCGACTTCCGTTCCATCAATATACAAGCGCGATTTGACGCGGTCGTAGGTCCCGGCCACGTGGTGCCATTGCGAGTCGAGGATATTGGAGGAGGCGCTGAAGGTTTGGGTATCGCCCTGGATGGTGAACCCCACGCTGTTTCCGGTCCCCTGGTAGGCGTCATCTCCCAAGCGGACGATGCGGTAGCAGCCGGTGCCCGAATCTCCCTTGCCCATGATGTTCTGCCAAGTGGCATTGAAGGCGTCCACCTTGACCCAGACCGCCATGGTGACATTGCTGACGTTGAGCGCGGTATCGTGAGCGATATAAACGTGATCGTCCACGCCATCGAAATCGAGGGCTTGGCCGATGGGGCCCGCCACGGTATTAGAGGAAAAGGTAAAACCCCCGACCAGGCTGCCATCGCGCCCGGATCCGCTGGAGTCCTTGGCCGTCGTGCCCGAGGTCTCCTCGAACTGCCACCAGCCGAGGAGGTTGGAGGTGCTCACCCCGACGATGCCATCCGTGCGGCTCAGCGCGTACCATTGGTTGCCGTCACTGATGATGCTGATGGCGGGAAAACCGTTCGTGCTGGTGGTGAGCCGGAGCTCCGACTCATTGTCAATGGGCGAGCCCGTGATGTAGAGGGTGCTGGCTGAGGAAACCTTTTTGATTTGGTAGAAGCGGCTGTTGCTGCTGGAGGCTGGCGGCAGGGTCAGCGTGATGTTGCCGGCGGAGGTGTCCACCGCGACGAAGCTGTTGCCGGAGAGCGTCGCGTTGGTGGTGACGGTCTGCGGCAACAGCGCCAGGGCACCCGAAATCATCAATGTGGACGCGGGCGCGGTCGTGCCCAGTCCGAGGTTGCCGTTGAGGAAAACGTTGCCCTGCACGTGCAGGTTCGTTGAAGGCGACGTGGTTCCCAACCCGAGGCCCGTCGTGTTGAGCACCATTTCGCTGCTGCCATTCTTGTCGGCATCGAACTGCATGTTGCCCGAACCCCTGTAAACAATGTCGGCCATGGCCCGCCAGACGAGCGCCGCCGCTCCGACCGCAAAGGCGAAAAGCCATACCCGCCCGGCGCTCATGGCGAGACGGGCCGATCCCTCTTGGAACTCCTCTCGCGATCACCCAAACCGAAGACAATCGCCATGGGGAAGTATCCCGCGGAAAAGCAACTAGAGAATTAGCAATACGGAGCTACGTTCATTTTAGCGCGGTATGATGTGGAACAAGCCCGCGCGGCGTCCGGGAAAAGTCACGGATGCGAGCGTTTGTCTCCTGCGTTGCGGGCCGCTTTGCCAGTAGCGAAACTGATGCCGCGCATTTCGTTATGAATGATATCGCCGAGCGGCTCCGGACCCGCGGGCGCCACGGCGCAATAGAAGTGGTAGAGCCGCCCCGCTTTCGCGATGAGTCCCGCCTTGTGCGCGTAGAGGCTGTCAAGGCTGCCTGCCGGGCCGACATCAATCAGCACCTCGTCCGTTTTCCGCCATGACCGTAGGTCTTGCGAAAAAGCGACGCTTTCCCGCGCATGGCCGTCGGATGAGAAGCCGAAATAGAACATCATCCAGGTATTGTCGCATTTGAACACACAGGGATCCGAGGCGAAACGGTCGTCGAAGGAGCCCGGGGCGCCCACGCTCAGCACCGGGTTCCCCGGCCAGCGTTCCCAACTGTCTAGGTCCCGCGAAGTGGCCACGCCCGTCTGTTCCAGCCACGTGCCCTCCGTTATATTTTTAGCATTGTAAAAAAGGTAATAAGTTCCGTCGGCCTCCATCAGCCATGATTTGTAAAGGCCACCCGCCTCCCACGCGCACTTGGCGTCGGCGCGCAGGACGGGCGCCCCCACCTCCCATGTGTACAAATCATCCGATGCGCAAAGCCCAATGACCGCCGCGCCGACTTCGTAGCCGGGCTGGGGATAAGCGTGATAGGTTCCCAGGAAGCGGCCGTTGACTTTTTTCAATGTTCCGGGGCCCAGCAGATCGTTGTCGCGCAGGATGGAACTCATGGCGGCATTGAATTCCGTCACCGAGCCCTTCTTCCCGCGGCCCAGGATGACGCCCTCCTTGCGCCAGTTCTCCAGGTCCGCCGAGGTCGCCAGGCCGGTCTGGTACCCCAAGCCATCCCAGCCGACAAACAGCATACCATAGCGGCCCTCATGAAAGAAAGGAAACGGGCAATCCACGGCATGGCTGTCAAAAGACCCCTTCTTGAAGGATGGCGCCAGCGCCAGTTTGCCGGACTTTTGCGGTGTGCGGACTTTTTCCAGCAGTGCGGGGATGTTCATCATTCCTTTTTTTATATTAAGTTTTCGTATTTTGAACTGACGGCACGACGGCTTTCCATGATGGGGGTTTTCGTCAGGCGGGCTCCTCTCGGAGAGCTGGCTTGTCGGCGGCGGATTCTAGCCGGCCCAGGCCCCCTGCGACAAGGGGCTGGCCCGCGGCCCATTCAAAAATTGTCTTCGGGAGCTTAGCGCTCGCGACGGCAGCCATAGATCTTGCGTAACGGTATAATAAACTATCATGGAATACTGTCTCCAGGGGGCCGGAAGATGAAAGGGAGTGAAGGACGCGACTCGCCGCCCTTCGTGCGCCGCCCCCGAACAGCCCTGCATTATTTCACCCTGGTGGAGATGCTGGTGGTGACGGCGGTCCTCATGGTCCTGGCTTCCCTGGCGCTTCCAGCTTTCCATCAGAGCGCGGAGCTGGCGCGGGCCGTCGTATGTCAATCTAATCTCAAGGGCATGGCTTACGGATATGGCCTGTATCTTGAAGATAATGCCGAACAGCTCGTGAATTCAGCAAAGCCCTATATCACCGACACCAAGAGCTGGCCGCTTCCGGAGGAAAATATTCCAGGCCTTAATTGGTTTCACACACGCTGGTGCAACGGGGACGTCAATGTCCGCAAGCGCCCCGATTACGCCAGCGCCCTGGTGGGCTATATGGGGGATGCCCGTTCTTTTATTTGCCCGGTCTTTCAGCGCATCGCCGAGAATACCTCAGAGGATCACTTCTACCTACAATATAAAAATTTGATAAAAAACTACGATCCCTGGTACAACTACAGCGCGAACGCTTATCTGGGATCTGACTATAAGCAACAAGTTGCGGACAAAAAGCTTTCCAAGGACACCTGGGATCAATTGAAAGATCCTCTGTTTCTGCGCCTGCGGCAAGTGGACGACCCCGCCGAGGTTTTCTCCTTTGCCGAGGAGAGCGCCAAGGTTGACCTCACCTACAACCTCTCCGGCCTCAACGACCCCTGTATGATTCCCGGGGATCTCGAAATGGTGTTGGGTTGGCTGAAGCTTCCGACCGTGAATTGGGATTTCCGGCGCATTGAACCCGGACCGACGGGCGTCGGGCCGTTCTGGGACGTCATCGCCGGATTCCACTTCGCCCAGCCCGATGATCCCATGGGCGGCTGGGGCCATTGCGCCTTTCTGGACGGCCACGTTGCGCGCCATACGCGCTTGGAAACCTTCTCCGTGTGCTGGCCCATGCGCTATTGAACGCTCGTCAGCGGGACGCATGACACAACGGCCTGCTGCGCTTGGGGACGCCCCCCTTATCTTTTGGCGGGTTCGTTCTCCCTTGCCATTTTTAGGACCCGCTCACGTGACCGGCGGCAGGCGCAGGGTGCTGTCGAGAGCCTGGACGTCTGACAACTCCTTGCCACTCGCGCCGGCACCCAGTTTGACCAAACGCTCGCCGCTCGGCAGCACCATCCGCTCGTAGCTGCCCACGGCGTCGTTGTAGGCCGAGTTCGCCCGCTCCAGGCCGGCGCGGATCTTCTCAAAGTGCTCGGTGAATTTGCTCACGCGCGCGAACAGCTCCTGCGCCGCCGCGCAGATCTCCTTGGCGTTGACGGTTTGCGCGTGCTGCTGCCAGCTCACGCTCACGGAGCGCAGGAGCGCGATGAGCGACGCGGGCGTGGCGAGCAGGATGCGCTTGCCCGCCGCCCAGACGATGAGGTCGTGGTCGCCCTCCAGCGCCGCGCTGAACAGCGATTCGGCCGGCAGGAACAGCACGACGTGGTCGAGCGCGCTGGGGAATTGCGCCGGATAATCCCTATCCGCGAGCGCCTTGATGGTGGCCTTGAGCTTGGCGGCGTGAACGGCCAGCGCCGTGGCGCGCTGCGTGGCGTCGGCGGCGTCCATCGCGTTCAGGAAGTCCAAGTCCGGCACCTTCGCGTCCACGATGATGAGCCGGTCGCCGGGCAGGCGCACGATGAGGTCGGGCTTCTTGTCGTCGGCCTGCGCCTGCTCGGTGAAGTCGCAGTGCGCGCTCATGCCCGCGGCCTCGACCACGCGCCGCAGCGTCTCCTCGCCCCAGCGCCCGCGCGCCTGGTTCGAGCTGAGGACGCGCCGCAACTGGAGCGTCTCGCTGTTGAGCAACTGGCTCTGCTGCGCCAGCGATTCGAGCTGCTTCCTCACTTCGCCGAGCGTGGCGGACTGCGTCGTCTCGCTCTGGGCCAGCCGGTGCTGATAAGTCTTGAGCTGCTCCTCCAGCGGCTTGACGAGCGTGGCGATGGATTCCTGGCGCTGCTGCAAGTCCCCCTTGGCCGACTCGGCGAACTTGGCAAGCGTCTCGTTGGCGAGGCGGAGGAACTCCGGCTGCGTCTGCTTGAGCGCGTCGGCGCTGAGGGCCTTGAAGGCCTCGCGCAAGTCGGCCAGCGCCTTTTCCTGCGCCTGCTTCGCCGCCGCGAGGTTTTGTCCGTGCCACTCGCGCTGCTCGGCCAGGGACTTCTCCGCCGCGCCCAACCGCGCTTCGGCGGTGGCGCGGGCGAAGCCGACCTCCGCGAGTTTTTCACGCGTTTGCACCAGCTCGCCCTCGCGCTGGGCGAGCTGGTGGCGCAATTCGTTTTCCACGCGGCTATCCGCTGGCGCGGTTTGGCGCCGTCCGAGCAGCCAGCCGATGACGCCGCCGACCGCGAGGCCGATCAACACCAGTGCCGTATTGAGGATCATTCCTGTTTTAAATGAAGGGAAGGAAAGTACGCATCCTCAATCATGGTTCGGCGCGGCGGCGAACCACTCGCGGGCCGACCAGACGGCGAACCAATCGTGGAGCTCGCGCCCCAGCCGCCGGCTGGCTCCGGCACGCGCGGCGATATCGGCAACGGCCTGGGCAAAAGGGCGGCCCGCGCGCAAGCGGGAGAGCAAGGCGTGTTGCAGGGGCTTCAGTTCGAAACTTTCCACGCGCTGACCGTGGCGAGCGACGGCCCATAAGCGGTGGCGGCGGCGCGGGCGCGGGAGGTCGTCCTCGTCATCCTCCGCGTCGTCCTTTCTGGCGACGGCGATACCGCGCTGCTCCACGAGGTTCCAGTGTTCCTCGAAAAGAAAAAAATGCGGTTGGAAGCGCAAGGGCCGGGAGGCAAGTGCCTCGGCGACGGCGGGCTCGGCCCCCGGCTTCAAAGCCGGAAGGATCGCGGCGTCGAAAGCCTGGATGTGGATCCAATCCAGGAGCGCCGCCTCGCGCAGCAGCGTCCGCCCCCAGCTTCCACGCCGTTTTTGCAGAAATTCGCGAATGTGATCCGAAAGGTTCCGCAGGGAGGTGCTGCGCGAGGGATAGCGCTGGAGGTAGGCCATGGCCAACGGGTTGAAGGCCGTGATGCCCAGCAGCTGCCGCAGCAAGGGGAACTCCTGCTGCATCACGGTGAGCAGGCGGAACCAGTATTGCTGGTTGTAGATCATGAGGCGCAAGGCCGGCGAGTGTCGCGCGGAGGGCGCGATGGCCCGCAGCGCGGAACACGGGTAACGCTCGGGACGGGGCCGCGGCTCCGGAGGGCGGAAAGTGAACGGCTCCGCGATAGCCGCGGCGAAAGCGCGCTGCATTTTTTTCAGCGCCACGGGAGCAGCGGGCTCGCTCGCGGGATCTCCGCCCGCCGCGCCACCGCGTCTTCCTGCCTGGTCCTCAAGCATGAACGGCTTGCGGCAGGTACGCGCGCGCCTTCAAGGCTTCGGCGTGGGTTTCGGGAAAAGAAAGGAACCGGTCGTCCCATTCGAGCAGCGTGCTCACCCCGCCGCTGCGCTCCATAACCCAGGCGTAGAGTTTCCAGACCTCTGGGCAAACATGATGATCATGGGTGTCGAGCCGCGTGCCGTCCTCCTTCACCGTATGCCCGGCCACATGCACCTGGGCCACGCGCTCCAACGGCAGAGCCGCGAGATACTCATAGGGATCGAAACCGTGATTGACGGAGGAGACATAAACGTTGTTGACGTCGAGGAGCATGAAGCAATCCGCGCGTTCCACCACCTCGCGGTAGAACTCCCACTCGCTCAGGGTGGAGGCGCGGAAGGCCGCGTAGCTCGACAGGTTTTCGATGGCGAAGGGCAGCTCCACGAAATCCTGGACGATGCGCGCGCGCCGCGCGATGTAGCGCGCGTTCTGCTCCGTGTAGGGAACGGGAAGCAGGTCGTGGTAGTGACGCCCCCCGGTGGAGGACCAGCACAGATGGTCGGAAAACCAGGGCGTGCGCGTGAAACGCGCGAGCTGCTTGAGGCGCGCGAGGTAGCTGAAATCCAGGGGATCCGCCGAGGCCAGGCTCAGGGAAACCCCGTGCTGCACCACGCGGTAGCTTTCGAGCACACGTTCGAGATGGTGGAGGGGAGGCCCCCCCTCCACCATGAAGTTCTCGGAGATTATCTCGAAAAAATCCACCCGCGGGCGGCGCCGCAGGATATGGGAGTAGTGCGGGACGCGCAGTCCGACACCGATCCCCAGGTTCTCGAAGCGCGGCACGCGGCGCGGGTGGAGTTTGGAAACCTCACTCCTTGTGGAGCGCCAGCTTCTTCTTGAGCTTGGCGAATTTCTTGCCGTCCACCTTGCAGCCGCCCAGCCCTTTGCACTCGTTCAGGCCCGCGCAGCCGTGGGCCTTGCCGGCCTTGTCGGCGGCGACTTCCGCCGCCTTGGCGAGCTCGGCGAGCTTGGCGTCGTCCACCTTGCAGCCGCCGAGACCCTTGCAGGTGTTATGACCCGCGCAGTCGTGGATGTTCTGGTACTTGGAGTCCGCGCCGAGTTTTTTGTCCTTCAACTCGGCGAGCTTGGCTTCGTCCACCTTGCAGCCGCCCAGGCCCTTGCATTCGTTCATGCCCTTGCATTCATGGGCCTTGCCGGCCTTGTCCATGGGGACATTGGCCTGCTTGGCGAGTCCGGCCAGCTTGGCGTCGTCCACCTTGCAACCGCCCATGCCCTTGCACTCGTTGTGCCCGGCGCACTCGTGGGTCTCCTTCATGCCCAGTTCCTCGACCTTGCCGTCTTTTTTCTTCTTGCCCAATTTTTGGCCTTCGTTCGCGTAAATCGAAACCGTGGCCATGGCACCGGTGACAAGGCCGGCAAAGGCCAGCCTGTAAAGGTCGGAATTCTTCATTGGACGACTCCTGGAAATGGGTTGGAAACAGGGAAGACAGCCCGGTATTATCCTCTGGGCGCCCTTTGACAAGGGGAAGGACGGCGCCCGCGAATCCTGCCCCCAAAGGTCGGGCGCCGGATCGCTTACGCCGGTTTCCGGCGCACGGCGATCAGCGTGATATCGTCGTGCTGGGGTTCCTCGCCCATGAACTGCTGCACGTGCGCGTAAACCTTGTTCACCAGGTAGTCCGCGTCGTGGCGGCCGTAGGCGCGCACGGAGTCCATGAAGCGCTGCTCGCCGTATAGCTCCCGGCGCCCATCCTGCGCTTCGGTGAGTCCATCCGAATACTGCAACAGGATGTCCCCCGGTTCGAGGTGGCAGGAGGCCAGCGTCAGGAGCTTGTCGAAGCCCGGGCCCGTCAGCACGCCCAGCGGTATGCCGTTCGATTTCACCGCGCGCACCTCACCGCTGCGCGCCGCGTAGTGGAGGGCGAAACAGTGGCCGGCGCGCGCGAGGACGACCTCGTGGCGCGCGGGATCGAGGACGCCGTAAAAGCAGGTGACGAAGGTGCCGGTTTCAAGGTCGGGAACGATATCGGAATTGGCGTGCATCAAGACCTCCAGCGGGTCGGTGAGGCCGCGCGCGCGCATGTTGAGGGCTTTGCGCGTCATGCCCATGACCAGGGCCGCTTCGAGCCCATGACCCGACACGTCCCCCACGGCGATGCCGAGCCGCCCCCCGGGCTTCTCGACGAAATCATAGAAGTCTCCGCCCACATCCAGGCAGGACTTGAAATGGAGCGCGATTTCGTAACCCGGTATCACGGGCACCTTTTTCGGCAGCATCTGCTGCACGACCTGGCGCGCCTTCTTGAGGCTCTGCTGCAGTTCGTCGTTCATGCCGATGTCACGGCGAATCTCCACGATTTCCTTGCGGATGCGGCTCAAATAGTCGTCTTCGCCGCCCTCCGGCTTGGCCGGAACCGGAGCGCCCGCGCCGTCAAGCTGGGCCACGCGCGCCTTCACCTCCGGCAGCGGCCGCGTGGTGCGACTGGCGCGGAAGCCCTCGCAGTTGTGCAACAGGTGCTTGGCGATGAGGGCAGGAGCGGTGAAGCGGCGCAGCACTTCGCTGGCGAGGCTGACGTGTTCAACGCAGACGAGGCAGTAAGGGCAGACCCACTTGGCCGCGCGCGTCACCTGCATCAGGATTTCGGCTCCAGCCTCTATTTTTTCGCGGATCTGCGCGGCAAGCTTCTCGTCCTGCTGTAGGCGGCTGATCAGCTCGCGCAGCTCCTCGGCGGGTTTGAAATTCTCCGGATTGCTCCTGTAGGAGAAACAGGCCCTGAGGTGCGTGGGGATGAGGCGCGCCAGCTTGTCGAGGGAGGGGTTCTCGGGGTCCACGGTCACCTTGGTGGGTTTCGCGCAGAAAGGGCAATACCAGCGCCCGGTCTTGTCCGTGATGCTCCAGGATTCGTGGAACTTCAGCGCCTCGCGGATCCCCAGGAATTGGCGGCGCTCCTCCATGGCCGCCATGGGCTCCGGAGAGCCCGCCCCTTCCGCGAAGCGCTCGCAAATCCCTTCGATATGGACGAAAAGCTTTTCCCGCGCATCGGCTCCGCGCGCAGCGACCAGTTTCAGGCAGTAGGGACACAGGAGCCCGCGCTCCGCCACCCACACCTCGAAGCGCGGGTCGGCCTCGGCGAGCTTTTCAAGCTTGCGGCGTCCGAGCCATCCGCCGATGTCCATGGGGCTCCGCCGCGGATCAGGCTTCCGTCCCCGGACCTTCGGGGAGGATCAGCTCGAACCAGTCAATGATGCCCACCACGGCCAGCAGATCGCGCAACATCCGCGAGGGATGGTGCAGGGCGATGCGCTTCTTGCTGCCGGTGAGCAGCACCAGCAGCGAAATGAAGCGCGAGTTCACGTAGTCGAGCTCCGAGACGTCCAGGACCACGGCGCTTTCCGGCAAGCCGCGGATGATCTTCTCGATGCGCTCGACGTTGCTCAGGAAATCCAGGGAGGTACACGAGCCCTCAAGCTTGAGGACCAGCGTCCCCTCTCCGCGACCTTCCTGCTTCAGAACGCGGAAACCGGGCTCCTCGAAGATAGCGGAAGCCATGGTGTGTACCGGCGTTGCATTTTATGCGCGGAGGTCCGGCGTAAAGGCACCGCCTCGGTGTCGGTTTGCCTGCGGGCGGCCACTGGGCCAAGGCTTCGCTGCGCGCTGGCCTATGCCGGCCTATACCCTTGCCGCGTTCAACTCACGACGTTGCGCGGCTGGCCGGCGAGGAAGGCGCGCAGGTTTTCCACGCTGGCGGCCAGCAGCCGGCGACGCGCCTCGAAGGTGGCCCAGGAGAGGTGTGGCGTGATGAGGCAGCGCGGCGCGCGCAACAAGGGGTGGTCGGCGGGCGGGGGTTCGCGGCTCAGCACGTCGGCGGCGTAACCGCCGAGCCGGCCCTCCTCCAGCGCCCGCGCCAGGGCCTCTTCGTCCACGAGTCCGCCGCGGCTGGTGTTGAGCAGCAGCGCTCCGGGCTTCATGCGCGCGATCTCGCTGGCGCCCACGATGCCGCGCGTGGCGGGCGTCAGCGGACAGTGCAGGCTGATGACGTCCGCCAGCGCCCAGGCTTCTTCAAGGGCTATTCGCGGCCAGGGAATGCGGCCGCCCTCGCTTCCCGGCACGCGCGCCGCCACCACCCGCAGGCCGAAGGCCTCGGCGATGCGGCCCACACGCCGTCCGATGGCGCCCGCACCCACCAGCGCGAAGGTCTTGCCTTCGAGCTCCATCAACGGATGTTCCCAAAAACTAAAGGCCGGAGCCAGCGACCAGCGCCCTTCGCGCACGGCGCGGGCGTGATCCCCGATATGCTGCGTGAGTTCGAGCAACAGGGCGATTGTGGTCTGGGCCACGGAGTCCGTGCCGTAGCCGGGAACGTTGCACACGGTGATG
>JAHFOS010000106.1 GCA_023261545.1 bacterium
GCCATGGAGGCCGAATTGTCCAGAAGAATAACCACCGTGGCCCCACCCGTGCCCGCGCCGCCGCGCCATACCGGCCGGCTGAGCGCCAGCAGCAGGAACAGCAGCAGCAGCGTGCGCGCGCCCAGGAGCAGCAGTTCGCGCAAGCGGCGACGGCGCGTCATGTGGGGGTCAATGCGCGTGAAGAACATGAAGGTGCTGAAAGCGCTGGCGGCGCGCTTGCGCCGCAGGAAGAGGTGGAAAAGCACGGGCAGGGCCGCGAGCGGCAGCAACGGCAGCACCCCCGTGACTAGAAAAGCGACCGGCATCAGTGCGGAGCGATGAAGTGCAGGGCGGATTCCAGCGGCGTGGTGGTGGGGATGAGCCGGTAGTCGGCACAGGCATTGGCGCAGCCGCGCCGGACTTCCTCGAGATAGCCTTCCACGGCATGCCGGTAGGCCGGGCGGATTTCGTCCAGGTTGACAGCCAGGCTGGCGCCGCTCTCGAGTTCCTGGAGTTCCGCCCAGGCGCCGGCGGGCAGGTGCAATTCTCCGGGATCGAGCAGGTGCAGCACGCGCACCTCGTGGCCTTCGTGGTGCAGGCGCTCCAGGCCGCGCAGCACGGGCGCGGGCTCCTGCAACAGGTCGGAGATGAGGATCACCAGGCTGCGCGCGGGCAAGGTCAGGGCGGCCTGCTCCAGGGCTTTCTCTGTTGCGCTCGCTCCCGCGGGAGCGATGCCCTCCAGCCCGATCAGCAGCGGGCGCAGGCCCTCCAGGGAGCCCGCCGGCCCGAGGCTGGGGCGCGGCGCGGCGTCGTAGCACATCAGGCTGGCGTGGTCCCCCTGGCTCACCAGCAGGAAGGCGAGGCCCGCGGCCAGATAGCAGGCGTAGTCCAGCTTGTTGCGCTCGGCCTCGTGGCGGTAGCCCATGCTGCCCGAGGTGTCCAGCAGCACCAGGGCGCGCAGGTTGGTCTCCTCCACATACTGGCGCACCACGTAGCGGTCGCTGCGCGCGTAAACGGCCCAGTCTATGCGCGCGACGGAGTCTCCTGGCGCGTAGCGGCGGTACTCGGCGAACTCCACCGAGGCCCCCTGGTGCGGGGAGCGGTGGCGCCCGATGCGCGGTCCCGCCATGGGGCGACGCGCCGCCAGGCGCAGCCCACGGATGCCGTCGGCGTACCAGGACGGGAGATACTTGTAGGCGGCGGGTGCCGGCGAAGTTGACAAAGTTGGGACTGAAGGAAGTTGCCGCTGCATTCTAATCGCGCTGGAGTTAGAAAAATGCGGCTGATCCGCTTCGGTAAAGCAGGGCACGAGAAACCCGGAGTGATGGGCTCCGGTGAGGAGCGCCTGGACTGCTCCAAATACTTCAAGGACTGGGACCGCGAGTTCTTTGAATCCGGCGGTCTCGCGAAGTTGGCGACGTTCCTGCGTCAGAAGCAGGGCAAGCTCAAGCCCGTGCCCGCGCGCGAGCGCTGGGGCGCCCCCGTGTCCCGGCCCGGCAAGGTCATCTGCATCGGCCTCAATTACAAGGACCACGCCGCCGAATCAGGGATGGAACTCCCCAAGGAGCCGGTCATCTTCATGAAGGCCAGCAACGTGGTGGTCGGTCCCTACGACACCGTGCTCATCCCCCGCGGTGGCCACAAGACCGACTGGGAGGTGGAGCTGGGCGTGGTCATCGGCAAGAAGGCGCGCTATCTCAAGAGCGCGGCAGACTCCGCGAAGCACGTCGCGGGCTACCTCATTTCCAACGACGTATCGGAGCGCGCGTTCCAAATCGAGCGCTGCGGCCAGTGGACCAAGGGCAAATCCTGCGACACCTTCAGCCCGCTGGGCCCCTGGTTGACCACGCGCAACGAGATCCCCGACCCCCAGGACCTGGGCATGCGCCTGGACGTGAACGGCGTGCGCCGCCAGAACGGCAGCACGGCCACCATGGCCTACGGCGTCTTTTTCCTGGTGCATTACCTGAGCCAGTTCATGACCCTTGAAGGCGGGGATGTCATTTCAACGGGCACGCCGCCGGGCGTGGGGATGGGCATGAAGCCGCCCCAGTTCCTCAAGGCTGGCGACGTGATGGAGCTTGAAGTCGATCACCTCGGAAGCCAGCGCCAGGTGTGCAAGCAGGCGTAGGAAAAATAGGCGCCAGCTCCCTTACACCCTCTCCCTTCGGGAGAGGGCCGGGGTGAGGGCTTAGAGAGTGCAAATCAGCCGATAGCCTTCCGTTCCCCCACCCTCATCCCGACCTTCTCCCCCCGCCGGGGGAGCGGGAGGAATACAGGAGAAGGGTAGGCCAGACGACGTCTGGCAGCCCGGAAATATGCAAAATTTCCCCGCGGCGCGCTGTTTCAGCCTGAAACAATACTATCCCGCGCGTTGGCGCGGGGCTTTCGCGCAAATTTACGGCGCTATTTTAGGCTTTTGCGGCGGGTTCATGGGTTATATCGCGATCGGTGACGTTCACGGCCACCTCGGGGCCCTGGACAGTCTGCTCGACAAGGTCCTCAGGGATTTTCGCGCCGACGACACCCTCATCTTTCTCGGCGATTACATAGACGACGGACCGGACAGCCGCGGCTGCGTGCAGCGCGTCATTGACCTCAAAAAGCAGTACGCCAGTCGCGTGGTGGCCCTCATGGGCAATCACGAGCAGTGGCTGCTGCGCACGCTGGCCGACTACACTCACCACAACTGGCTTTTCGGCATGCAGGCCTTCCCCACGGTGCGCAGCTATTCGTCGGAAGCAGAAACGCAACTGCGCGGCGAGATCCGCAACCGTGGCTGGAGCTGGATCCGCCGCCGCAACCCGCTGGACTACGGCTGTTTCTTTTCCGAGGTGCCCTCCGAGCACATCGAATTCCTGCGGGGACTGCAACCCAGCTTTCGCGGCGGGGAGTACCTGTTCACCCACGGCGGGCTCGATCCCGGCTTTCCCCTGCGCAGCCAGAGCCCCAGCCTGTTCATCTGGGGTTCGCTAGACTTTCCGCTGAAGTACCGCGGCGCGCTGCATGTGGTTTACGGCCATCGCAACAACGCGGTGCGCATGGCGGGCCGGCCTTTTCCGCGCATCCACCGCAACACCTACGGCATTGACACCGTGCTCCAGGGGGTGCTCACCGCGGTGCGTTTCCCCGAGGTCGAGGTCTTGCAGAGCGAGCCCATCCCCGAGGCGCTGCTCGCCACGGCTGGCGAAATCAGCACCTGCGTTTCCTGAGGCCGGCAGCGGCGTGATCGTCGTCACCGGAGGGGCGGGCTTCATCGGCAGTTGCGCCGTGGCGGCCTTGAATGGCAGGGGCATCCGCGACATCGCCATCGCGGACCACCTCGGCAAGGGCGAAAAATGGCGCAACCTTGCCAACCTGGAATTTTCCGAATATGTGGACAAGGCCGATCTTTTCAGCTTCCTTGAAAACCGCCGACCTGACGCGGTACTGCACTTCGGCGCCTGCAGCGCGACCACCGAACTTGACGCCGACTACCTCATGGAGAACAACTATCGCTATACGACGCGCCTGGCGGCGTACTGCCTGGAGCGCGGCGCGCGTTTCGTGTACGCCAGTTCGGCCGCGACCTACGGCGGCGGCGAGCAGGGCTACAGCGACGACGAGGAGTGCCTGGAGCGGCTGCGCCCGCTCAACCCTTACGGATACTCCAAGCACCTCTTCGACCTCAAGGCGCGTCGCCAGGGCTGGCTCACGCGTAGCGCGGGCCTCAAATTCTTCAATGTTTACGGCCCCAACGAGTACCACAAGGGCGAGATGTGCTCGGTGGTGCTCAGGGCTTGGCGGCAGATCCGCGCTGAGGGCGAGGTGCGGCTTTTCAAATCCTACCGCGGCGAATATGCCGATGGCGGGCAACTCCGCGATTTCATTTACGTCAAGGACGCCGTGCGCCAGGCCTTGTTCCTCCTCGACCATCCCGAGGTGAACGGCCTCTTCAATTCCGGCACGGGCCGCGCGCGCTCTTTCGACGACCTCGCCAAGGCGGTCTTTTTGGCGCTGGGGTTGCCACCGCGCCTGCGCTACGTTGACATGCCGCCGGGTCTTGCCGAGCGCTATCAGTATTTCACCGAGGCCGAGATGGGCAAAAGCGCCGGCGCCGGCTATCCCGTGGAACCGACCGCGCTTGAGGATGGCGTGCGCGATTACGTCTTGAACTATCTGGAACGCGGAGAAGCTCGCGTGGAGCCTTGGAAAGGAGACCGAGCATGAGGAAAGCAATACTGTTGGCCGTGCTTCTTTTATCTGCCTCCGCGCCGCTGCGGGCCGGGGAAGCGACGATAGAGTTGCTCCAGGGCGGAGCCAAGATACTCTCCTTGAAGACGCTCAGCTCCGGGCCGGCCGCCCAGGGCGCCGAGCTTTTTGCCGGCGACACGCTGGTGACGCAGCCCGGAGCCACGGCGCACGTGCGTTTCGCCTCGGGCGCCCTTATCCTCGTCAAGGAGAACGCTTCTTTCAAAGTCTCCGGCTTGGGGAAGAAAGTCACCGTCTCCTTCGACAAAGGCGAATTCCTCATCGGCCTGGTTAAAAAACTCGAAAAAGACGAGAACTTCGAGGTGCGCACCCCCGCCGCGGTCGCCGGTGTGCGCGGCACGCTGTTCTGGGGGCTCAGCGACGAGAAGCTCACCAGCACCTTCGCCTGTTTCGAATCAGAGCTGGCCATCAGCGCCCAGGGCCAGACGCAGATCCTGAAACCCGGCGACAAGGTGCAGATCGCCTTCGGCGAAAAGCCCGGCAAAGTGGAGCCGGCCAACGTGCCGCTCGCCTACCTCGACACCTTCGCCGCCAGCGGCAACGTCGAGGCCATGAAGGACCTGGCCCGCAAAGGCGCGACCCCGGTCAAGAAGCCGTTCTGGAAGAAGTGAGCGGGGGTCGGGGGCTTCAGTAAGATATTACAACAGCACCGGTGCGGAAGCATCGAGGCGGATTTTTGACATGGCCTTGTATTTGGACGTGGGTAATGTACAATTGGGATCAAGTGTAGGCTACTTAACTTGCTGAAAAACATGGACACGCTTCCGAAAGAGCAGATCGAAAAAGAAGCCAGGAGGCTCATCAAGAAATTCAAAGAAAAGCCTGGGGCGGCTGAAAGATTTCTCCGCAAGCTAGGATTTATTGACGAGAAAGGCAGGCGCGTCCGTCTAGTCAAGGGATGAGCCTGGGCTATCCCGGCCGGGTCGTCATCGGCTTTCACGGTTGTTCGCGTGAAATAGCTGAAAAAGTGCTGGCGGGAGAAGAAAAACTGCGGCCCAGTGAGAATGATTTCGATTGGCTGGGTAGTGGTGTTTATTTTTGGGAATTCAACTTCAAGAGGGCCTTGCAGTGGGCCTCTAAAAGCAGAAAGGGTGGCGAGCCCTATGTCATAGGAGCGTATATCGAACTTAAAAATTGCCTCGATCTGATCAGCTCTGACAAATTGGACGAACTTCAAGCGGCATATCAAACGCTCAAAACGGCATACCAAAAAAAAGGAATGCCGTTACCTCAGAATCGCAGGCGAATAAAATCCACATATATTATTCGCGAGCTTGATTGTCAGGTGATTGAAGCGTACAAGGAAATATCCAAAAACAAAGGTCATGAGATTCTTTCTGTTCGCGGAGTCTTTTGGGAAGGCGGTCACCTGTATCCCGGTTCATCGTTTAGAAAGCAGAATCATATTCAGATTGCAGTCAATGAGAAATGTGTGCTGGGATATTTTCGTCCTATTGAATTAACGGCTATTCGAGCAAATAGAGCGCGGCCATAGCTAGAAGCGAGGCTATCAGAGAGGTCCATTGAATTAGAAGCAACTTTTTCACAAAGTAGTACGTTTGAACATTGACATTTAGTTTTTCCTTGATGGCCCAATGATATTTCTTCATGACGTCGTTATAATGTATGGGAAAATAAAGGGTCGCGCGATCTCCATAAATAAATTGCAGCTCTCTTCTTATCGGCCCCAGCATATAATATCCGATTATCATATTTGAGATACCGGAAGCTGACAGGGCGATCACGGACAAAAATAACAGCAAAACCTTAGTCAACCGGTGTTTTTCTGAATGTGCTTTTACTTCTAACCGTCACAAAGCCAACTCGTGCCCTCCGCGTCACGGCCCCTGCGCCCGGCCGGGCGCTTGCTTACAACTGCCCGCTTTTGCGCCAGTCGGGCGTCCAGGGGCGGCCCATGACCTTGGCGAATTTTTCGCGCAGGTGTTTTTCGCGCTCGATGTTCTGATCGATCTTGAGGTTGACTTCTTTGGCGAGATCGCGCATCACCGCGGGCACGTCAATTTCGCGGTTGTTGTCCACGCGGCTCACGCGCTCGTTGATCCAGCGCTCCACCAGGTTGGCGTTGATGAAGGTGGAGATGTCCATGGGGCGCGCCACCTTGATGGAGTCCACGAAGGGCTGGTGGAAGGCCGGATCGGACACGGTCTTGTTCACCAGGGCTTCGCCGCTTTTGGCGTAATCGGGGTTGGGAGGCAGCGAGTCGCCGTCCTGGACGATGATCTGGCTGTACTCCTTGCTGCCGAGGTATTGCAGGAACTTCAGCGCCTGCTCGCGCCGGGGACCGCGGGCGTTGATGCCGGCGGCGCGCGTGCCGCAGACCCCCGAGGTGGTCCGGCCTTCCGCGTGCGGCAGCTCCACGACGGAAATTTTGCGCGGCATGTCGGGGTAATTCACCAGCATGTTGAGGTACCAGCGGCCGATGACGATCATGGCGGCACGGTCGGTGGAGAACCAATCCAGGGCGCCGGAACCCCATCCTCCCTGGGAGGAAAGCGAGGACACGATTTCCGGGGTCGGGATCACGGAATGCTTATAGACGAGGTCGTGGTAGAGGCTCATGGCGGCGATGGCTTCGGGAGTGTCGAGCCGGCTGGAGAGCCCATTTTCGCTGTAGAAGCGGCCCCCGTGACTCATGAGCAGATCGCAGAACATCCAGTAAGGGTAGAAGTTGGCCAGCGGGATGTGCGTCTTGCCGCTCTTGCCTTTCTGGTTGAACTTCTTGCCGGCCTCAATGAAGTCGGCCCAGGACCAGCCCTTGGTGGGGTAGGGAATGCCGTGATCGTCGAAGAGCTCGCGGTTGTAGATCACGCAATTGGCCCAGACGTTGCAGGGGAAGCGGTACTGCTTGCCTTCCACGCCGAGATCATCTTTGAGCGCTGGGTAGGTGTTGGAAGGGCCGAAGCCGTCTTTTTCGGCGTAAGGGGTGAGGTCCAGGAGGATACCGGCGTCAACATAGCCACCCATCTGCTGGATGCTGTAAACGTCAATGATGTCGGGGCCGGTGCCGGTGGCGCACTGCACCAGCAGCTTGTCGGCGCCGGAGGGCTCCACGCTCACCCGATAGCCCGGAAAGACCTTGCCAAAGGCCGCGGTCTGCACGACACGCGCCGGGTTGGGATCCGTGGCCCAGCGCAAGTGGACGACGTCCGGGTCTTCGCCAACGGCCCTGATCTGGCGGTGGCTGTATTCGGCATAGGCATAGATGCCCACGAAAAGCGCGAAAAGCAGGATGAAGAGCGCCTTCATCCCTTGACCCCGCCGAGTTGCAGGCCCTTGACCAGGAATTTTTGGAAGACGCAGAAGATGATGATCAGCGGGGCGATGTTCATGACCGTGGCCGCCATGATGAATTCGGTCTGACGCCCATAGCTGCTGTCGAGAGACAGCATGCCGATGGGCAGGGTCAGGAGCTGTTCTTCTGTGAGCATCACCAGCGGCCAGAAGAAGGACTGATAGGCGCCCAGGAAGGTCATGATGGCGAGGGCGATGAGCCCGGGGCGGGAGAGCGGCAGGACGACCTCCCAGAAGATCTGCCAGTGGCTGGCGCCGTCAATGGTGGCGGCCTCATCCATCGAGGCCGGAATGGATAGCATGAACTGGCGCAGCAGGAAGGTACCGAAGGCGCTGAAGGCGGCGGGCAGCATCAAACCGTGATAGGTGTTGAGGAAGTCCAGGGCCACCATGATCCTGAAGTTGGGGATCATGGTGACCACGCCAGGGATCATCATGGTGGCGAGGTAGAGGAAGAACACCTGGTCGCGCCCGCGCCACTGCATGCGCGCGAAGGCATAGGCGGCCATGGCGCTGGTGAGCACCTGCATCAGCGTGATGCCGAAGGCCAGCAGGAAGCTGTTGAGGTACCAGCGCGGAAAGCGGGGATAGTCCTGCTCATCCTTCTTGAAAAGGTAGAGGTTCTTAGCGGCGTCTTTCTCGCGTTCCAGGACCACGGGGTAGTTGTGGCGCGTCGGCTCCTTGGGAACGATGTTGATGCTCTCCACTTCGCGCAGCGGCTTGAAGGAGGCGCTCACCATCCACAGGAACGGGATGGAAACCGCCATGCCGAGCAAGCACAGCGCCGCGAAGCGCGCTAAAGCATGGCGGCGCATCAGTCCACCTCCAGGCTTTTGCCAAACTTCCAGTTGAGCGCCGTGGCCACGAAGATGATGGCGAACATCACCCAGGCGATGGCCGAGGCGAAGCCGAGATCGAGATCCTGGAAGGCCTTGTTGTAGATGTAGTAGCTCAGCGTCGTCGTCGCCCCGTCGGGGCCACCGGCGGTCATCACGCGCGCCTGCTCGAAGCCGCCCTGCAAGCCGCCGATGATGGACATGATGGTGATGAAGAAGGTCGTGGGCGCGAGCTGCGGCCAGACGATATGGCGAATGCGCTGCCAGCCACCGGCCCCGTCAATCTCGGCGGCATCCAGCAGGTCCTGGGAGATGTTGCTCAACCCCGCGAGGTAGAGCAGCATGCCGGTGCCGCCGATGCCGGTCCACAGCCCCATGAACATCAGCGCCGGCTTGCTCCACACTGTGCTGGAAAGCCACTTGGGCAGGTCGGCAATGGGGATATGGAACAGGCTCGAGAGCGCGACGTTGATGGGCCCGGTCTGCGGGTTGTAGAGCGCCTTCCAGAGGATCATGATGGCGACGCCCGAGGTGAAGGTGGGCAGGTAGTAGATGGTGCGGAAAGCCACCACGTTGAAGGCCAGGGCGAGGCCGGCGATACCCCAGAGCACGGCCAGCAGCACTCCGGCGTCGGGGTAGCCGGCCTTCCAGAACACTCCCAGCGTCACGACTCCGCCCACGCCGCACATGAGGAAGCTCACGATGCGCCGGGGCACGCCGCCCAGCGGCAGCGGGTTGTTCAGCAGCAAGGCCAAGCCCAGGGACCCCGCGATGGCCGCGGGCAGGCTGAGCATCAGATAAGCGGTGTTGTAGAAGTATTTCCAAAAACGGGGATCGCGTGGCTCATAAGCGAGCCACATGCGCTCGTGAAAGTGCTGGAGGCCGAGGACAGCCGCGGCCACAATGAGCGGCGGCAGGAAGCCGAAACCGGCACCCCAGGCCGAGCGCTCGCTCAGCAGCGGGGCGAGCCCCAGCAAGGCCACCAGGGCCGCGGCCAGCACGAAACCGTGGTCCGATTTTCTGCCCAGGGCCGCCCCGGCCAGGACGGCGGCGACGAAGAGCAGGATCATCCCGCCCCAGCGCGTTCCGCGCCAGGCCATCATCTGGCTCCACAGGGTGAGGATAACCCCGGCCACCACCACCAGTCCGCAGCCGACGTAGCTGCGCAGCAAGTCGGGATCGGCGGCGCCGAGCGGGCGCATCCCCAGCAGGTCGTCGAAGTTCCTGAGGCCCACGAAAGCCAGGGGTACCGCCGGTTTCAGCGTCCAATTGGTGAAGGCCATGACGAAAGAGAAGATCACCGGCAGGAAGGTGAACGCCAGGAAACCCGCCAGATTGGGGAGAACGAACCCCAGCACGGTCCGGGAAGGCCAACAACTTTTCTTCATGTCCCGCCGGAGTTTAGGGTCCTGAATCTCGGGTCAACGCGGAGGGGGAAGCCCATGCTATCCGAGCGCGGGACGTGGAAAATCACCCACTGATGCAGCGTGATCTTCCAGAATCGGCTCTCACGCCGGACGCGGTTCCTTCACGTGCTCTAGCCGCCGGCGCACGATTTCGTCGTGAGAGTGGTCGCTTCATTTTTCAGGCCCTCGGGTGCATAGGGAGATATCCCTTTTTGAAGCTGCCCAGGAGCACATGCCCTTCGCGGCGCTTCACTTCAGCCGCCGCTTCGAATTGGCCGGCGGCCAGCGCGTCCATAAGCGGTGAGTACAGATCCTCGGATTCTTTGAGAAAGCGGTCCACGTACGCCGCGGCCTCCGGCGATGCGAGCTTGCCAACTTCCAGGCCCAGGAGCACTGCCCCCGCCGTTTCGTAGTCCTGGTGTTCTACGCCTGCCGGGCCTAAACTAAAGCGGCGCTCATCCTCGGTCCCTGAGGCGAAATTGCGCAACCAGTATTCGATATCTCTGGCATCATCGCGATGCTTCACGTGTCCCTGATCCTTACGATCGAGGTAAGAAATGATCTTGAGCAGAACAAACCCCGGGATGGTGATGACAGGGACGACCGGGGACTTCGACACAGCGGACGCAGGCGCTGCCGCGCAGACCTCATCGAAACCCGTGACGGTCATCTTGAATCCGGATTTCGGCCAGATCAGCTTTCCATCTGGAGCGATCTGCGAACCATAGGGTATGAGGTCGGCCATCGTCGAGTCTCGGTGAAGGCGATGCTCGATCTTCGGGTTCGGCTTGAAGTTGTGCGCGAGCAGTGCGTCGTAGAGCTTTTTATAGGAATCCCAGTCACGCACGGCGACCCCGAAATCGGCATCGTTTGTTCCTCGGAACTTGGGATAGTCGGCACCCATCTCGGGGCTGAACTGGGCCACGAGCGCTCCGACCAAGACGACCCGGATCTCGAGCTTCTCCGCGGCGGCGCAGACGTCGAGCACCGTCTTCTTAAGCTCATCTTCCGTGGGGCACCTGCGGCTCGATGAAGCGCTCGTAGATCATCTGGGCTGTTTCAAGTTCACGCTGACCGCCATCCTGGAGGAGCTCCGCATAAATCAAAAACGGCGTGGCCAGCGGCCAGGGACCCTGCGTTTCCTCCGTCACGAACGTCGGATCGGGAAGTCGAAGCAAGGTGATGTTGCCGCCGGTGTCGTTGCGCAGCATCGGCTCCTCACCAAGCTTCAAACGCGTCTGCTCGTCAACGAAGAGCGTGACGGTGTCCGGCTCCAGATGCCGGGTTAGCTCCCGCGCCGCCATGCCCCCGGTCACGGCCCATTGGCCCGTCGTTCCCGCAAGGCGCCGCGCGATTCCCTGCAGAATTTCTTGGGGCGCTTTGGTTTTATGTTGATAGCGCCCGATCATGCATGTGGGCCGCAGCTTGAGGGCATACCCGCGCACAAAGAGCTCGATGAGGCCCTTAAGATCTCCGAAGCGCGCCTTTTTGTCGGCCGCGGGAAGAAGCCATTGAGCGCGCCGCAGTTCCGCCCGAACGACATGCGCTGTTCCCAGGGCCACGCCGGCGCCTTTGGCGATGGCGCGCAAGGGAGCGCCCGCGGCTTGAGGATGGGTCAGCAGGTAATGAACGACCTTAAGCCCGCCGGCCTCGATCAGACGGCCGGGCTCGGCTTTAAGGGGACGCTCCGGCTTTCGCCCCTGAATATCCAGCATGATCCGCGGTGGCCTGCGCAGGAACATTTTTCCCTGGGCGTCAACGTAAAATATCCCGGCCTTCCGAAACTCGTCCGCGGCCAGCTCTGGAATCCAATCGGCGAACACAGCCGCCGTCGTTTTTTCTCCTGCATGGCGTTGAAGTTGAAAGATGATTTGAAGAGCTTGATGGCGCGTGGCGATGCGGGTCTTTACCTCGACAACGAGGTGCAAAGGCGGCTTGACCGCGATATGGAGGTCGAAATCGTAACCGCGGTCGTGCGCGCCGGCAGCCGGCTCAAGCCTCACGCCCACCCCCAGAGCTTGTTCAAGCTTCTGGCGGCAGACCTCGGCCAGGGCGGCCTTGTTGTTCACTAGTAATCTTTCGTTCATTTGAAATGAACATTATAAAATATAGAACGATGCTTGTCAAGGGCCGGTATCGTTAATCCCGGCCCGGGGGATACCATGCCCCACTCCGTATTCTGCTCGACCCAGCCGCAGGGCGCACTTTCGAGGCCCAGCTTGAAAAGTGGCGCTTTCAGAGAAGGCGGGCCATCAAGTGCCGCGACTTTCATGTCCCGCCCAGCGGATAAAATCCTGTGCTGACGCTCCGGCCCATGATAGAAAACACGAAGATCAACAAGGCAGCCCGCCTGCTGGAGGAATCTGCCACCGGATCCTTCACGTGCTCCAGCAGCCGGCACACGATTTCGTCGGGGGAGGCGCCTTCGCTGGCCGCCGCGAAGTTCGCGAAGATGCGGTGGCGCAGGACCGGGGCGGCGTAGCGGCGCACGTCCGCGCAGGAGGGGCTGGGGCGGCCTTCGAGCAGCGCCTGCCCATGCCCCAGCGCACTCAGCGGCGCACGAAGTCGGGGCCTTCGGGATCGGCTGGGTGCGGATCGGCGCGGCCAAATAGCAACACGCCTCAAGCAGATAGGTGCGATTGAGCTTTCCATCACCGGCGCCTGCCAGGGCCTCCAGGACGGCCAGAGCCTCGCAAAGCTCAGGGATTCAAGGGATTCACCCAGCGGAGTTTTGCTATGCGCGTAAAGTCGCGGTCGTTGGAATAGAGTTCGGCGTCGTATTCCAAGGCCATGGCGGCTAGGTGCGCGTCGGAAGTGAGGTTGCCAGCGGTGCCCAATTCCGCTATGACGGATCGCAGGATACGCCAGTGTTGCGGCCCGGGTTCCAGGATTTTCACGCTCGCACAGGCCAGCCATTTCTCAATGATCGTCAGGGATTCCAGAGGCGAATAGGGATTCGGAAAAATGCGGCGATGGGTCGAAATGCGCAAGAAACCCAGAATGGTCAGCCACGGCAACCCCACCACTTCGTTGCCAGAAAGGATTTCCTCCAACCACATCCGAGCCTTGAGGTACTGCGTTTCGTCCTGATTGTAGGCGTAAATCAGCAGATTGACGTCGGGAATGATCAGCGGCTATTTCCCAAGAGACATTTTTCTGAGTATCTCCTCATCACCCAACATGTCGGCGATTTGCAGTGCCTTGTCGAGGTTCGTGAAGGGTGGCAGCGGCTTGCCCAACGAACGGGCATGAACACGAAAGGCGCGCCGCGCCTTGGGCCGCGAAATTTCCTCCAACCCCTTCTTGAGCGCGGCATTGACAAGTTTCTTTATAGGCGTGCCCTCCTGATGGGCGCGCTCTTTAAGGTCCTTTAAGATGGAAACCTCAATATCGAGAGTCGTGCGCACACCCGCATCATAGCGTCATTTTTTTTGATGTCAACGCATCATTTTGCGGCGCGATAGGCTTTTCTGTCTCGTGTTTCGGAGGCCACTTCATCTGCGGCAATCCCCGGAGGGAGCCTTCAGGCCGGACGCGGTTCCTTCACGTGGTCCAGCAGCCGGCGCACGATTTCGTCGGGGGAGGCGCCTTCGCTGGCCGCCGCGAAGTTGGCGAAGATGCGGTGGCGCAGGACCGGGGCGGCGTAGCGGCGCACGTCCGCGCAGGAGGGGCTGGGGCGGCCTTCCAGCAGGGCCTGCACTTTGGCGGCCAGGAGCAAGGCCTGGCCCGCGCGCGTGCCCGCGCCCCAGCGCACCCAGCGGCGCACGAAGTCGGGGGCCTCGGGGTCGGCGGGGCGCGTGGCACGGATGAGCGCGGCGACGTAACTCGCTACATACGGGCTCACGGGCACGCGCCGCACCAGGCGCTGGAAGCGCTGGATTCCGGGCCCATCCAGCACGCGCCGCACCTCGTTTTCGCGCCCGGAGGTGGTCTCCAGCAGGATGCGCTCCTCGTCGGCGCGCGCGGGGTAATCCAAGGTGATGCAGAACATGAAGCGGTCCAGTTGCGCCTCGGGCAGGGGATAGGTGCCTTCCTGCTCGATGGGGTTCTGCGTGGCGAGCACCAGGAAGGGTTCGGGCAGGGCGTGGGTCGCGCCGGAGGCTGTCACGCGGTGCTCCTGCATGGCCTCCAGCAGCGCCGCCTGGGTCTTGGGCGGCGTGCGGTTGATCTCGTCCGCCAGCAGGATGTTGGCGAAAAGGGGGCCGCGGTTGAAGCGGAAGCGGCGCTCGCCGGTGCTGCGGTCCTCTTCCAGGATGTCGGTGCCGGTGATATCGGCGGGCATGAGGTCGGGGGTGAACTGGATGCGGTTCATTTCGAGGTGCAGGGTGGAGGCCAGCACCTTGACCATCAGGGTCTTGGCCAGGCCCGGCACGCCGATGAGCAGGGCATGCCCCTGGCTGAACATCGAACACAGGATCTGCTCCAGCACCGGCTTCTGCCCGACGATGATTTTGGCGGATTCGGCGAGCAGGTTTTCCCAGGCCTGCTTGAAGGCGACGGCTTCTTCAAGGGGGGAGGCAGATACCTCGGCGACGGTGTTTCCCGCCTTTGCCTTGGCCTCCCTGACGGCATGCGGGGGAGGGGCGGCAGCAACGGCTCCGGGTCGGTCCACTTCGGTTCGAGCGGCCACCGGTTTTGCCTTGACATCTTCGACGGCGCGCAGGGGGGCGGCGGCGACGGATTCGGGTCGGTTCATTTCGGCGGGGGCCGCGTACTTTGCCTTGACCTCCACGGCGGGGGGCGGGGCGACAGCGACGGACTCGGGCCAGTCCTCCTCGTCCACGGCGTCGGCTGTGACATTGCGGAAGGAGAACTCGATGGTTCCGAGCGCGAAGACCATGCCGTCCTGGAGGCTCAGTTCGCTCACCTTCTCGCGGCCGCTGCTGATGCCGTGGCGGCTCTCGAGGTCGCGCACCACGAATTCATTACCCTCGCGCGCGATGAGCGCGTGGTGGCGCGACAGGGTCTTTTCCGGGATGCAGATGGTATTGGTATCGGCGCGGCCAATGGTGGTGCGATCATCGAGTCGCACCTCATGGCTGCGTCCCTCGAATTGATAGGAGATCAGCGCCATGGCCTCAGAGCCTGTTTAAAAAGTATGAACTTACTTACCACAGAGACACAGAGGACACTGAGAATATGCAGGGGCGAAATGGCGATCTTAAGTATTTCTTCATTTTATCTCTGTGCTCTCTGTGTCTCTGTGGTGAAATATTATTTATAAAATATTAAAAAGCGATATGGAAGACGCTTTGTAAGCAAGCTCTCAGTGAGTCATGGCGTAGAGGACCAGGTTGACGCCAAGCTCCTGGGCCGACGCGGGGGCGAAGCCGCGGCACAGCGGGTGCTCGCAGCCGCCCCAGCCGGCTTCGAGATCGAGCGGACTGTAGATCACCCGGAATTCGCCCGCGACGCGCACCCCGAGCAGATAGGGGCGGGTCGGCGTGCCGTCGGGCGGATTCGCTCCGGGCAGGTAGTCGCTGCGCGTGATGTTGAAGGCTCCGCGATAGATGGGGTGATCCGCGGGGATCTCTTCGAGCTTGCGTCCGGG
>JAHFOS010000107.1:0-13598 GCA_023261545.1 bacterium
GAGAGCGCCTGATCGGCCTCCGCGGCGCGCGCGGCGTACATGGCCTGGCGGCGGGCGAGGTGGTCGAGGAAGCGCGCATCGCGGAAGACCCTGGGAATAACGGCTTGCGGCAGGCTGGTGCTGCACACTTCGAGCATCTTGGCGTCCAGCAGCGACTGCACGAAGCGATCGAAGGTGCGGTCCACCCCGCGGTTCAGGATTTCGATCCAGCCGCAGCGGCTGCCGGGCCAGGGGAACTCCTTGGAGATGCCTCTGAGGCTCAGCGCCGGCACGTCGCCGAGCACCTCGCTCAGGTGCAGCGCGCGGCCGTTGAAGACCAGGTGGCTGTAGATTTCGTCGCAGATGATCATCAGGTTGTAGGTCTTGGCGATGGCCACTATTTCTTCGAGCACCGCGCGGGGATAGACGGCGCCGGTGGGGTTGTTGGGATTGATGAGCAGGATGCCGGCTATGGTGTCGTTGTAGTGCACCTTCATGCGCATCTCTTCCAGATCGGGCATCCACCCTTTTGTAGGATCGAGCCGGTAGGTGAGGTGCTCGTAGCCGCTGTGCGCGGCCTCCGCCGAAGAGAAGGTGGAGTAGGCCGGACTCGGCCCCAGCACGCGTGCCTCGCGGCGCATGTGGGCGAAAATGGTGGAAATGGCGTCGCCCAGACCGTTGAAGAACAGGATGTCGTCCGGGGTGACCTTCGCCCCGCCGCGGCGGTTGATGAAGTCCGCCAGCACCTCGCGCGCGTCGGGCCGGCCCTTGGTGTCGCAGTAACCCCAGGTCTCGGGCCGCTCCAGGGCCTCGCGGGCGATTTCCATGATCCAGGGTGCCGGCCGGTCGCCCTTCTGGATGGGATCGCCGATGTTCTCCCAGACCATCTCCACCCCGCACTCGCGCATGCGCTGGCCTTTGGCCACGATGGAGCGGATTTCGTAGGTGAGCGCGTCGGCGCCGCTGTGAACGATATTCCTGCGCATGGGGCGGCTATTATGGAGCGCGGCGCGGCTTTCCAACCGCCCGGAAAGCGGCTGTTATCGTTTTACGGATTTACGTTTCCGGACGCGGCGTGTCCGGGGCTCGCGCCCGCCAAGACGTACTCCGTGCAGGCGTCGGGAACATGGGGCCAGAAATCAACGAAGGTGGGCATCAGGGAGTAATGGCGCCGCTCCGCGTTGCCGCTGGCGCCGCCATCATAGTAACTGAAATTGATGGTGCCTTTCATGCCGGGCAGGGGCCAGGGCCGGCTCTTCCAGTTCTTGATTTCGAGGTCCCGCCAGCGCAGCCGGCACTCGACGGAAAAACCGCGCTTCGCCCCTTCCCGCCAGGGCTGCGTGCGCGCCTCGGCCCCGCTTTCCCAGACGTCCTTGGTCAAACCCAACTGCTTGACAACGGGGACATCGTCCGGGGGCGCTCTCAAGGTATCGCGCAGCCCGAACGCCACGTAGTTATCGTAGGTCACGCCGTTGGGCGAGATGTCGAGCTGGTAATGGCCATAGTTGGCGGTGCTGACGTCGAAGTAGAGCTCGAGCACGTCGGCATCCCACAGGGGATCGTCGTGGCGCTTGAACTTGCTGGCGATTTCCGGATCCTCGCAGACCCCCGCGACATACAGGTGCTCCTCGTCCCAGAGCAGGGCGAGTTTCAGGGTGTGCAGGTGGCTGTTGCCCTGGTTGTCCAGGGTCGAAGTGAGCCAGGCGGCCCGCGACCAGTCCGGCTCCCGCAAATTTCCATCCAGCACGATTTCCGCGCCGCGCTGGCTCACGTTGTACAACGGTGGCCGCGGAAACTCATGGCGTTTGCGGTGCAGGAGCTCCGGAGCATTTGTCGCCGGCGTCGCCGCGACGCTGGGCGCGAGGGGCTGGGCGCGTTGCAGCTCTTTTTTCAAGAATTGCAATTCATCGATCAGAGGGGACGTGCCGAGCCTTCCTGACAGGGTGTCTTCGGTGACAACCACGGCCAGGGCCGCCAGCAAAGCCACGCCGGCTGCAATCAAACCGCTCTTCAAGCCGCGGGGCATGACGCCATCTTAAACCGCGAAAATGCGCTCGGCGGATTCCCCGCCGGCCTCACCGCCCATCCCGAACGGCGATGGCGCGGTGGACCTCCTGGAGCGATAGTACGCCCGGTGCGGACTTTCGGATGGCCGCGATGGCCGCCACCGCCGCCTCGGCGCCCGAAACCGTGGTGTAGATGGGCAAATCGTGGAGGATAGCCAGTTGGCGCACGCGCACCTCGTGCTGGCTGCTGTGCGGCGAAGACGTCATGATGATCATCTTGAGGACGCGATCCTTCATGAACGTCAGCGCGTTGGGCTCGCCGTCCTGGATCTTTTTGACCGCGCGCACCGGCACGCCAGCGGCCTCAAGGTCGCGCGCCGTGCCCGGAGTGGCGCACAGCTCGAAGCCGAGCTCGGCGAGGCGCCGCGCCGCGCGCACGATGGCGGGCCGATCCTGGTCGCGCACCGAGATGAAGACCGAACCCTTCTTGGGCAACGGCGTACCCGCGGCGGATTGCGACTTGGCGTAAGCCGTCTCGAAATCCGGCGCAATGCCCATGACCTCGCCGGTGCTCTTCATCTCGGGGCTCAAGAGGATGTCGGAACCGGTGAAACGCGCGAAGGGCAGTACCACTTCCTTGACGCAGGTCGCCACCGGGCGCACCTCGCGCGTGAAGCCGAGTTCCGCCAGCGTCTGGCCCACCATCACCAGGCTCGCCAGCTTGGCGAGCGGCACCCCGATGGCCTTGGAAACGAAGGGCACGGTACGCGAGGCGCGCGGGTTCACCTCGATGAGGTAAATGCGGTCCTCGCGCACGGCGAACTGCACGTTCATGAGGCCCACCACCTTGAGCCGGTCGGCCAGGGCGCGCGCGGCGGCTTCGAGCCCGCGCACGATCCCGGGACCGAGTCGGAAAGGCGGGATGGAACAGGCGCTGTCGCCGCTGTGGATGCCGCACTCCTCGATGTGCTCCATGACGGCGCCGATGACGCTCGCGCCCGTCGTGTCGCGCAACAGGTCCACGTCCACCTCGATGGCGCGGTCGAGGAAGCGATCCAGCAGCACCGGGGCATCCGGGGAGGCGCGCACCGCTTCGGCGAAGTAGCGCCGCAGATCGGCCTCGTTGTACACGACCTCCATGGCGCGGCCCCCCAGCACGAAGGAGGGACGCACCACCACGGGATAGCCGATGGACGCGGCCTTGGCCGTCGCCTCATCCAGAGACACCGCCGCGTCGTTGCGGGGCTGCAGCAAGCCCAGTTCCTCCACGATGGCCTTGAACAGCGCGCGGTTGCCGGCGGCCTCGATCTGCTCGGGCGGCGTGCCGATGATGGGCACGCCCGCGCGTTTGAGGTCCATGGCGAGGTTGAGCGGCGTCTGGCCGCCGAATTGCACGATGACGCCCTCGGGTTTCTCCAGCTCGATGATGTTGAGCACGTCCTCAAGGGTCACCGGCTCGAAGTAGAGGCGGCTGGAAATATCATAGTCGGTGCTCACCGTCTCGGGGTTGGAGTTCACCATGATGGTCTCGAAACCCGCGGCCCGCAGCGCCAGACTGGCATGCACGCAGCAATAATCGAACTCGATGCCCTGGCCGATGCGGTTGGGGCCGCCGCCGATGATGAGGATCTTGCGCTTGGCGCTGGGCAGCGCCTCGTTTTCCTGCTCGTAGGTGCTGTAGAAGTAGGGCGTGGCGGACTCGAATTCCCCGGCGCAGGTGTCCACCATCTTGTAGGTGGGCTGCACTCCGCAGGCGCGGCGCAGCAAGCGCAGCGCCTCGGGCGCGAGCCCCCAGGCCTGGGCGAGCTGGCGGTCGGAATAGCCGCGTCGCTTGGCGGTCCTGAGCAGCGCGCGCTGCGCCGCCTCGTCGCCGCGCGCGCGCAGGAGCTCCACCTCGAAGCCCGCCAGTTCGCGCAAGTGGAACAGGAACCAAGGGTCAATGCCGGTGACGCGGTGGAGCTCCTCGATGGTCACGCCGTGCTTCAGCGCCGCATGGAGCTGGAAGACGCGATCCGCAGTGGGCACCTTGAGGTCCGCGAGCACGCGCTCCCGGGGCCGGGCGTCGAACTCCGCGGACTTGCGGTCGAGGCCAAACCCGTTGCAGCCGATTTCCAGGCCGCGCAGCGCCTTCTGGAAGGATTCCTTGAAGGTGCGCCCGATGGCCATGGTCTCGCCCACCGACTTCATCTGGCTAGTGAGGCGCGGATCGGCCTGGGGGAACTTCTCGAAGGCGAAGCGCGGGATCTTGGTCACCACATAGTCAATGGCCGGCTCGAAACAGGCGGGCGTCTTGCGCGTGATGTCGTTCAGCAGCTCGTCCAGGCTGTAACCCACGGCCAGCTTGGCCGCGAACTTGGCGATGGGGAAGCCCGTGGCCTTGCTCGCGAGCGCCGAGCTGCGCGAGACGCGCGGGTTCATCTCGATGACCTTGACGTGCCCGTCGCGCGGGTTCACCGCGAACTGGATGTTGGAGCCGCCCGTCTCCACGCCGATTTCGCGCATGATGGCGATGGACATGTCGCGCAGCTCCTGGTACTGCTTGTCGGTGAGCGTCTGCGCCGGGGCCACGGTGATGGAGTCGCCGGTGTGGACGCCCATGGGGTCGAAGTTCTCGATGGAGCAGATGATGACCACGTTGTCCTTGTGGTCGCGCATCACCTCCAGCTCGAACTCCTTCCAGCCGTCCAGGTACTCCTCGACGATGACCTCGTGCTTCTGACTAGCCTGGAGCCCCCTGGCGATCTGCGCCCGCAGCTCATCCGTGGAAAAAGCCACGCCGCCGCCGATGCCTCCGAGGGTGTAGCTGGGGCGCACGATGGCGGGCAGGCCGATGGCGCGGATGACCCCCTCCACCTGGGCGTCCTCGTTCACGATGAAACTGCGCGGAACGTCGAGCCCGATGCGCAGCATCGCCTCCTTGAAGAGGCTGCGCTTCTCGGCCTTCATGATGGCGGGGATATCGGCCCCGATGACCTTGACGCCGTGGCGCTCGAAAACGCCGCGCTCGGCCAGGGCGATGGTGAGGTTGAGCGCCGTCTGGCCGCCGAGCGTGGGCAGAACGGCATCCGGTTTCTCCTTGGCGATGATGAGTTCGAGCACCTCGGGGGTGAGCGGCTCGATGTAGGTGGCGTGGGCCATCTCCGGATCGGTCATGATGGTGGCCGGGTTTGAGTTCGCGAGGATCAGCCGGTAGCCCTCTTCCTTGAGGGCCTTCAAGGCCTGAGTCCCGGAATAGTCGAACTCGCAGGCCTGGCCGATGACGATGGGTCCCGATCCGATGAGGAGGATGGTCTTTATATCACTGCGGCGCGGCATGGGCGGGCTCGGGTGGGGGGGATTCGGACTTTCTGGCTTTGATGCGCTCACGCAGGGTTTGCAGCACGTCCTCACGTTCGGGCAACTCGCCAGCGTCTTTGAGACCAAAAACCTCAAGGAAACGCTGGCTCGTGGCATAGAGCAGCGGGGCACCGAGGCGCTCCGCGCGCCCGGCCGTCTGGATGAAGCCCCGTTCCTGCAGCACCTTGACCGCGGGGGCGCAGTTGACGCCGCGGATGCTGTCCACCTCACCCTTGGTCACGGGCTGGCTGTAGGCGATGACGGCCAGGGTTTCAAGCTGGGTGCGGGTGAGCGACTCCTGTTTCTTGACCTCCACCAACCTGCGGATCAGCCCCTCGTATTCAGGGCGGGTGAGCAACTGGTAACCGCCGGAGATATGCTCCAGGCTGAACGGCTTGTCGGCCAGCGCCAGCTCACGGCTCAGGGCCGCCAGACACTCCTCAACTTCATCGCGGCGCGCCTCTGCGCCGATGATCTTCTGGAAATCGCCGATGCTTAAAGGGTGATCGTGGACGAAAAGCAGGACCTCGACGGCCTTCTTCAGCTCAAGGCGCACTGGATGCCGGCCCGCTGACGCCCAACCTCCCGCGAATCCCGAACGTTCACTTGCGCCGTTTGGCGGCGCAGAGTTCCCGGCCGAGCCTTCTCCGCGACTTCAGGATCTTGCGCCCGCCGCGCGTTTTCATCCTCTGGCGGAAACCGCCCATGCGGATGCGTTTCCTGCTGCTCTTGCGGTGTTGTACTCTCATGTTTTTACCCTGGCCGCGCAAGCTACCCGCGGGGGCGGAGCGTCAAGGCGCTTCACCGGGGGAAGAACAACTAGATGGAAGCCAGCGTGCGTTTTCGTCTTGGCCGCGGTTTTATGAGGGTCACCTCGAACCCCCCGGCTTCCTGCTCTATGGCGAAAAGACTGGCCGCGGCCCGCAGGCGCAGCGCAAGCCCCGCGCAAGGAAAGCGCGCCAACCGGCCCTCTTCGTCGCTGCGCAATCGTACTCCTTCCAGCACCAGTAGCGCGCTCCCCGCTCCCGCGAGGATCGGGGCGAGACGCTTGAGACCTCGGGACAAAAGCCCGCGCGCCCCGCTCTCGGCGTTATTTGCCACACTGGCTTTTTCGCGGCGGCTCGAAAAGCGGGGGATGGAATCCAGAACCGCCAGTGCTCCGGGGGTGGCGAGGACCAGTTTCGCCAGGCCCATGGCTTCTTCGCCGTCTTTTGGTTGCAGTTCAACCAGATTTTCAGGAATCGGTTCGATGGCAGCCCCGAGTTTGCGGACCCACCCGCCGTCAGGGTCCAGAGAGATCCAAAAGACTGGAAAACCTGATTTTGCGCGCTGCCAAGCTATGGCCGCGGCAATGCGCTGGGCAGCCTCTGAACCCCAAGGCGCGGCGATCTCGGTGATGGCACCCGCCGGCAGACCGCCCGCGAGCAGGTGGTCAAGATCGGGACTGCCGGAGGGAATGGGAGTCTTTAGTGCCTTGAAAAAACCAGACATGTGACTTATCTCCTCCGCGCTCTCCGCGCTCTCCGCGCTCTCCGCGCTCTCCGCGTCTCCGCGTGCAAAAAAAATTCTGCGTTCGGCGCTGGTGTGAAATATGAAGAGAAGACGGGGATTTATTCACGCGGAGGGGGAAGCGGAGACGAACTACTTTTTTGGTTCCGTCCGCCGGGTTCGCGCCGATCACGGGAGAAGGCGGCACCCGGATTCGAACCGGGGGATGATGGTTTTGCAAACCATTGCCTTGGCCACTTGGCGATGCCGCCGCAAGCTTGCAGGCTACCCCGGGGGAGAGGCCGTCAACCGCGCGGCGGAGCGGCCGTCCCTTCCATCATGGCGAGAAAGGCGCGCACGAGCTCGGGGTCGAAAAGCACGCCGGCGTTGCGCATCAGCACCTGCCGGGACTGGGCTTCGCTCAGGGGCAGGCGCCCGGTGCGTTGCCGGGTCAGCATGTCGTAGCAATCGGCAATGGCCAGCATGCGCGCGTAGGGGTGAATATTCTTGCCCTTCAAGGGCGGTTCCCCTTTGCCGTCAAAACGGCAGCGCATCTGCTCGATGGCTTTGCGCAGGCGGTCGGGGAGCGGCTGGCCGGCCAGCACCTCAAGCAACTGGGCGGGCGTGGTGCGCAGAGCGGTGCGCTCATCGTTGGCGAGCAGCATCCCCGCCTGGAGTTTCTTGAAGAGCGCGGCGGCAACCCTGAGCTTGCCGAGGTCGTGGATGGCGCCGAGGATTTCCGCCTCACGGGACTCGGCCTCGCCCATTTTCATGTGTTCGGCGAAGCGACCCATGTGTTCGGCCACCGCGACCCCATGCTGGTAGGTGAGGAAATCCTTGCGGGCCAACTCCTGCAGGAGCGAATCGAAAGGAGACGGTTTCAAGCGCGCGCGGGCGGGACGGAAACGGAATACGCTCTAGTTTGTGGAAAAACCAGAAACGGTGGTGAAGTTCTGGCGGAAGAAGACCAGCCGGAAACCCAAATCGCTGGCCGCGTTGGTGGCCGTGAAGGGCCCCACCCGCGCCCACACCGCCAGATCCTGCAATTTGCGTGTATTCCAACTCCCACCCTTGAGGTAGCTGGCCGTCCCCGAAGCCTCGGAGGGAGTGGCCAGCGTCCACTCATAGACGTTGCCGGCCATGTCGTAGAGGCCGAAGGCATTGGAGAAATAGCTCTTGACGGGCGTCGAGAACAGCGGCTGCGCGTAGGCCCCCTGGAAATTGGCCAGCGTGTGAAAGGTGGTCTGGAACTGTGCGACGGTATTGCCGCTCGGCACCCGCGCTGGGGACGTGGGAAAGTCGGCGCCTGAAATCCCGCCGATGGCGCAGTACTCCCATTCGTCCTCCGTGGGCAGGCGGTATTGGGGACCGAGCCAGGAGGCGAAGGCGGCGGCGTCGCTTTTGTCCACGAAAACCACCGGATAGTGCTCGCGGCCGGAGACGACGTTGTAAACCACCGCGCCGCCGGTATCTCCGCCAGTGCCACCAGAACCACCGCTGGTGCCCGATGTCGCGGCGGCAAACTTGGGGGCGAGGCGCCCGGCCAGTTCCGCCTTGCTCACGGTAAAGGGATCCACGAAAGCCTTGCCAAAAATGCCGCCCAGGCCCACGGTGGAGTTTGAGTTGCCGGTCGTGGTGATATTGGCCGTCTCGCTCACGATGAGCCCGCCCTTGGGATCGGTGCGGTAGATGCCGGCGAAGAGATCGTTCTGCATGGCCGTGCGGAAATGGACGCCGCGGCTGGTCTCGGTGGAGCCGTCGGGAAGCGGCGAATTCAAGAAGACGGTGTACATGAGCACCGTGATCTCGCTTTTCATGATCTGGAAGGTGTCAAAGCTCTTGGCGTGCACGTTGGAATCCGTCGTCCCGGCGATGCTGGATGAGCTGCCGGAGTAGCCCAGCGTCGCCGTGCCGGCGGGGATCTCGACGAAGGCCTCGCGGATTTCCTGGGGGATGATGTTATTGCTGGCGTCGCGATTGATGGAATATCCCGCCGGGGCATCGGAAGCCTTGGAACACGCCAACGCCAGCCCCAACACCGCAGCCAGCACCACGGCGGCGGCTCTCCCCTCCCACCTTCGGCTGTCGTGCCTCGCCCGCATCAGGACCGGAGTATAATAGGACTCTTTCCAGCTCAAGAGTCTGATCTCGTGAATTCCGGAATGACCCTGGCTTGGACGCTGCGCGATATCGGCGCCGACGGGAACCCTTTCCAACTCAAGAGTCCGACTTCGTGAATCCGGACCCGACGCTGGCCCGCACGCTGCGTGATATCGGCGCCGATCTCGCCGCCTGCTCCGGGCGTCGCGGGACGCTGACCTTTCTGAGCTACCTTTTCCACCCTGGCTTCGCTGTCCTGCTTTCCTATCGGCTGGCGCGGCTCTTTTTTGCCTGGCGTCTGGTGCCCCTGGCGCGCTTCATGACCTTCGCCAGCCGTTTTCTCACCGGTTGCGATATCCACTACCGCGCCGAAATAGCCGGCGGGGTCACCTTCCCCCACGGGCGCGGGGTGGTCATCGGCGAGGGGGTGCGCATCGCCCACCGCTGCTCCATCTTCCATTCCGTCACCCTGGGGAGCAGCGAGCTCAAACCCGGCTACCCGGTCCTCGCGGAGGGCGTCAACGTCTATCCCTACAGCGTTATTTCCGGACCCGTGGAAATCGGCGAATACAGCCGCGTCGGTCCCACGGTGCATTTGACCGAATCGGTGCCTTCCCATACTAGGGTGCGCGCGCCGAAACCTCAGATTCTTCGCTCATCCGAATAGTGCGTACTTTTCAAGATTTTTCACACTGGTGTACGTTCTGGCAAGGCGGGATCCAAAGCGTAATACCGGGGGGGATTTTTCCACAGATGACACAGATTAACATAGAAAATCATCAATCATAGATGGCTTCTTTAATCAGTACCCATCGGTGTAATCTGTGGATAAATCCGAATTGAGGACACGGAGTACCAGGAAAAATGAGCAATTACGACTACGACCGGCTGATCCGCAAGGTTCCGAATTTTCCCAAACCCGGCATCCTCTTCTATGATATCACCTTGCTGATTGCCCATCCGGAGGGTTTCGGCCAGGTGCAGCGCGATCTGGACGCCCTGTTCCCCGTCTCCTCTTATGACGCGCTGCTGGCCGTGGAGTCGCGCGGCTTCCTCTTCGCCGCCGTGGCGGGCTTCCGCCATCGCAAGCCCGTCTATCTCGCCCGCAAGCCCGGCAAGCTGCCCAACCCCACGCTCAAGCGCGCCTATACCCTGGAGTATGGCAACGCCAGTTTGGAAGTGCAGGAATTGGACCTCGCCCAGGGGGGGCGCTGGCTGGTGGTGGACGACCTCATCGCCACCGGGGGAACGCTGGAGGCCGCCTGCGCCCTTCTCGAAGCCAAGGGCGTGGAAGTGGCGGGCATCTTCAGCGTCATCGGTCTGCCCTTCCTGGGCTTTCCCGAGCGCCTGAAGAAATACAACCCCCGCACGCTCCTCGATTACCACGGCGAATAGGGCCGGCGTGGGCCCGAGCCCGAGGGACGCGGCCCTGTCCGCGCAAGGGGGACTGGCCGAGGAGCGCATCCTGGCCGCCGGGCGTTTCCTGCTCGCCGCCGCGGCTTTCGCCATCCCCTTGGCCTTCTGCAAAGAGACCATGTACATCTTTCAGGCCAAGATCCTGCTGCTCCAATACTGCGGGTTGGGCTTGGGGTGCCTCATGGTCCTGCACCAGCTCATCAGCCGCCAGGCCCCCGCCATGGCTTCGGGGTTCGCTTTGCGCCTGATGTGGGCCTACCTGCTCTGGGAGATCTTCAAGAGCTTCAACTCCATCTGCGGAGTCATCAGTTGGCGCGACATGTCGCGCATCTTCTGGTATCCCATCATCGCCCTGTCCGTGCCCTACTTCTGCCGCACGCGCGCGCAATTCGAGCGGCTGATCAACGTCATCCTGATCTGCGCCGTCATCGCGCACCTCTATATGTGGCTGCTGTGGGTGGACGGTTGGCGCAGCGCCGTCCTGGACAAGCCGGTGTCCCCGAAAGACGCCCCTTTTGATTTCGCGGAGTTCCCCATCCTGGGGCCGTTTTTCAAGTGGCTCTTCTACCCCGCGCCCTTCCTGGAGCGCATCCAGGCCCTGAACCCGGGCGGCAAGCTGCTGGCCCTGAGCCCCAACAGCTTTTTCGCCGGCAAGGAGGATGCGGGGACTTTCGGCAACAAGAACTTCCTGACGGCCTTCCTCAACATCTCCTGCATCCTGATGATGTATCGCGCGGCGACGCTGAGCTTTGACGGCCTCGGCCAGCCGGCGTGGCGGGTGATCCTGAATTTCTTGGGTCTCATCACCATGGTGGCCCTGGGCTGCTTCGGAGCCTGTGTGCTCGGCCAGACGGGGACCGGATTGTTGAATGTCTTATTTTGGTCCGGCCAAGGCTTACTGGCGCTGGCGGTCTATGGCACTTATGTGGCGCTGTGTTTCAAGATGCCGAAATTATTTTCGCCTTCAGGCACCACGCCAACCTTGCGACTCGCACTGGCCCACGGGCTCTTGGCCCTGGCGCTGCTCGGTTTCTACCACATCGCCGAACTCGGCAACCGCAGCTCCCAGATCGGCTTTTTCTTCGGGTTGCTGTGCTTCGTCGTTTTCGCCCTGACGGTCATCGTGCTCCGGCGCCTGCTGCCGCTGCGCTGGACGCTCCGATTGGTGGTCATCTCGCTCTTCCTCATCGCCGCGGCGACGACCGTCATCTATCAGCGCGATCCCGGCCGCTTCATGAGCATCTTCACCATTCAGTCTTCCTCCAATGAGCTGCGCGTCCACACCTGGAAGTCCTACTGGGACGCCTGGCTCCACGACGCCGAGGCTTGGCCCGGCGCCACCGCCTGGGGCGGGTCCTGGACGGCCTTCGGGCCCTGGCGCTGGCTCACGGGATTCGGCGCCTACACCTTCCGCATCATGTACCCCAAATACCGCTCGCCGCGCATCTTTCAAATCGAATACAACCAGCACAACACCGAGACCAGCCACGCCCACAACGAGTATCTGGACCAACTGGGTGAGCTCGGGATCATCGGACTCACCCTCTACTTCCTCCTCATCGCCGCTATCAGTTACCGTTTCCTGCGTGCCTCCGGGCGCGACGACCCGCGCACCCTGTTGCTGCGCGCGGCGCTGCTTTTCGCCCTCGTGAGCCAGCTCGCCCACCAGGGGCTCGACGTGGCCTACCGCTACACCTGCTCGGGTTTCCCCTTCTGGCTGCTGCTGGGCCTCATGCTGTGGATGTCCGAGGGACCCCTCGTTCCCCCCGCGCCCGCCACGATCCCCCGTTGGCGGCCCCAACTGCGGGCCGCGCTACTAGCCGCCGGCATGCTGCTGGTCATGCCGGACCCGAGCTACCCCCTGCAACTCATGCGCGGGCAGCACTTCTATGAGATGGGCCAGATCCATTATACGGCCACCCGCGACCTGGATGACAAGCTGTCCGCGCAGCGCGCGCAGATCCAGCAGGGCCAGGAGGAGCTCAAGCGTTTCAAGGAACAGGGCAAGGGCGACGCCGCCGCGCGCGCCGAAGACTACCTGCGCCGGGCGCGGGACAACGTCGCCGGGCTCGAACGCGTTTTCGAGCGCTATCACAGCCTGGCGGACGCCTACTTCACCGCCGGCACCGATTACGACGCCGCCAATTTCGAAAGCTACTACATCGGCGCCAATATGAACGTGCAGTTCGGACGCAGTTTCCTGCTGGAGGGAAACTACGACCGCGCCCTCGACCTCTACCAGCGCGCCCTGGCCCACTACGACTACGTGGCCGGACATGCCCCCTACTTCGTCCAGGTGCGCTACTGGCAGGGCGTGTGCTACTCCGGCATCGCCGACTGCCACAACGCCCGCTACCGGGCCGGGGACGCGGGGCGCCGGGACGCGGTGGTCCGCAACTTCGAGCGCTGCATCGAACACTTCGACTTCTACCAGCGTCAGGACGCCGTGCTGCGGGAGGTCTATTTCGAGAAATACCGCGCCCGCCTGTTGCTCGCCCAGCTCTACACGGAGCAAAAGGATCTGGCGCGGGCGCAGGAACACACGCGCGCGGGACGCTCCGAGCTCGTGGCGGCGCTCAAAAACTTCGAGCGCGGCGGCTACGACTTGTTCGACGAAAGCAGCCGCCTCACCGCCTCCAAGCTGCTGGAAGAGTACATGCGCCTGCAGGAGCCGGCATCGGAGGCGCGGGCGCGGGAGGCGCTTTCCGCCTACAACCAGGTCATGGAGCAGCGTTCCGCCGCTTTACTGTTGCCTTTTGTGCCTAAAACGGAGCGCCACGCCAAGGGCGCGCTGGAATTTCTGGAACCCTGACCTACCCGAGAGGAGCCTTGACCATGCCGCGATACGCCAAGAAAGAGGACAAAGACAAGGAAGAAGAACGGGAGCCGCTGGCGGAACGGCTGCTCAAGAGCCGCACCATCCTCCTGAGCCGCCCCGTGGACGACAAGCTGGTGGAATCGGTGGCCGCCCAGCTCTTCCTCATGCAGGAAGACAGCGACAAAAACCCCGTCTATGTCTATATCAACAGCCCCGGAGGATCGGCGGATTCCGGCTTCGCCATCTACGACCTCCTGACTTTCATCTCCCCCCCGGTGGTGACCGTCTGCAACGGCATCTGCGCTTCCGCCGCCGTGCTCATCTTCCTTGGCGGACGGCGTGGCTGTCGCTTGAGCCTTCCCCATTCGCGTTTCCTGCTGCACCAGCCCTCGACCTCGGCTCAAGGGTCCGCCTCGGACCTCGAAATAACCGCCAATGAGATCCTGAAATTGCGC
>JAHFOS010000107.1:13608-15332 GCA_023261545.1 bacterium
CGTGAACCGCGTGGCGCGGCATCGGGAGGACGTGCTTTCCGCCGCCGCCGCGGTGACGACGGCCACGGGTGCCGGGGGTTAATCCTGTGAAAAGCGCGCCGCTTGACCGCAAGCCTGCGCCCGCTAACATCCGGGCGCCCTTTCCCCGCATGGAAGCGCGCATTCCGCCCACTCGCCAAGGAGCCTCATGAACGCCTGGGTCAAGGTTTTCATCGTTATCAATCTGGTCTTGAGCGCCTTGTGGAGCGCGTTCACCATGGTGCTCTACACCAACCGCCAGGACTGGAAGGAACAGTACCACACCACCAACAAGGCGCGGATGGATCTGCAGAACACCTACGAGGAGTACAAGAAGGAGAAGGAGAACCTGCTCAAGGACAAGGAGCGCGAAATTGACGGGTTCAAGAAGGACTTCATCGCCGCCGATAGCGCGCGCAACGAGCTCGCCGACGATAAGGTGCGCCTTGAAAAAGAGATCCTTGAAATCAAGAAGAAGGTGGACGAGAAGGAGGCCGAGCTCGCCAAGCTCCATGACAACTTCAACAAGAAGTCGGATGAGCTGCGCGATACCCAGCTCGCCAAGGAAAAAGCCCAGGAGGAAGCCCAGAGTTCGCGGACGATTCGCATTGACCTCCAGGAGCAGATCGTCTCGCACGAGAAGGAGCGCAGCCAGCTCATCGCCGACCTGTCGCTGGTCAAGGGCGACAAGGAAAAACTCGAAAATGACCTTAAACAGAAGGAGTGGACGCTCAAGAAGCTGCGCGAGCGTGGCATTGACATCTCTGAAATCATCGCTGGCGCCGCCGAGCCGGATGTTCCCATCCATGCCAAGGTGCTGGCCGTGCAGCCCAACGTCAACGTGGTGCTCATTTCGGTGGGCAAGGGCGACAAGGTCAAGGAAGGTTATCGCTTCACCGTCTATCGCGGCGGGACCTACATCGGCAAGGTCCAGGTGGAGAGCGTTTATCCGAGCTACGCCTCGGCGCGCATCCTCACCGACCTCGTTTCCGAAAACCAGCAGATCCAGGAGGGCGACAGTGCCTCGACGCGAGTCTACTAGTCCGGCTCCGGCCCCCGCCGCTGCCGGTGGCGGCAGAGAGAACGTCCAATACATCGTCAAGGGCAGCAGCCCGGTTTTCAGCGCTCTCGCCGTCGTCACCACCATCCTGCTGCTCACCGCCGTCGTGCTCCAGTCCATGGAGCTGCATGACTTCTACGATTACGGCTGGCTCGTTTTCGTTCCGCCGTCGAAGTGAGGGGCGGATCCTCCACCCCACCTTCCTACGCGTTTTTCTCGTGGTGCTGGTGAGCCCCGAAACTCATGAGGGGGGGGCGTCCTGGGCGCCTGGGCGCAAATGAGTTTTTCGCTTTACGACTGGGCTTCCGGGATCTTCTCGATAGACATGGGCATTGACCTGGGCACGGCGAACACCGTCGTGTCCATTCGTGGCAAGGGGGTGCTCTTCTCCGAGCCCTCCGTCGTGGCGGTGGAGAAGGGCAGCAGCGTGGTGTGGCTCAAGGGCAACGCAGTGGGCATGGTGGCCAAGGAGATGATCGGCAAGGCCCACGGCAAAATAGAGGTCATCCGTCCCCTCAAGAACGGGGTCATCGCCGATTACGACATCACGCGCGAGATGCTGCGCTACTTCATCCGCAAGGTGCACGGCAATCGCAAATGGGCCAGCCCGCGGCTCGTCATCGCGGTGCCCAGCGGCGGCACGGCG
>JAHFOS010000108.1 GCA_023261545.1 bacterium
AAAATCACGTAGGGCAGATCAAACAGGCGGCGGCTGGCTTTGAGTTCGAGTTCCACGGCGAACTTGGCGATGCCGTAGCTGTCCTCGGGGTGCGGCTCCATGTCTTCGCGCAAGGGGAGCGGGTTCTCCCCGTACACCGCGATGGAGGAGGTGAATACGAAGCAGCGCACCGAGCCGCAGTTCACCGCCGCGTTGATGAGGTTCACGCTGCCGATGAGGTTGTTGTTGTGGTTGAAGCGCTTGATGAAGTGGCTGAGCCCCTCGGCGGCGTAGGCGGCGAGGTGAAAAACATAGTCGAAGCGGTGGGTCGTGAAGAGCCGGTCCATGAGGATAGGGTCCAGGATGGTGCCGCGCACGAAGGCCGCCCGCTCGGGAACGTTCTCGGTGTAGCCGCCGCTCAGGTCGTCGAGCACCACCACCTCGTAGCCGGAGGCGAGGAGCGCGTCGGCCACATGGCTGCCGATGAAACCGGCCCCGCCCGTCACCAAGCATCTGCCCTTCTTCATGGCGGCCTTTATCAGCCGGGGACCGTGGTTTCAAGCGCAACGGGTCGTGGTTAGCCCTGAGGGGCGCCCCTTACAAATGGCTCATCCGAAGAATGCGTACCTCTGGCAGGGTGCCCCTCATTTGTTCTCGGCTCTCTGCGTCCTCAACTCGGGAGCATCCACAGATTACACAGATTTGCACCGATTAAAAATGACGGCCCGGGTTGATGGTTGTCAGTGTTAATCTGTGCAATCTGTGGAAAATTCCCCCGGCAGCTCGCCTTGGTTTCAGTCTTGCTCGACCGTGCGCCCGTGTGAAAATTCTGGAAAAGTACGCATTATTCGAATAAGCCCCATAAAGTTTCTCGCCACTCGCCCTCCCCCTCCCCGCTGGCCCGCCACTCCGTGGGTCGGGCTGAGTCTGTCAAAAGACGAAAGACCGGCGACGGCTCAGGGCTGGGACAGGGATACCGCGCGCGCACCGTGGAACACCAGGGTTTGGGGCAGGTTTCCTGCCTCGACCGCGATCACGGAGGGACTTTCTAGCGCCGACTCGTTTCCCATGAGGTCCAGGAGCGTGGCGCGCTTGCCGTCGCTGGTGAAGCCGACCTTGAGCGGGGCCTCAGCGGTGAAAAAAGCCACCAGCACGTCGTCGCCCCTGCGGAACCGATAGGCATGGAAATTATCCGACTCCTTCAGCACCGCCTCGAAGCTGGCTCCGGCGTAGTGGTCCATGAGGGCGGAGACGGCGCCATAGACGAAGCGCGGACAATAGAAGTGGTCCACGAACCCGTAGTCGGGGTGTCCGCTGGGGATGAATTTGTACTGACGCGGCCACCACAACTCGCGGCTCGAATAGAGCATGACTCCGAGATGGCCGTGCGCCCAGCAGTAGAGCAGCTTCTGCATGATTTGCTGGGCGTTGCCGCGCTCCTCCGCGACGGTGTACATACCGAAGCCCATTTCCGTCATGGCATAAGGCAGATCCTTATAGCCGGCGCGCTGGTGGATATCCTGGACCTCGGCGAAGAGTTTCTTGAGGGCGGGGAAGTCGTAATGGCAGTGATAGGAAATGAAATCCGTGAGGCCCAACGTCCCCGCGGCCACCTTGGCGGTGAGGCTGTTGGAGAAGGCGTACCCGCCGTTGGTGACCGCGGCGTTGGGCCAGCGCCCGCGAATCTCCTCCCTGGACTGGCGCAAAGTGTTGGCGAAATCCTCCGGCGCACCGAGGTACTGGTGCGTGTTGTCCGGTTCGTTGCCGATCTGGAAGAAGCGGGCATGCTGACCGTAGCGCTCGACGACCTGTTTCACGAAGAAGCGCTGCGCATCCTCCTCCAAAGGGTACAAAGGCGCCTTCTCGGGCGGAACAGCGGCATACTTCTTCAGGATGGGGCCTTGGCCGGCGCCATAGGGCATGAACAGTTGCAGGTCCAGCTCGACGCCATGCGCGACGAAAGTTTCAACGCACTGGTCGGCCCAGGTAAAGTCCAGTTCACGCCCCTGTTGATCCTTGCGCCGGATGTCCAGGTTGATGCGCACGATAGGCAATCCCATGCGCGCTTGCAACTCGGCATCGCGAGCCATGGACTGTTCCGCCGTCATCCCCTCGGGGTGGGCGAAGTGCCCGTGGCTCAGTTTGGCGTTGTGCCATCCGGGAAAACTACACTGCCCGATCCAGAAACGCCCCTGCTTCCAGGTGTTCCGGCGCGGGGTGTTGTCAGGACAGACGCTGAAGCTGCGCACCAGCCGGAACACGCCTTTTCCGCCGCTGAGTCCATCCAGCGTCAGCACGTAAGTACCCCGGCCCTGCACCTGGAGGGTCAGCTCCTCCTTGAAGACGGGCGGGTACTCCCGCTGCGCGACGGGACGGTTTTCCCAGTCCCAGGCGGTCAGGACGACGCTACGGGCCTGTCCCAGGGCATTGCCTTGCAACGCAACCTTGAAGGGCGAGCCCGGCTCCGTTATCCAGCGGTAGGCCTCAAGGGGCTCAAGGTGGACGTCGCTCCCCAGGATATCGGCGTCGGGAACCTCCTCGGAAAGCGGCGGCGCCTTGGACGCCAAGCCCTGGGGCCGCGCGGGCGCGAGGCGGAGCTCCATCGCGGCGCCGACGTCAGCGAGCAGCAGCACACACAGGAAAGAGAAAACACGGCATCTTTTGTTCATGGCGCACATATTCCCCATATTATAACCCACTCGCACCCCTGGAAAAACCGCAAAAAAACCTCTTAACCTACAATTTCGCACGGCGCCCCGCCGCTGCCGCTTAAAATTTGGAGGGGGGAATCCCCAGCCGCTCCCTGAAGACCTTCGAGAAATAGAAGGGACTGGCCCATCCGGCCAAGGAGGCCACCTCCTTGACGGAGTATTTCTTCTGTTTGAGCAACTGTCCGGCCTTTTCGAGCCTGAGGTCAATGATGGTCTGCCATATGGATTTGCCGTACTGTTCTTTATAAATCTTGTTGAGATAGGTGGAGGAAACGCCTATTTCCTTGGCCACGGATCGCAGGGAGATGTCGTGTTGATGGAAGCGCGTCTCGAGATAGCCCACCGTCCTGTGCAGCGCCAATTCCGTCGCGTTCAGTTCCTGGGTGACCTCGCGGGACAAGATGTAGTGCAACGAGGACAGGATGAGGCGCATCAGGCATAACTGATAGAGCTGGAGGTTCGCCGCGTAACGATTAGAGGGGACAATGCGCTCGAAAATGACGCTCGGGGTGAAGGCGATCATGCCCTTGAAAAGCATCCACTCCTCCTCTGTCAGGGCATGGAAGATGAAGTGGTCGCGGAACTGGATGCCGACCTCGCATTTGTTGTGAGTGCGGTGCGCCATATAAAGGTACGCGCATCCTTTTTCCATGAGTTCACTGCCGTTTCGATATTCGACGTGGACGGTGTTGGGGGGAATGAGCAGGATGTGACCTTCCGGGATGTGCTCGCGATGATCAGGGGTTTCGAACAGGAAACGACCCTGGAGGGCCACCTTCAACTCCCAAAAATCGTGGAGGTGACAACCCGGCGGGATGCCACGGCCTTGATGCAGTTGGTGTTCCCGAGCCACGTGGACGCGATCTTCGAGGCCGTTCAGCCTCTTGCAAATACTGGCAAAGGCCTCGGCAATCGTCAGTTTATTTTCAGTGGCCACGGGTGACAAGGCGACGGATACTTGTGGATCTTATCCACCGGGCTTGATTTTCCAAAGGCGCGAAGCCGTCTCGCTATCCTGTCCGCTTGATCCTCACGACGCCAACACCTCTCACCCCGACCCTCTCCCGAAGGGAGAGGGAGGGCCGATAGTGCCTGAGACGTTACGCTCTAGGGTTCGAATTCCAATCCCTCCAGCTCGGCGCCCGCCCTTTTCGCCTTGACGGCCACGGCCCTCGGGAGTGTATCGCCACCCGGGGGCAAGTTGGTGCTGACCTCAAAATCCTCGGCGGACGCCAGTAGCCTGAAACGGCCGCCGAGGAAGTTGAACTTCGCCCGCGCTCCAGCTCTTGAGGCGACGACCCGGCGGCCCGCTTCAAGGGGCTGCCAATCCCTGGCGTCCAGCCCGGCGCCCATGGTTCCCGCATAAGGCAGCAGCACCAAAGGCATTTTTTTTCCGCCCGTCGAGGTTTCGAAGCCGTGGACGCGCAAGCAGGTCCCCGGCTCGGCGAGCAGGCCGAAACGGCCGCTTTGCCGACAGGCCGCGCCCCGCCAGAGCAGGGTCGCGCCGAGCTTCCAGCACGCCACTTCGGGAGTCCAGGTCAATTCCAGATCCCAGGATTCGGAAGCAGCCTCCGGAAGTCGCCCCCTCGCGAGCAGACTCCGCTGACCATCCTCCCCGGTGTCCCAGACCTCCCAGCCCTCCGCGTGGAGTCGCAAGCTGGGGAAGCCGCGCAGGGTGTGAGGCGAAGGCTCGCCTTCGGAGCTGTAGGGGCGGTCGGGACCGAGCGGTGACGCGCATCCCCAGAGGACTTGAAAGGCTCCGCTGGATGCCGCCCGCAGGCGCAGCGTGACGTCTTCGAAGCTCTGGCGGGTGAACGTGACGGCCTGGGCATTGGGCGCGGAGAGCACGAAGCCATCTTTGAAAGGCACATCCCAGGGGCGTGTGGCCAATGAAAGCGTCCCACGGTCAGCTCCATTGCGGGAGGGATAGAGCGCGGTGACCCGTCCCTCCTCCGCGACAGCGCAGAAGGACTGGCCCCAAATGCCCAGGGTCTCGTAATCCCCCGGTTCCCAATGCCATAGCGAACCCTCCTGGTGGATCTCCCAGGACTCCGCGCGGTGGGCCTGCGCGAGCGGTGCGCGGTAGAGCAACTGATAGGTGCGATTACGGGACACGGAACTGGCCGCGACGAAGACCTCTCCCCGAAAAACGAAGGCGTGATTGAATTCGACCGGCTGGGGCAGATAAGCCCCCTCCTCGGGACAGAGCAGCATTTCAGGTCCGCGCCATTCATCCGCGGGATCCCCCGCGGTGAAGGCCACCAGCGCCCAACTGTTGCCCGCATTACCCGGCGTGCTCATGGCGGAGAGGATCAGCCAATCCGCCTCCCGTCGCAGCAAGGTGCTGAGATAGACCCGTTTGTAGCGCCCCAACAGCGCTTCCTGGCGGGATTCCGCGTGGATGGGGCGCGAGCTTTTCCGAAAAGGCCCTTCGGGGCTGGACGCCTTAGCGTAGGCGATTCCCCCATCCAGGCAATCCGGGGTGACCCAGTCGTACACCATGTGGTAGGCGCCATCCGCATGCAGCAGGGACACGTCGGGCGTGGCGCCCCCTTGGTCAAAACTCAGCGGATCGCCCTGAAGCGCGAGGCCCAGGTCCTGCCAGGAACGTCCGTCATCGGCGGATCGCAGCAGCGCGCACGGGCCCGCCGGCCAGTAGTTCCGCGGATAAAGCGCGGGATAGGCATACCAGTTCCCACCGCAGGGATCGTGAAAAAGAGAGCCATTCACGCTCCAGGGGAAGGGCTCACGCCCGACGTAGATGGGATTGCCGGGAGCGCGCGCGAAATTATCCCACGAGGGATCCCCGATGACCGCGTCCCGGGTCCACGAGTTCCGGTGCTCAGCGCGCGCCCAGTCCGCGCCCGCGCGGGCGGCATCCGACCCCTGAGCGGTTCCCGGTTTCAAGAGGGAGGACAGCCGCCAACCCACGCGCAGGGGATGGGTGGCGCCGCGATCCTGATCGCGGAGACGTTCCTCATTTCGCGAGCGGCAGGGATGAGTACAGGGGCAATTCGGGGTTGCTGGAATAGGAGGGAAGACGCACCATCCGAGGATCGTTGGGACTCAGATCCGTCAGGAGGTACACGGCGCCGTCGTCGGTGAGGAAATTGCGGTCCAGACCGCCGCGGCTGAGGTTGGCGGGGTCCTTCCACTTGGAGGTGTCGTCGGGGTTCGTCCACCAGCCGTTGATCCACAAGGACATGATCATCCCCCAGACGTTCTTGTCGCCGCTCGTGGTTTTTTTAAAGTGCTGCAAAAGTTTGAAGTCAGGATGCGCGGAGGCGACCCAGTAATGCCCACCCTCCATCCCTTCGCAGACACACTCTAAATCAGCGGCCAGAACGTTGAAGTTATTTCCCAGGTAATCCGGCGGACTGACCCCCTCGCGGAACAATCCGACGCCAGGATAGCGCTTGTCATATTCCGAGCCGAACCAGAGGTCGTAGCTGCTCCATATCTCCCAGGACGCATCGGCCAGGGAACCGGTCAGGGACACGCCGTCTTCCAGCGGCGACAACGGACAGACCAGGATGGTGTTGATCTCCGTATAGGGCATGAGCATAGGGCGATCGTCTCGCGTCGGCCCCCACAGGCTTTCCTTGTTGGCATACAAAACGTAGGGCTGTTTCCCCAGTTGATTGACGGTGCGCCGCGGGTAATGGCCAAAGTTGTCGTCGGCATAGGCGGAAACAGCCTTGCCGAGTTGCGAGAGGTTCGAGGCACAACGAACCAGACGAGATTGATGGACGGCGCGCCGGAAAGAGGGCAAGATGAGAGACATCAATATGAGGATGATGGCAATGACGACCAGCATCTCCACCATGGTGAACCGGATCGTCCGGGGAGGGGTTCGGCGCTTATCGGCGACACTCATCCGCCGATGACCGCCGCCTTGCCCGCCGTTCAGCGGGCCCATCCGCTCAGCCAGGAGAACCGCCATCCATCCCATGCTCCCTATTATAGGGCTGGCGCCAGGAGGAAAAAATGCAAAAAAGGCACATCGCCTATAAGATCGCCCGCACGGCACCACACAGAATTAAATCAGAAAGCCCGAAGTCACGCCTTTCGGGGGATAACCTTCCACGGAGCCTTGAACTTGTACCGTCCCGCGGCGGCCTCGAAGATGGCCGCACCGTCTTCGTAGCCCAGTGTTTTGAGGCCCTCGGCCTTGGAAGCAGGGCCGTTCCCTTCGAGAACACTCCGTGGGTCGGGAGCTGGAACGTGAACCCGGGCGGTCGTGCCAGGCGGAACCCGTAAATCCATTTCAAAACACCGCGAGCGGATGCGCCAGGAAACCACGATAAGTCCATGGATGGAGCGGTGGGCGATCCGGGCCGACATGAGCCCCTCGGGAGGGTTGAGGTGGGGGTTTCCCGGCCGTGGGCGCACGCGGAAACGTTTGAAGCCCGGGACTTCCGGGTCACACTCAAGTCCCGCGACACAGGTGTACAACCATTGGCCGATGGCCCCGTAGGCATAGTGATTGAAGGAGTTCATGGTGGGGGGACCGAAACCGCGCTCCCGTGAATAGCTGCTCCAACGCTCCCACATGGTGGTGGCGCCCTGTTTGACGCAAAACAGCCAGGAGGGAAAGTCCTCCTGCAACAGCAGGCGGTAGGCGAGGTCCAGGCGCCCAAAGCGCGTGAGCACAGGCGCGAGGAGCGGGGTGCCCACGAAACCCGTGGAAAGGTGGAAGCCGCGCCGCTCGATGTCAGAAGTCAAGAACCTCAAGGCGCCGGCGCGCTGCCTTTCCGGCAATAGATCAAAGGCCAGCGCCAGCAGATAGGAGGTCTGGTTGTGCCCCAACACCCGCCCGCCGGGGGTGACGAACGCGTGGCGAAAAGCCCGCAGCGTTTTTTCCCTCAGCCGCAGGTAACCGGCGGCGGCGCTCTTTTTTCCGAGGATTTCGGCCATGCGCGACATCAAGCCGGCCACATGCGCGAGGTAGGCCGTACCGATGAGCTCCTTGGGCGTGGGAGACGCGCTGACGTCATGCTCCGGGGCATCCATGGCCAGCCAATCGCCGACCCCCGGATTACCCGGAGCACCGGGCAGGCCCACGATCCCTCCGACGCTTCGGTATTCCAGGTAATCCACATACCTGGCGAGCGTCGCGAAGTTCCGCTCTAAAATGCGGGTATCCCCATAATGGCGGTAAATCGTCCACGGACAAATGACGACGGCGTCCGCCCAGGCCGGACCGCCGTCATCAAGTTTGAAGATGCGGGGGATATGGGGAATGGTGTAGGGCACGGCCCCATTCTCCGCCTGGGCGTCGGCAAGATCGCGCTGCCATTTCGTGAAAAAGGGCGCCACGTCCATGTTGAAGCAGGCCGTGGGCGCAAAAACCTGGGCGTCTCCAGTCCAGCCCAGCCGTTCGTCGCGCTGCGGGCAGTCGGTGGGGACCTCCAGGAAGTTGCCCTTTTGTCCCCATACGATGTTCTGCTGCAACTGGTTCACCAGAGGGCTGGAGCAACGGAAGTCCCCGGTGCGCGTCAAATCGGTGTGAAGCACCACGGCGGTGACCGCACTTTTAGAGGGTCGGCTCGCGCAGCCCGATAGCTCCACATAGCGGAAACCGTGGAAGGTGAAGGCGGGTTCGTAGGCCTCCTTCGCGCCCCCCTTCATGATATAGGTGTCGGTGGCTTTGGCGCTGCGCAGGTTCTTGGTGTAAAGTTGTCCGTCTTGATCCAGCATTTCTCCGTGGCGCAGGGTGAGGGTCTGGCCCCTGCGGCCCTGGAGCTTGAGGCGCACGCGGCCCGCCAGGTTCTGCCCGAAATCGAAGATCCAGGTCCGACCTTTCCTTGAACCGCCACCAGCGGAAATGGCCTTGCCGAGCGGGCGCAACTCCTGAATCCTGCGCACGGGCGGCATCAGGGGAGCGTTGAGCTCGATGCCAGGATCTGGAAAAACCGTGGCGCGTGACCAGTCCGTGTCATCAAACCCCGCTTGATCCCAACCGGGCATTTCCAGGCGCGCATCGTATTCTTCACCCATGAGCATATCGCTGGAAAGCAGCGGCCCCTTGGCCACCCGCCAGCTCCCGTCCGTCGCCAGGGATTGCCATGCGCCATCGGTCCCGCGCATTTCGAGCACCGCCAAGAGCCGGGGGCGATCCCCCCAGACTTCTCTTTCGGCCCAGCCCACGCGTCCGGCGTACCAACCATCGCCCAGGATGACCCCGGCGGCGTTCTGACCTGGACGTAAAAACTTCCCAACGTCGTAAACGCGATAGGGAACGCGGCGCGTGTAATCCGTCCAGCCCGGAGCAAAGACGTCAGCGCTCACCCGTTGTCCATTGAGGCGAAATTCAAAAATCCCCAGAGCGGTGATATAGAGGCGCGCCTGGGCGGGATGGCCGGCGAGGTGGAATTCGCGGCGCAGGTACGGACAGGGAGCCGATACTTGCCGGCTGCCGCGCCAACGGGCGGAGATCCAGCTTCCGCGCCAATCCTCGCGTCTGAGGAATCCCATCTCGAAACAAGCCGCGGCGCTCCAGGGGGAGGGTTGATGATCGCGGTCGTAAACGCGAACTCGCCAATAGACGCGCTGGCGCGAGTCAAGCGGCGCTCCCCCATAAATCAATGCGGCGGCGCCCCCATCCGTCACCTGGCGGCCCGAATCCCACACATACGGGCCGGCGGCGAGTTCCCGCGGCGAAGCGGCGGCCTGAACCTCACAGGCGCTCTGACAGGCCCCGCGCCGGTCGTCATTGAGCTCCCAGGTGAGGCGCGGATGCTTTTCGCCCAAACCCAAGGGGTTGACCCCGTACTCGCAGCGCAGGTAACGCGGGGCCTTCATGGGAAGTTCATAGGTCGTTGCGTGCCAAGCGGAAACAAGTTTCTGCCTTGAAAGGATACAACTGTAGTTTATTGATTTAACCGGCTGCGTAAAGCTATGGATTCGCCACAAAGCCTGCAAATTCGTATTCGCGGCGCATCTTGAGCAAGGCGCTACCGTGGCTACGATGCGCCTGTAGATTTCAGGCTCATCCGAAGAATGCGTACCTCTGGCAGGATTTTCCCTATTTGTTCTCGGCTCTCTACGTCTTCAACTCGGGAGCATCCACAGATTACACAGATTTGCACCGATTAAAAATGGCGGCTCTGATTTGATTATTATCTGTGTTAATCTGTGCAATCTGTGGAAAATCCCCCCGGTAGTTCGATTTGGTTCCAGTTTTGCTCGACCGTGTACCCGTGTGAAAATTCTTGAAAAGTACGCATTTTTCGGATGAGCCAGATTTCAGAACTAAAGCGAAGGCTCGATCTTGGAGGCTTGAACCATGAACGAAACTAAAAAGGCGGCCACGAGAATGCTGTCATGGCCCATGGATCTTCAGACGCTGTGCGTGTTATCCGTGGGTTTTCTGATGGCGGGCTGCGGAGATTCGGGAGGGTCCGCCCCGTCCGCGAGCGATAGCGAGGCGCGGCTCGCCAAGATCGAAAAGCAGTACACCTTGTTGCAGGAGGACAACCTGCAATTGCACCGGGAAGTCGCCACGCTGTATAAGCAGGTGGAGGCGCTGGCGGGGCGGCCGAGCGCGGCCCAGCGAGTCGCGCCTCAGCCGCTGGCGATGGTGCCCGCCGCGCCACCTGCCGGCAGCGCGCCGGACGCCGTGGTTCCGAGCGCGATGCCCGCCGCTCCGCATCCCGCCGATACCCGGGCCGTTCACGAGCGGCTCAATCGCGAGCGGCAACGACTGTACTCCATGATGCGCGGGCTGGCTCAGCACCCCCCGGAGCGTGTAGCGGCCATGCTCAACGAGCGCAAAATACGCACGGAGAACGGCCAGGAGTGGGATGCCGCCAAAGTGACGGAGGCTCGTAAGACCTACGGCCTCGACCGCTTAGCCGTGCCCGCGGCCCAGGCGCCTGCAGCCCAGGCTCCCGCGGCGGCTCCAGAGCCGGCGCCAGCCAAAGCACCCTAAGTATGCCCTCCCTGCCGCGCCGCGATTTCCTGAGAACGGGCGCCGCCTTTGGGGGGGTACTGTTGTTGGGCCACGTTTTCGGTGCCGCGGACTCCCTCGCGAAAGCGGCCGGATCCCCAACCGCGCTCGTTCCCGATCCCCAAGGCCTGCTGGATCTGCCGCCGGGTTTCTCCTATGTCGCCTTTTCGCGCAAGGGCGAAACCATGGATGACGGGTTACTGGTGCCCGCCGCCCATGACGGCATGGCGGCCTTTCCTGGTCCCGATGAGGACACCGTGATCCTGGTGCGCAACCATGAACTCGACGAAACCAGTGGCGCCTCGGCTTTTGGCGAAAAATGCGAGCGGCTGTCCAAGGTTCCCGCCGCATCGCTTTACGACGCCGGCGACGGCCAGCGCATCCTTGGCATGGGAGGCACGACGACGCTGGTTTACGATCTGCGGCGGCGAAAACTGCTGCGCCATCACCTGAGCCTCGCGGGAACGCTCCGCAACTGCGCGGGCGGCACCACACCCTGGGGTTCGTGGTTGAGCTGCGAGGAAACCGTGGTGCGCAGCAAAGAAGGCAAGGAGGGCGCGCTCCAGAACGATCACGGCTACGTCTTCGAGGTCCCCGCCAACGGCCAGGGCCTCGCGCCGCCCGTGCCCCTCAAAGCCATGGGGCGTTTCAATCACGAGGCCGCGGCCGTGGATGCCAGGAGTGGCGTCGTCTATCTGACCGAAGATCGCGGGGATGGACTGCTCTACCGCTTCGTTCCCAGCGTAAAGGGCCGGCTGGCCGCAGGGGGCCGGCTTGAGGTGCTGGCGGTCATTGGAAGCAAAGGGCTGGCAACCTCCAACCGCGATCTGCAGGCGGTGTCCAGGGGAAAAAAATTAGAGGTGAACTGGGTCGGCCTTGAGGACACCTCGTCGCCCAAGGACGACCTGCGCGTCCAGGGGCGCGAAAAAGGGGCCGCCGTCTTCGCGCGCGGCGAGGGCCTGATCGCGGGACCGGAGGGCATCTATTTTTCCTGCACCAGCGGGGGAAAAAATAGTCGTGGCCAGGTTTTTCGCTACGTTCCCAGCCCCGCCGAAGGCACGCCGGGAGAGGCGCGCAGCCCCGGAACACTCGAGCTCTACGCCGAGCCAGACGACGAAAACCTTCTGGACATGCCCGACAACATCACGAATTTCCCCGGCGGCGGCATCCTGGCCTGCGAAGACGGCCCCGGGGAGAACCGGCTGGTGGGCCTCAGGCCTGACGGCACGACTTTCGTTCTGGCTCGCACGACCATCAGCGAGCTTACCGGCGTCACCTTCGCCCCTGGCCGGAAAATCCGAGCGGAGAAACCTCCGCGCAGGGATCGCGAGGAAAGTGCCGTGGCCGCGAACGACACCACGCTCTTCGTCAACATCCAGGGTTACGGCGCCACCTTCGCCATCACCGGCCCGTGGGCCAGGCTCTGAAATCATGAATAGGGCGTGGCCGATGGCATTTCTCGCCCGCAAGAGTTGAGCCTGGGCACCGCCGGAAGAATCTATCGCGCTCTTCAACGCCGGCTCTTTCCCACCGCTGAAGCGCGGTTGCTTCAAGAGCTGCGCGAGCGGCGCACCGGCACCGGACGCACCACGCTGGTGCTGCCTGACGGCCAACAAGTGCAGGGTCTGCGCCCGCTCGAAGCCTACAACGAGTACAAGGACCTCTTCATCCAGCGCCTCTACGCCTTTCATCCGCGCCGCGAGGATCCGCTCATCCTTGACGGTGGATCCTACGTGGGGCTCTCCATCTTGTGGTTCAAGCTGGCTTATCCGGGAGCGCGCGTCGTCGGGTTTGAATGCGATCCGGAAATCTTCGCGCTGCTCCAGGAGAACGTGCGCGCCAACAAGCTCCGGGATGTCGAGCTGGTGAACGCGGCGCTAGCGCCCAAAGAGGGCGAGCTGCCGTTCCACGCCTCGGGTTCTGATTCGGGATCCCTGGTGCCGCCCGCCGGCACGGGCACTGGCCCCGCTCGTACCGTGCGCGCCGTGCGCCTTTCCCCTTACCTAACCAGCGAGGTGGACCTTCTCAAGCTCAACATCGAAGGCGCGGAGTTCGAAGTGCTGGAGGAGGCCCGCGCGTGCCTGCGCAACGTGCGCGAACTCATTATCGAGGTGCACAGCTTCGCCGGGCACGAGCAGCGCCTCGACGAAATCCTTAAACTGCTGCGCGCATCGGGTTTCCGCTATCTGCTGCACCACTTTGACTACGATTCCAACCTGGCGGTCAAGCCGCCCTTCGAGCTCCGGTCCGATACGACCTATATCCTGCTCCTCTACGCCTGCCGCTGGCCGGAGTGAGGGCGCCGACCTTGATTTCCATAGTATACCGCTGAACTCGGCCGACACAGCACTCGTCCATGCCCTACACTCGCGGACCGCTTTCTGACTTCATCAAAACACAGCTCATCAACGGTGAGGTCCAGCAGACGCCGCTGGTTCTCGCGCTTAATCAAACCGGCCTCGATATTGAAGGTTTGTCAGCCGTTTCCTGCATCGAATCCAGAGTTTTGCACCGCTATGTTTACGACGGAGAAATTCCAACGGAAGACGACGGCATGAGATTGGATACACCCTTCGACTTTCCCGTTGGGACTTTCAATGGGCTCTACAAGATATGGAAGGAGACGACGGGCAAAGCCTCATGATCTCGTACCAACGCCGACGCACCCTTGGCGGTGCGCGCCCGCCGCGCTTCCCGCGGAATCAAAACCCGAACTTGCTCTTCTTGACGTACTTCTTGATATCCTGCTTGCCCATCCACTTCTTCTCGTGGGTTTCGAGCTGCACGAGTTCGAGGATGACCTGGTAGTAACGCACGCTCTTGCCGCCCTCCTTGTCCACGATATCGTTGATCTGGCCGAGCATGTAGAAGTCGGCGCCGGTCTCCTGCTTGAGTTTCTTCATGGTCTCGGGTCGGGCGTTCTCCTGCATCTGCTTCACCTCATCGCGCAGCTCCGGACGATCCCCCGCCCCCGCCACCACCTTGAACTTGTTGCTGTTGATGAGCGCCCGTTCAAGGTCGTTGATGAAGGTGGCGGAGTTGATGTGCTCGGCGGTGTTGTTGCGCACCGATCCCACGATGATGACCGGCGGCCGGCCCTGGAAGCCTTCGAACTTGTCCACCCAGATCTGGCCCAGCAAATCCTTGATCATCGTCTCTGAAACCTGGCGCGAGTCGGTGTCGTTCCAATTGCCGGAGACGTCAATGACTTCGTCGCGCTCGCGGCGGCTCACGCTCGTGCAACTGGCGAGCCAGGAGATGACGACTAGGCTGACGACGCCGAGGACAAAGGGACGGAGGATTCTCATGGGCTGGCTCCTAAGAGGTGCGAAGCGCATCTTCAAGGCCTTGAAGGGGCTTCAACAGCTCCCCGTGGGTGCGTCATGGCTCCCCATCCGTTAGCTGGAACCAAAAAAGTCATCAACAGCCGCTTCCCCCTCCGCGTTCTCCGCGTCTCCGCGTGAATAAATCCCAATCTTCTTCTCCATTTTTCACACCATTCCTTAACGCAGAAATTCTCTTGCACGCGGAGACGCGGAGAAGATAAGTCACATGCCTCGTTCTTTCAAAGATGTTCTACAAGGGACGGTCCCTTGCTATGTGCACCGGGATCTTAGGGCAACTGCGTGCGCCCCATGAGCCAGCGGTCGCACTCGCGCGCGGCGCCGCGGCCCTCGTGGATGGCCCAGACCACCAGGCTCTGGCCGCGACGCATATCGCCCGCCGAGAAGATGCCGGGCACCGAGGTGGCGTAGAGTTTGGGATCGGCCTTGACGTTGCTGCGGTCGTCGCGCGCGACTTTGAGCTGATCGATGATGGCGTCCTCGGGGCCGAGGAAGCCCATGGCCAGCAGCACCAGATCGGCGGGAATCACCTTCTCGCTGCCGGGCACTTCTTTGGGGACCATGCGCCCGCCCTCGGATTTCCATTCTACCTGCACGGTGTGCAGTTCCACGACGTTGCCATCGGCGTCGCCGCTGAACTTCTTGGAAAGCACGGCGTAGCGGCGCGGGTCGGCCCCGAAGCGCGCGGCGGCTTCCTCCTGGCCGTAATCCAGGAGGTACACGCGCGGCCATTCCGGCCAGGGGTTGTTGGCGTCGCGCACGCTGGGCGGCTGGCTCAAAATTTCGAGCTGCACCAGGCTGCGGCAGTTGTGGCGCAGCGAAGTGCCCACGCAGTCGGTGCCGGTGTCGCCGCCGCCGATGACCACCACGTTCTTGCCGGCGGCGCTGATGTAGCGCCCGTTGGCGAGCTTGCTGTCGAGCAGGCTTTTGGTGTTGGCGTACAGGAAGTCCATGGCGAAGTGGATGCCCTTGAGGTCGCGGCCCGCGATGGGCAAGTCGCGCGGCTTGGTGGCGCCGCAACACAACACCACGGCGTCGAAATCCGCCAGCAGCTTTCCCGCGGGCAGGTTTTTGCCCACGGCCACCCCGGTGAGGAAGCGCACGCCCTCGGCGGCCAGGACGTCCACGCGCCGCTGCACCAGCCCCTTGTCCAATTTCATGTTGGGGATGCCGTACATCAGCAGCCCCCCGATGCGGTCGTCGCGCTCATAGACGGTGACGAGGTGACCGGCGCGATTGAGCTGCGCCGCGCAGGCCAGGCCCGCCGGTCCCGAGCCCACCACCGCCACCTTCTTGCCGGTGCGCAGCAGCGGCGG
>JAHFOS010000109.1 GCA_023261545.1 bacterium
TTTCCGTGTTAATCTGTGTCATCTGTGGAAAAATCCCCCCGGTATTGCGATGTGGTTCCCGCCATGCCAGATCGTGGTCCCGTGTGAAAACTCTTGAAAAGTACGCATTATTCGGATGAGCCATAATTATCCGGATTTTTTATCTGGAAAGCAGGAAAGCAGGAAAAGATCCAGAAAACATGTGTCGGTATTTTTTCTCGACAGAAAAACACGATGGGAATTTCCTGATTTTTTTCCGGCTTTCCGGCTTTCCAGATTCAAATTTAATCTTCACATTTTCAGACACCCCGAACTATCACGATCTAGACTCTTGCCGCGGCGGCGACGGGCAACCCGATACCCGCGCGCCGCCAGAAGGGCCGCAAGTCCACGACCTGGCCCGTGGCCATGGCCTCGTCAATGGCGAAGCAGGTGATGGCCGAAGCCAGGCCGTCCTCCAGGCTGGCGCGCGGCGGGGCGCCTTCGAGCAGGGTGGCCTGGAGTTCCAAGCCCAGAATAACGTCCCCGCCGGCGTGCGGGCCCATGGGTGTGACGTAGGACTCGGTGGGCGTGTCGTCGTAGCCGTGGCGGCGCACTTCGACGCGGGCCAGGCCCACGTCGGCGCGCAGCGTGCCGCGCGTGCCGCACAGGAAGGCGCGCCGCTCCGGAAAGCTCGATGAGCAGTTGGTGTGGAAGGTGGCGCGCGTGCGGTTGGCGAATTCCAGGATGGCCACCTGATTGTCCACGATGTCCTTATCGCTGGTGAAGGGGTCGAGGTCCACGAGTCCCTTCCAGCCCTGGAAGGCGCGCCGGCCGTTCGGTCCCTGGCCCACCTCGTCCGCGATGTGGCGGTTTCTGGGGGTGAAGAAGTCGAGGCCGCCAAAGCTCGCCACGCGCACCGGCAGGCTGCGGGTCATCCAGTGGGCGAGGTCAATATCATGGCAGCATTTTTCGAGCAGATGCGTGCCGGCGTTGGCCGTGAGCCGGCGCCAGTCGCCGTGGATGTAGCCGCCGTGATCGAAGTGCAGGACCTCGTTGAACTCCATGCTGACGATGTCTCCGATGGTGCCGGCTTCCAGCACCTCCTTGATCCTGCGGTAGTGCGGGCTGTAGCGCATGGAGAAGCCGATGGAAAAGGTGACGCCGCCGCGGCGCTGGGCTTCCAGCACGGCCAGGGCATCTTCGAAGTTCGTGGCCAAGGGCTTTTCGCAAAAGACGTTCTTGCCCGCCTCCATGGCGGCCACCGCGTGCGCGCGGTGGTGGCAATTCCAACTGCCGATGAAAACCCAGGAAATATTGGCGTCGGCCACCAGCGCCCGGTAATCCTCATAGATGCGCGCGCGGGGATTGAGTTCTTCCAAAGACGCCTTGATCGAGCGGGGATCGGGGTCGAAAAGGGCCGCGACCTCGATGGAGCGCTTGAATTCCGGGATTTGCTTCAGCACCGCGCGAATGCGCCCGCCACAGCCGATGATGCCTATTTTGACGCTCATGTTGAACACTCCTTAAATTCCCTTAACCTTGTCCCTCCGAACCGCCCCTGGCGGCCATCCTACTTACAGATTAACCCAGAAGCCTGGTTGAACAAGTCCCGCGGGGGCAAAAACATGCACTTTTTGCGCATACGCTTGACCCGACATCCTTTCTGGAGGCCTGCCGTCCTGAACAAGGCGGTAAAAGTCGAGAATCCCCATAAAATGGGCCGGGCTAAAAATTAAATCAAATCGTGCAATAGAATGACAACCGTGTTATTTTTAATGGATAAATACGGCATAATATATAAGACAAAGACGGATATAACGAAAGGAAACGCCATGAACGCCACGCTGGAAACCCGAGACTTCATCAACACGGCCAAGATAGCCCAGTTCCGCCAACAGGGATTCCTTATCACCGAATCAGCTTTCAACGCTGATGAACTCAGCGCCTTGGCGGATGACATGGATCGGCTGCACCGGGAGAACCTCGCAGCGGCTCAAGCCAGCGGCGATGAGCGCGCCGTGGAGCGCGTGAAAATCCAGCGCTCCTACGAGCAAGTCCATGAAAAAAGCGCCGTGGCCAGGGACTTCGTGCGCAAGCCCGTGTTCATGGAGGCCTGCCGCAAGCTCGTGGGCCCCGATGCCGACCTCTATTACTGCCAGTCCGTGACCAAGCCCGCGTACCGCGGCCGCTACTTCGAGTGGCACCAGGATTCCGGCTACCTGGTCACCGACCCCTTAGAATACATCACTTGCTGGGTGGCTCTCACCGAGGCTACCGTGGAGAACGGTTGCGTATGGATCATCCCCGGCTCCCACCACTGGGGGCTACTGGAGCACGTCCGCGAGGATGAGACTATGGGCAAATACCCCGGCATGCGCGCCATCTTCAACGACGAGAGCGGCGCCATGCCGGTGGAACTCGCGGCGGGCCAGGTGGTCATCTTCAGCTCGCTGCTGCTCCACAAGAGCGGCCCCAACCTCTCCCCCACCCTGCGCCGCGGCCTCGTGCCCCAGTACCATCTGCCCGGTATTAAGAACGCGCGCACGGGCCAGCCTGCCGGGGATCTCTTCCCGGTACTGCGCGGCGGTCAGCCGGTGGTGTCGTAAGACGGGTGCCAGTCACTCACGGTGACCTATCATCCTCCTGATATGAGGCGTTTCACCATCGTGGAGATGCTGGTCGTCGTCGCCATCCTGGCTGTTTTGCTGGCCCTCCTGCTCCCGGCGTTGAAAAGGGCTCATGAGCAGACGCTGGAGGTGTGGTGCGGATCGAACCTCCACCAGCTTTCCCTGGGATTTTTTGCGTTTTCCGAGGATTTGCTGGAGCGCTTCCCGGGGCAGGTCAATGATGGCACCCGCTGGCCGGGACATAAGTTTCCCTACGTAGGCTGGCATCCCGATGAGGACCAGAAAAATGACTGGCTGGGATGCAGGCTGCCCGCCGGCGCGGGGATCTATGGCCCCGAAAACGTGCAGCGCGCCCCTTCTCAAGGCACGCTCTTTCCCTACACGTCCCTGAGTCCCAAAATCTACCGCTGTCCCGCGCTGGATACCGCCGAACTGGGATCCGGCCAGGGCAGCAACGGCGCCTTCGACTATGCCGCGGTTCTAAAGTTCACAGGCGCCATTTTGGGCCGCATCACGCTCGAAGCCCGCTACCGGACAGGAGCGAACTACAGCGAATCCGTGGAGGTGAAAACGCCCATGGTCATGGACGAAGCGCCCTGGGCCCACAACAATTCTGGGAGTATTGACGGATCACACTCCTGGATCGACAAGCTGGGAGCGGATCATCGAGGTGGCGGCAACATCGCGGCCATGGACGGCAGCGTTTATTGGCTCATGGAGCCGCAGAATACGGATTTCCGTTTCTGGGAATCCATGGCTCCCAGCAGCACATGGACGGCCCTCGGCGCGGCTGGCACCGGTATCTATAATTTCGATAAGGGGCCCTGCAGCGAGCGCTTTGGAGACTGGAACGGATTGTGACGGGCCGCGCCATGAATGACTCCCAACCCTGCAAAAAATAATCTCCCTCCGTGAAACCAGCCCCAGGCCTCGTGATTCCGCTGCTCTTGTTCTCCCTCTTTGCCGAGGAACCTCAAATGAACGCGCCCGTCCTGAAGGATCCCCCGCCGCCGGCTCCCGTCGCTCCGGTCGAGGCCGCGCCCGTCGCCGCTATCGCCTTTTCGCTTTTCGGCGGTCGGGCCACCTGGGGCAAGGCGGGTTTTGTCCACGATGGCAAAGAAACCGTTTGGATCGAAGACGCGCTGCCGCAAGGCGCCATCCCCATGGCCAGCGGCGGCGACGCCTGGACCTGGGTCACGGATCCCCCCCCGTTTTCGGGCCATGCCTCGCACCAATCCGCCCTCTCCACCAACGGGCACCAGCACCTGTTCAACGCCGCCACGCCCATGCCATTCAAAGGCGGCAGCACGCTGTTCGCGTATGTCTATCTCGATCCCGAGCACCCGCCGAGCCAGGTCATGTTGCAGTGGAACCAGAACGGTGTCTGGGACCACCGCGCCTACTGGGGCGTGGACAAGCTGGGCTGGGAGAGCCATGCCATGGGCCCATTGCCGCCGCTGGGAAGCTGGGTGCGGCTCGAAGTCCCCTCCGCGGCGGTGAACCTGGACCAGCCCTCGACCCTGCGGGTCAAGCCGGCCCAACCGGATACCGACGGCCCGGTGACGCTGAACCTCGAAGGCTATAAACTCACCTTCAGCGAGGACTTCGACGCGCCGCTCGACGTATCGCCCTGGGGGCCGGGCACGCGCTGGATCGCGCACACTCCCTGGGACGGCGATTTTGGCGACGCGGCTTTCGCGGATCCGCGACCGGGTTTTCCGTTCACCATCGAAAAAGGCGTGCTGCGCATCGAAGCGCGCAAGGACGAGGCTTTCGCGGCTGAGGATAAATTCAAAAGGCCCTGGCGGGCGGGCCTGCTCTCATCCTACGACGCCAAGGGCAAAGGTTTCGCGCAACAGTACGGCTATTTCGTGATGCGCGCCAAGCTGCCCACGGGGCGGGGTGTCTGGCCGGCGTTCTGGCTGTGCTCCTGCTACGACCGCGGCGACACCGTGGCCGGCGCCACCGGATCCATCGAGATTGACGTCCTGGAATACTATGGCGCCCCCGACACCTACAGCGCCACCCTGCACATCTGGCAGCCGCAACCTCACCGCGCCGAGGGCTTCCCGGTTTACACCAAGCCGGGAATGGTGGCCGACGGCTTCCACGACTACGGCGTGCTGGTGGACCCGCAATGGATCACGATGTACACCGATGGCGTCGCGGTGTGGAGGGTCAGGACTCCCCCCGAGCACAACAAACCGCTGGGAATCCTCGTCAACCTCGCGCTGGGAGGCGGCTGGCCCATAGATAAGGTCGAAAGCCCGTGCTTCATGGAGGTCGAGCACGTGCGCGCTTACGCCAAATAGCGCGCGTGGTCAAAGGTTCGGCCCGTCCGAAATACTTCAAGAAAAGTCCCGTGAACGAAGACCTGATTCCGATCGTCTCACGCATCACTGCGAGATTGTAGAAACCGGCACCTGAAGATGCGATAGCCCCGGGAGGCATGCGGCCTTGTTTCGGGCTGCCTTGCGCTAAAATCACTATCGTTCCGTGAATTCAATTTCCTATCGGTCGAATCCGCAACGACGGTTAGTGGAGGCGGGGCAAAGCCCCGGAGCACCGCAGAACCAACCAGCTTGAACGTAATTCGATCCAGCATTTTTTATCTTGTCAATCATGCTAGTGTAAAATACAGGATTCACGCTCTCACAAGCCTCCAAATGGCCTTTTTGTGTTCAAATCACCCACTCGCTATGGAGAAGCCCCCGTGCCTTTAAGGGATGTTCCCATAAGATATTCATTGCGAATATTGCTGTTGTTCTTGTTGTTGCCAGATAGTCTTTTCGTATTCTGCGATTCTCGAGTGATTGAGTTGCCATGGCCAAGTGCCCGCATGGCTCTTGACACAGAGAATCTTGCCGTGCTTTCCAAGGATGGATGGAAAATTGCCTTGCTGGATGTAAAGTCTGGGCAGGTCCTACGGGAATTCAGGATTCAGGAGGCGGCCGACGATTTGAGGTTGCGTCATCCCTGGTTGTTGACCGCACATTATGTATTGAATCAGGTCCATCTACATGAGGCGGCAACCGGCAAAATCATCCAAACTCTTCAGGTCGAATTCGGCGTTCCCCAGGACTGGGACCTGACGCAGGATGGCCGCTATTTGACGGTAGGACGCAAGAATGGGGAGCCGGTATCCAGGCTCGCCTTGTCATCGTTGGGAAGTTCAGAAACACCACCCTGGGAGACGAATCGTGACGGTCTATTTTTGCCCGAAGTAAAATCCTCAATTACACTTCATCCCGTCGGCTATTCGCCCCCCGATCCCGTTGATGGTTTGATGTTTTTTTCCAAGGCGGGCAAGTTGTTTCAATGCACTCTGAGAGATGACGGCCGCCAGGTGCTCGTCCATGACGCCGGTTATATTTCTGAACCCTTTGTCGTCAACCAAGAAAGCGCGGAGGTGTGGTTCTTCAACCCTGAGCGGACAAGGCTCATTTGTTCTTCCATCTCAAAACTTCGCAAACCCGTCGTTGACAAGAGAGCTTTGCAGTTGACAGGATTGGCCACCTACGGACAAACATGGCGCTGGCCGTTACCTGAGGACATCCGACGGGATAGCGTGAGGCCGATGGCCGGGAGCGGAAATTTTACTATCGAAGGCCAAGCGGTGCTACTAGATTTCGCTCCCCCAGAGCTGGCCGGTCGGATTATTCGTCTGGAGTACACCGACGCTTTGGGAAAAAATTGCCATATCGAAATCCCCGTCTTTTTGAATTTACCTTATGAGGAACGAAAAGGGCCCGATTGGCTGAGCGCTCTGGGCTATGCGCGATACCAACACCCCATCGTCGTCGGTGAAAATAATGAAGTGACGAGATCTCCCAACCATTCTGCTGATGTAGCACTCGGGAAAAAGAACCTTGCTCGCCTCGAGGGCGACAAGTTGGTCTTCTACTCCCTGGAGCCCTTGAAACGGATTGCTTTCGAGCCACTGGAAAAATCGCACAATTTTCGACTGATACAAAGAAAGCGTGAAATATGGTTGATTTCAGGGTACGGACTTTACAGGGTAGATGTGGACCGCGCTTGCATTCAGGCGCCTGGGGGTCTCAGTCCCGTCACGATTGAGAGGGGGAACAGGGAGAATCCTTTATACATAATTAACGAAATAACACCCCTCACCCCTCATCACGATATTTGGCTGCACCCAGCCTATACATTCAAATCCGTAAACAAAAACCTGGCAATTTTCGAAGTCAACGACAAGCTTCCTCCAGCCATGTTCTCGAGATTTTTGGGCTTCCCAGGGCAAATGCTCGATAAGGCGAGGGACGCCAAGGGAAACTGGGAGCTGAACCTTCTCAACATTAGCAATGGACAAAAAATTCGTTCCCTCGTGCAGGCCAATGAGCCCGAAATACACGCGGCATGGAACAAACAATACCTCATTTCTGAAAGCGCCGGCGGATGGAAACTCTATGCGCTTTCGGCTGATCATTTCAAGAAGAAGTTACTGTTGAGCCTGCCCACTATCCAGACACCTCCTGCGGCCAGCGTGGCGGGGGATCGACTTTGCCTGACGACCAAGGATGGCAGTTTTTTCCTAGACCTCGTGGAGTTGTTCAAAAAGGGGGTATGAAGGAAATACCGGCACTACTGAAGGGCAAATGCCTCGCGTGCGGGGTGAAATTTAATTTTCCACCCCAACTGGAAGGAAAAGACAAAGCTTGCCCCAAATGCAAGCGGGTCATTCGTATCGTCAGAATTTCTGCTGTTCGCGGGGAAATCCCTGCAAATGTACCTGAGCCGAATTCCGAGCCCAATTCGCCCCAGAGAGAAAGAAGATTCACAGGACGCAAACGTCTTTTTGCGTTGGCAGGCGTGGGTCTGGCCGTTGCCTTGGCTGCCGGCATTTGGATTTTTCTCTCAACGAGACCCGTGAAGGTCACACCCCCAATCACGGTCGCCAAGACGACAGCGGGCACGACGGGCGCCCCTCCGGCGCCGATAGAGGAGCCGCCCGCAAAAAAGTTCGACGCATGGACCCAAAACGAGCATCTTGGCGGAATGTTTGACAATCTCTTCAGAATCGTGGAAACTGTCCATCCACAGAGCAAGGTTAAGCACAGAGCGCTCATCTTCACCGTTTCAGATAGCGCCGGCATCGCCTGCGTTCCACCTTGGTTGGAGTATAGTGACTTTGCAGCGCTCATCGAGGGGTATCCAGGGTTTTCACTACCTAAGGAAAAATTCGTATCCTATCATCCTTCATGGACGAACGGCATCCTGCGTATTCATTTCTTCAGAAATCCATTCGTGATTAACCCGGCCGATGTCCCCATCCGGCTTCCGGAGCAACGCCTCCTCCGGGCGGGAAAGGATGTGTATGTGGTGACGGACGTTTCCCTTGAAAAGGGAAGGATGTATCTCTTCAGGCTGAACAAGGACCTCGAGCAGGAATCCGCGATGGAATTCTCTTTTCGTGCCGGCTCAATCAGCGGAAGCTCTGGTTTCGTATTGGGGGAAGGGTTCAACGGTCTGGAACTGCGGGGCTTCATCGGATCGGTGAAACGCGACACCTTCACTTGTTATCTCCCCGATGAAATGGTCGGAATGAATTGCGAGGCGCTGGCGAATCCCCCTCCGAAAGTGATGGACGTTGCGTCATCGACGGACGCAGGGTTGGGATCCATTGTTCCGAAACAAGGCTTCGAGCTCCCCTGGCCCATTCGAGCGATCGATGGCACGCAAGACGACCTCGCACTTCTTTCCGAGGATGGCAAAAAAGTCTGCCTTACCAGCGGAAACGGAACGGTCTCTCATCGGTTCGATCTCTTGGAGGCGGCCCAGCTCATACATGTTACGCGGCGACACATACTGTTGAGCGCATGGAGCTCTAATACGACGCGCATTTTGAATAAAGATGACGGCAAAGAACTCGGAAAAACATATTGTCCATTGAATTCTGACGATTACGTCGTGCATGACCGTGATAGTGAAACTCTTTACGTGAGTACGCGCGAAAACAAGAGGACCCGTCATCGCCTTCCCTTGCATGACCTAGAAGAGGGGCGCGTGCCGGATTGGGAGATCTTCGATGATCGGAGTCTCACGCGTGGGAAACAACGCTACGATATCGTCGGATCACCGCCCAAGTGGCTGGATTATTTGAAGCACGATAGTTTGCCGGTTATTCAGTCTCTCCAATATGAGCATTTGATTCACGGCCTTCTGCCTGTTGGAATTCTTGACGGCAGAGACATTAATTCCATCCATCTTTTGGATATGGGCAGTGAAAAACTTTGGATGCCGGATTCGACAGGTCGGTTCCTGATATGGAAACATGTGTTCCCACCACCCAAAGGTGATGAGCGACTTCGTTTCTGGGTACCGGATTTCGCGGAGATGAACAAAACCTTGCTGATTCCTCTTCCGGGTCGCCCTGATGGCGCCGATCTCGTGGCCGACTTTCCAGAGGACTCTCCTTTCTCGATAGAAAAGGGCGTTTTGAAGATCCATTTTCGTCCTCCAGAATTTTCAGGCCGGCGTCTCGAGTTTCGTTTTCGGGATGACCGTGGATACTGGCGATTGGTGGAACAGGCGATCTTCACCGCCATTCCCATCGAATTCGATGTGCCTCAATCAACAGGTCATGTCTTTCTCGACTCGGAAGGATGCCGCGTACTATGCGGGGGAGGCTATGGCGTAGAAAATGGGGACATCTTCCTCTGGGCGGCGCAAGATGAAGAGTGGGTGCGCATCGCCAAGGATCGCGGCGTGGAAGCCGTGCAAGTTGAGGAAAATGACGTCTTTATCCTCACTGAAGGCGAGGTGCACGTCTATGATAGGCACACCCTTATGCGCAAGAGCCGCACGGTCGTCCACGGCGCGATGGAAACCTATGCGGACGCGCAGTATCGCATCATCGATCTATTTTCGGGACGATCCCTGAGCTCCGTGCGGATCACCGTCGGCACCTCTAATATCGTGCAGGGATTTTTTTTTAAGTCCCAAGGGGAACTGAACTTGTACTCCAATCAACAGATCATGCGGCTAACGGAAAAAATGATTCCTCTAAACCGCGTTCAATGGACAAAGATGGAGATCGAAGAATCCAACATACCGAATCCGCATCTGTTCAGCAAGGAAAACACCGTGCTGATTGATAATAGATTTTACGAGTTCGATCCCAAAGCTAAAAAGCCCATCCTAAAGCGATGCCGAATACTGAAGGACGAACAATTTAGGCAGCCATTGCTGGGGATCGGCGATCACCTGCTCGATGTTCATGGGCCGCAAAAATGGTTCAAGGTTTATGATCGGCGCAGCGGCAAATTGATCAAGAATGTCGAGATTGTTCCGTATTATGATGACGTTGAAATAGGTATCATACCGGATTATGGTTACTATGTTGGAGAGAAGCGTTCAAATGGAGGATGGCAATTGACCGTATTCCACGCCGGTACTTTTGAGAGAAAGGTGGTATTCGCGACGCCCAGCAACACCAACTACAAGATTCGCGAAGTGACAAGAGATGTCCTGTCGCTCGAATTGTCGGGAAGTATCCGCCATATTTCCTTGAGGGGAATCCTGTAAATAAAATGAAATTATTTTTTGTTGTGCTTGAGGAGCGCAAATGCCTTTTGATCACGTTTCCTTTGTTCCTCGCATTGGCGGCGCAGGCCCTAGCGGCGGGAGCCGAGCTGGTTTTTCGTAAAGTCTCGCCGAGCGTTGTGTTGATCCAAGACGAGGAGGGCTTTGGCTCTGGTGTCGTCATCGATGCCTCAGGTTTGATTGTCACCAATTTTCATGTCGTCGTCTCTCCTCTTCCAAAAAATGTGACCGCCCAAGTGGGTGGAGGATCGTCACTGACCACGAAAACATTTAAAGACATCGAGCTGGTCGGCGTACATCCCCATTATGATTTGGCGCTGATCCGCATTAATACCGGTGGTCTGCAATTATCAGTCGCCAGTCTGGATCGGCGCTCACCGGTCACGACCGGAGAGTCGGTCTATGTCATCGGCAACCCGGAGGGAGTCGCGGGTCAGAGCCTGCGCAACAGCATCGCCGACGGCATCGTGAGCTCAGCCTTGCGCAAGATCGAGGAACTTGACTACATTCAAACGACGGCCCCGATCAACCCGGGAAATTCAGGTGGCCCCCTTTGCGACCAAGCGGGTCGGGTCGTGGGAATCATGACGTTCAAGGTCGATCAGGGAGAGGGGCTGGGTTTCGCCATCCCCTCCGGTGCGTGGAAGCGTGACGATTTTTCCCCAATTGAAAAACGGCGCAGCAATCCTCAGTTGTCGAAAAAATACTCTGACGCGGCGGCTCTGATCTTCGAGAAAGCTCAAAAACACCAGGGGGACCGACAAAAACTTGAATGGGCCCTAGCTGCCCAAGTTTACCGCCTCGCCCTCATTGAAGCCCCTTCCCAGGGTGCGCTGTACTTCAATATTGGCCTTATCCATCTCAACCTCAAGCACTACGACCCTGCGATAGTTTACCTGAAGGTCGCCATTAAACTTCAGCCGGATGCAACCGAGTACTACGTCACCTTGGGCAATATTGAAATTCAACGCGGCAATGAATCCGCAGCCAATGACGCATGGCTGGAAGGGGTGCGCAATCCAGGTGAACGCAATGCGCTCAGCCAGTGCCTCGAAAATCTAGCCGTCCTCCGAGATGGCCAGAAACAGCACGACGAAGCCGCATACTTGATGAAATGGTCTTGTGCCGTCGAAGATATACCTTCTCGATCTGAAGTTCGAAGTTCCGTCTATCACCTTAGCCTGAGCCATCTCGACGAACACCGCCGTAGGCATATCGAAAAAAAGAAGACGGGATTCTCACTGATGGACCTGGCCAATTTTCATCTGGGAAAAATGGATGAATCGGATATGTCGCCACCGGACCCTCCAAAAGCCTCCGGCCCCGCTGTTCCGGTCTGGACGGCGGCGCGCCAACAGGCCATCGAACTGCCGCCATCTGGGCTGCGCATTCCACTGCCCGCACCCCCTGATGAGATCCTTCCTGGGCGCTATGGAACCTTGCTGCTATTGCATTATCGAAAAGAGAAACGCATTGTCGTCGCCGACCTCGTCAAAGGAGATATTTCCAAATCCATCAGGAGCTTGGATGAAGACGCCATGATCGCGGCTGGCGGTTCGGACCTCTATCAATATTTTCCCAGTCTGGGCATCGTTGAGAAATGGAGTCTTGATAGTTTTGAAAAAGTTCGCGCGCGACCCTTACAGCCAGATGGCAGGCTCACGCACTTCGAAATGGGGATCGAAAGTGGCAACGTGGCCTGGGCCGCCATAAGCGCGGCCCCCGCCGGCAAAGGGAGGTCTACGTTCGGCCTATTGGATTTGGAGCTGACGAAAGTTGTGCCCTTCTCCGATCAATCCCAATTCGCGCGCAGTCTAGAGGATATGGGGGCATGGGAAATCCGCGTTAGCGCTCGGGCGGATATCGCGGTATTTCGTGACAGCTATTCAAAAAAAGCCAAGATGGTCATGGCTTCAGATGCTTCCGTTAAGTCCTACTCCTTACCCAAATATTTTGAAGGGAAGATCAGCATGGATCCAGAAGGTTTGCGCATGTATTGCACCAATGGTGAGATCCTGCGCTACGACGGAGAGCTGATCCTGCAATACCCAAGTTCTTTCCTCGTGCCGATCCACGGTTCCGCTCAATATATAAGATTACGAGACACCAATGGGTTGTGTGAACTGCGCGTGATGGATGAGGTCACCAATAAAATCCTGAAAAGCAAGCAGGTCGTCCTGCCTTTGTGGGCGAATCGCCAGGATGGGGCCACCTCCGTGGACCGACGATTCTTCGCCTCTTGGCACACAGATCGCCTGGCCGTTGTCGGCGACAGCGAAATGCTGCTGTTGCCTTTATATCTCCAGAAGTTGTGACTGGCATAAAGAAATTGTGGCGGCGATCCCACATTTGTTGGGCGCTCGGTTGTTTCCTGCTGTTGGCGAATCCTTCGCTGGGAGACACTCCTGGGGAGTTGATTTTCAAGAGCGTTTCTCCAAGCGTTGCGTTGATCCGCGATATAGAAAGTTTTGGATCAGGTGTGGTCGTCTCGAAGTCGGGCCTCATCCTGACGAATTTTCATGTCGTCAGCTCTCCGCTGGCTCTCGCGGTCTCCGTGAATGTTTTAGTGAAGGGGAAGACCGAGATTCGCGATTTCTTCGAAGTCGAGGTCGTTGGCGTCCATCCCAATTACGATCTTGCACTGATTCAGGTCAAGGCCAAGGATGTCGCGTTTATTCCCATCACGATCTCCACGCAGCCACCGCAAACCGGCAGCGCCTGCTATGCCATTGGCAATCCTGCGGACGGCGGCGGACAAGCTCTGCGACACAGCATGTCCGAGGGCATCGTGAGTGCAGCCATGCGCGAGTTTGGAGGCCTGCGGTATCTTCAAACCAGCACCGAAATCAACCCCGGCAACTCCGGCGGCGCCCTCGTGGATCAGCAAGGACACCTCATTGGCATTCCAACTTACAAGCTCAATCAGATTGAACGCATAAATTTCGCCATTCCAATCATTGCATAAAAGGTCATCCTTCATTCCCATATCCAGTCGTTCCTCCAACTTGAATGCCGCGGCTCCTTACATGCGTCAGGGGGCCGATTACTTCAAACGTTCCAGAAATGCACCGGGCGACACACGGGAGCTGTATCTGCTACTTTCCTTTTTAAGTTTCCGCATGGCGTTGACGGAAGCTCCCGGCCATGCTGCGACGGTTTATAATATCGGCGTCGTCTATGAAGAGATTGGGAAACCTGAAATTGCATTTTACTACTATGAGCACTCCTTGCGCCTCGACAAGGACCACATTCAAGCCGCGGTGGCTTTGGGGAAGCATTATGAGAAGTCGGGGGATATCGAAAAGGCGCGAAAATACTTCCTCACGGCATTGCAATCTCGCGGTGATGATCCTGAAGGTAAGTGCGATTGCGCGTACTGGTTGGCCAGGTTGGCGGCCCTCGGGGCCACGAAGGACCCCGTGGAATCCGCTTATTTTAGCCGATGGAGCATGGCGCTGAATACCAAAGGACGTGAGCTCCTTGGCAACTGGTCCATGTTCAATTATGGGATACAGAACCTAAATCTGAAGCAGGTCGAGGTTTTTGAAAAAATGAAAGATGAATTCTCCATCCGTGACTTGGAAGTCTTTCGCGCTATCCAGGGGCCGGCTGTCCCAGAACGTCCCAAGGCGCGCGATCATCCTGTCCAAGAAAAGATTTCCGAACTTGGAGCGAACGGTGTCAACATTAAATTAACGTCTCCGGTCGTTGACATGCGCCCGTCCGACGGGGGACGGCGTCTCATACTGCGAACGGTTCAGCCCGACGAACTCCTGGTTGTCGATCTGGTTCAGGCCAAACTGGAGAAGGAACTCCCCTTGGCGGAGGCCTCTTGTCTTTTCGCTGCTGGAGGAAATGTGCTGGTGGTGTGGAGCAACACCGCGCGAGAACTTGTGGAATATGCGGTACCCAGCCTGGAAATTCTGCGTAAAGTCCCCATACGCTTTCACGGGTACGTGGACTCCATGGAGATGGGTCTGAATAATTCAGATCGAGCATTTTTGAGTTTTTCTCTGCCGGAACCCCATCAACAGAAGCGGGAATATGCATTTTTGCACTTAAACAAGGTCATCGTCGCGCCATTCCTTAGTGATGAGAACTTGTTCTCGGAACGCGACATGCGCCATCGCGTTCAAATTCGCGCGGACAGCCTGTTTCAACGATTTTTAATCTGGAACAGCTTTTCAAATCAACCTATCTACGATTTGCTGTTCGTCAGCGAGCTCGCTCAGCGGTTTAAAATCGCAGAAGATTTGGATTGCCTGATGATTGATTCGGATGGAGACGTTTATCTCTCCAGTCAAGGCAAGACTTTCGAGGTTGACGGCAAGGAAAGGTCGCATCCACCAGACCTGACGGTTATTCCAGAGCATGGGTATTTCTTGAATGGAAAATTTTTTAATGGTGAAATCCCTGAACCGCCAACGCTGTATTTTCCCATTCATGGCAGCGTTCACTATGGCGCCCTGGCACCCGTGCGTTCCAGCAAGTTTATAAAGCCGGGTGAAGCTGCGCTGGTCATCCTACACGGTCGCAGTGGGGAAGAACTCGAACGCAAAAGCATACCCTTGCGCATGAAAGATTTATCGCCCGTGGAGCACGATGCAGAACCCTTGCCGCTCGATCGGCGGATTTGGGCTTCCGCCAACGCGCGTCGCTTGGCAATCGTGGACAACCACTTGCCCGCACTCCAGATATTCGGTTTGGACCTCACGCCCTATCCCGAGCCGAAACGCGAACCCGAGATTACCAAATCAGAGGAAATGCGAAAAACGGGTGATGCCGTATTGACCGCTGAAATTCCGCTTCCAGCAAAAAGGGTGACCACGGGAAATTGGAGCCACGAATTGAATATTCCAGCGGGATCCGCCGTCACCATTGAGGATGGTCCAAAAGGCGTGGCGTACGACGCCGATCATAAAATTTTGCGGCTGGACAGGCAAACCATCAGCGAAGAGGAGCAGCATACGATCCTCATCCATATCAAAGCCCCTGATGGGAAGGAAAGCTACCAGAAAATCGAGGTGCCATGAATAAATTTTCAATCCGCGCAATTTTTAAATGGA
>JAHFOS010000110.1 GCA_023261545.1 bacterium
CATTTCCGCGGCGCGCGCGCCGCCTTCCCCGAGCGGCGCAAGGATCTCGTCGGCCCCGAGCTCAGTGGAGCGCGGGTGGAGGAACGCCTGCGCTGGCTGAGCGCACGTATCCGCGAGTCCGAGGTGCACTTGTTCACCAGCCAGGAAGACATCGCGTGGATGCTGAACCTCCGGGCCTGGGACTTTCCCTGCGGGCGGGCGGTGCAGGGCCGCGCCCTGGTGGCGCGCGGCTGGGCGGCCTTCTTCAGCGATTTGGAGGCCCCGGAGGCCGCGCGCCTCAAAGCGGCTTTGCCGGGCTGGAGCCTCGTGCCCCACGAGGGTCGCTGGCGCGCCGCGCTGCGGGAACTGCTGCGCCGCAGCCCTTCCCTGAAGCTCGTGGCCGAACACCATCGCCGCCCGGGAGCCGTCAACCACGCCGACATGTCCCACTTGAAAGGCCTCCTGAACGGCCAGCTCCAGCCGGTGGACCGCTCCATCGCCCAGCTCGGTCGCCTGCACAAGAACGAGGCCGAAATCGCGGCCCTGCGGCGCTACGGCGCCAGGCTCACCGGGGTGATGGGCACCGCCGTGGAGTTCCTCCAGGACGCGCTAGAAAACGATGGCCGCATCACCGAGCGCGCCTTCGGCCTGGAAATAGACCGCCTGGCGCGCGCGGCGGGCGCGCGCGGCCCCACGTTCCACCCCATCACCGGCAGCGGCGCCAACAGCGCGCTGCCGCACCACCGCTGGGAGAAGGGCAAAGTGATCCACCCGGGGGAAATGGTGGTCATTGACATCGGCTACTACTTCGACGAGGCCGCCTACGCCACCGACATGACGCGCACCGTGCTCGCGGGGCGGCACGCCCGCCCCACGGAATTGCAGAAAGAAATCTACACCGCGGTGCTCAAGGCCTTCTTGCGCCAGTTCGCGGCGCGCTTCGAGGCGGGCCGCATGAAAGCGCGCCAGCTCGACCAGTTGGGCCGCTCGCTGCTCGCGCCCTTCAAGGAGCGCGGCTTCGCGTTCCTGCACGGCACCGGCCATGGGCTCGGCATCCTGGATCACGAACTCGCCCTCACCATCTCGCCCAAAAGCCACATCACCCTCAAATCCGGCTTCTGCTACTCCCTGGAGCCTGGCCTCTATGCCAGCGCCGACGCCGACGCTCCGCCCCCGGACGAAACCTTCGGCGTGCGCCTGGAGGATATCGTGGTGCTGGAGGCGCGCGACGGCTGGCTCACGCATTCGAGCCTGGCCCCCCATCCCCTCGATGAGCGCCTTATCGAAAGCAGGTTTTTGGACGCCAGCGCGCGCTCCCAACTCGAAAGCTACCTCGCCGCATGTCCCAGCTCCTAGCCGCCGCCATCCAGCTCTCGTCCGGCCTCGACGTCGAGGAAAACATCGCCGCCGCCGCCCAGGGGGTCGAAGCCGCCGCCAGCGCGGGCGCGGGCCTGGCGGTGCTGCCGGAGATGTGGCCGCTGCTCGCCCCCGACAAGCTGCGCGCCCAGAAACTGGCCCTGGCCCGCGAGCGCGGCGAAGAACTCAAAGCCCTAATGGCGGGCTGGGCGCGACGCTTCGGGTTCTGGCTGGTGGGGGGGTCCATCTTCACCCCCGCCGGCGCAGATCGCATCCACAACCACTGCTCTGTCTTCGACCCCCAAGGCCAGGAGGTCGCGAGCTACGACAAGCTGCACCTCTTCGACCTGAGCGCCCCCGGTTTCGGCAAAGAGTCCGATCTGGTGCAGGCCGGGGATCGGCTCGCAATGTTTAATATGGGCCCGTGGCATGCCGGCCTCAGCATCTGCTACGACCTGCGCTTTCCCGCCCTCTACCAGCGCTTGAGCGCGGCGGGTGCGAATATCCTCATGGCGCCCTCGGCCTTCACGCAAAAGACCGGAGAGGCCCACTGGCTGCTGCTCAATCGCTGCCGCGCGGTGGAGAACCAGTGCTACATCATCGCCGCCAACCAGTCGGAAAGCCGCTCGCCGGGCATGGCCTGTTTCGGGCACAGCCTCATCGCCGGACCTTGGGGCGAAATCCTCGCCTGCCGGGAGGAAACAGGCCCAGGCATCGTCCTGGCGGAACTCAGCCTGGAGCGTATCACCGAAGTGCGCGGCAAACTGCCTATTCTGCGCCATCGCCGCGACGTCGCGAAGTTGGAAATCCACAGCTCCAAGGGCGCGGGGTGAATTCCGGCTCCTGCTTCATCCTGGCCAGCCGTTCCGAGGAGCGCCGCCGCTTGCTTTCCAGCCTGGTCGCGAGCTTCGAGGTGCTGCGCCCCGATGTGGACGAACAACCCTATCCCGGCGAGCCCGCGCGCGGGCTGGTTCAGCGCCTCGCCCTCAGCAAACTTCGCGCGGTCTTGAGGCCCGATTGCCATGTCGTGGCCGCCGACACCGTGGCAGCTCTTGAGGGACGCATCTTTGGCCAACCCGCAAACCTGGAGGAGGCGCGATCCAACCTCGCGTTCCTCGCCGGACGCCGCTTCGAGGTCTTCACGGCCACGGCCTTCAAGGCCCCCACGGGGCCGGTGTGCAGCCACCTCTCGACCAACCAGCTCGCCATGAAGTCCTGGGGCGACGGCGAGCTGGCGGATTACCTGGCGAGCGGCCTGTGGCAAGGCCGGGCCGGCGGCTTCTCCATCGCCGCCCCGGAGAGTCCCGTCACCCTGCTGGACGGAGAACTCGACGCCGTGCGCGGGCTCTCAACAGCCTGGCTCAACGAATGTTTGCGGAAGGCAGGCTACGCGGTGTGAGTGCACACAACCATCTGGGAGTTCCCTGAATCGGCTTCTTCGTGTTTTTCGGGCTACCCCCAAGCCCTTGGCGCTGGGCCGTCAGGGTAAGGGATGGCAAAGGATCAGTGTGCGCCTGCTCCTTTTGATCGCCGGCGTGCAACACGCAGTTCAGGCCGCTGCACCAGGGGATACCCCCCGCGGCGACTGGTCCTCTATTTTCGATCAAGTACGGGAAGGAATTTCAGTTCCCTGGACCACCAAGGCACGCAAATTCTTCCTCTCTGGGACTGGCGTGACGCTCTTGCTGGTGGCGCTGGAGGATAACGTCTCGGACAGGATCCAGGCGGAGGCCGTGGAAGACAAGCCCTTGGGGCGCCTCTCCCCCATCGGCGATGTGAGCGGCCAACTGGTTCCCAACGCCCTCTATGTGGCGGGGATGTACTTGCACTCACGCATCAGTGGCGACGCCACGTCTTTGGAGCGGGCCAAACTCATGTTCGAGGCCAGCTCCTACGCCGTCACGGTCTCAGGGGTCCTCAAGTACACCATCCGCGAACCGCGCCCCAACAACTCCAGGGACCGGACGTCGTTCCCCTCAGGGCATGCCACTTCGGCCTTCGCCTTCGCGTCGGTGGTGGGAGCCGAGCACGCGTGGACATGGGGCGTCCCCGCCTACCTGCTGGCCGGCCTCGTCGCCTTCAGCCGCATCAACGATAATCGCCACGAACTCCACGATGTCGTGGCTGGCGCCGTCCTCGGGGCCTCCTACGGCCTGGGGTTCCATTATCTTGCCCGGCCTGCCGCGGAAGCGCAGCATTTCTACATCCTACCCTTGGAGGACCACCACGGCTTCGCCACCTCCTGGCGGATGGAATTCTGAGGGGTTGGGTGCCCGACTTCCTCCCTGTATTTCGCATTTTTCGCTCAATCCAAGCCATTCGGTCAGGCCGGCAAGGTGGGGGGAGGTCCTGACCCTTGAGGCACCGATCCATGGTTTACGGCGGCTGAGTCGAGACCATTTGCAGAGCGTTCACCGTAAATTTTCAACCGCGGATAGCGCGGATCACGGATGGGAAAAGAAAAATCCCGAGGATTTGCGGCTCAGTCGAGGCTTGCGGGCGAATCCCCACTGGCTGGAGTGACTGAGGCCGTCTCTTCGCGCAGCGCTTGGAGCAGATCGCCACCGCGCTCGACCAGGTTGGCCAGCCAGGCGCCGCTGGCGCATTGGGCCACGAGCTCAAAGACGCCGCGCGCGCCTGGGACCGCCGCGCGGATCCAGGCGTTCAGGGTCGCCGGCTGGCGGGCCTCGGTTCCGCCGCAGAGCCGGTAGATGGCGGGAACCTCGGCGGGGGTGAGCACGGTGAAAAGAGTCGATCCGATGGCCAATGGCGGCGCGGCCTCGCCTTCCTGGACCGCGCGCCAGCGCCAGTGAACCCATTCGGGGCCAGGCCGCGGAGAGACGACGGCTAACAGCAAGTTGCGTTCAGCCAGGGTGTGGGCGACGGCGCGGGCCACGAAAAAGGCCGGCGCGCCCGCCTCGGCACAGGTGAACACCTCGACGGGCGCAAGGATTGGAGCTGGATCGGTCAACCTCTGATCCCGCGCGGGAAGGAGCGCGAGCCCTTCAGGGGGCGGCGGGCGGATTCCCGTGCGGCGCGGGCGCCCCGGTGTTTCCGCCCTCCAGCGATGAAATCAGCTTCTCGCGGTCTTGAGCTTCGGACAGCTTGGAGATCAGCAGGCGGATCTCCTCTTTGTGCCGAATTTCGTCGGCGCCGCCTTTATTTTGGAGGTTGCGGATACGCAGGCGCAGACACCACTTGAGCGCCTCCTCCCGCAGTTGATGTTCGGGAAAGAGGTAGTAGAACTGGTGATAAACGTCGGCGGACTCCTCCGGGGAGGAATCGCGCAAGAGCTCCGCCACCTGCAAGAAAGCCTGGGCGCGCAGCGGGGACCCCGCCACCGCGTGGCTCATCACTTCGCGGAAGCGCTGGATAGCCATGGGAGCCCTTCCCAAGGCCAATTCGTGAAAGGCCAGGGCCATCTCCTTTTCCATTTGGAGTTCCGGGCTCATGTCCCGCGGTTCGGCAAAAGAGCCCGCCAGCTCATTGGCCTTATCGTTCTTGCCGCGCGCATGCAGGATATTGATGGCCTTCAGGGCCGCGCGCAAGGTCCACTCGGAGGGCGGCAGCTCCTCCGCGAGCGCGAGCATGAGGTCTTCGCCCTTCTTGATCCAGTCCGGGTCCTGATGCGTTTGATAGACCAGGGCCGCCTCAAACGCCTGGCGCTGGTAGAGCTCCGGCTGCGCGGCCTTGAGGCGCGCGGCATAGCGCAGCTTTTGCTGGGCCGCCTTGAGGGGCTGCTGCAGGTCGAAGTAGTATTGGATGAGCTGCTCTTCCATGCGATCCTGAGCGGGGCCACCCGTGGAAAGGTAACGCTGCAGGGTCTCTTCGGCCCGGACATGATCGTGAATGGCGCGATAGCACTTGAAACGCAGCGAAGCGATGGGCTCTTGCAGTTCATTGGGCTGGAGTTCTTCCATGAGGTTCAGGTTGGCGAGCGCGCTCTTGATGTGGGTCGTGCGCGCTTGGGCGTCCATCTCCGGGACTCCGCCGGCCTTGTACTGGGTCAACGCCAACTGGTACAAGAACCGCGTCTTATCGCGCTGGTGCCCGGCGAAACGCACGGCCTTTTCCAGGCAGGCGATGGCGTCTGAAACCAGCCCTTCGTCGAGCAGAAGCCTGGAGAGGTCATGGTAGGCCAGCGCTTGAAAAGGGCTTTCGGATCGGATCTCCAGCACCTTTTCGAGGTAGGCGCGGACGGTCCTGGCCTGGAGTTCAGGATGGGGCTCGACCAGTTCTTTGAGGGTCGCCGCGGGATCGTCGTATTTCGGGAGCTTGCCCTGGGCGTAAAGCTCGGAGAACTTGTCGCACAACAGCCTGAATTTCGCGGTGGCGATCCGCTCCGCTTTGGCGAGTTTTTCCTCTTCGGAGAGCCTTTTATCCGTGGCAAGTTCGATCTCTTTCGCTTTTTTGATCGAAATGGCTTTGTGAAAGATTTTCAAGGCCTCGTCGTTCAGCGCCTGGGGCTCTGCTCCGGTCACGGCCAACATGATTTCAATAATGCGGTCCCGCGTCAGTCCCGCGCCCTGCTGGCCCGCGAGCTCCCAAAGCTGGGGGTAAACGAGGTCGAGTTGTCCTAGCAGGAGCTTGATGCGGGGATGCGCTTTGATTTCCTTCTCGGGTATAAGCCCCAGCTTTTGTCGGGCGAACAAGAGTTCGACCAGGGGATGCGTCTTCATGGAGCACTGGCCGAGCTTGTAATAGAGCCCGGGGAGCAGGCTGGAGTTCTTTTCCTGCAGCAAGTCCTGGTAGATCTCCTGGGCCGTGTACGTGTCGCCTCTGGCGAAGGCCACTTCCGCGATTTGCAGCATGACATCTATCTTGAGATCGACCGGGACTTCCTTCTTCCTCAGTTCATCGAGGATACGCTGCGAATCGCCGTAGCGCCCCTGGTCGAAGAACACCAGCGCCTGGGATTTCTCCGCCTCAAGGCGCACGATGGGGTCCGGGCTCTGGTCGGCGACTTTGAAGCGTTCCATGGCCATCTCCTGCTCCCCGAGGTGGTAATGGAACTGCCCGGCCAAAAGGGCGGCCTTGTGGCGTAGGATGGGACTCTCGAGGACGGGGAGTATCTCCGCCAGCCCTTCGCGGTATTGCTTTTCGATCATCAGCAGCGAAGCCAGTTTGTAGCGCGCTGAATCCAGATAACGGACGGCGTGCTTCTGGAGCTCCGGGCTCATGATGAGCTTGCGGAAGCATTCGCGCGCGTCGCCATTCCTTCCCTCGTAGGAGAAAAGCCAACCCAGGTTGTAATACAGATCGGCGCGGGTGTGGGGTGGCGGATCCAGCGCCAGCGCTTGATCGAAGAGGCGGTGCGCCTCATCCAGGCGCTTCAGCTCGAACAGGCACTGCCCTTTCCAGAAGACGTATTCGGCCAGGCGCTTGGACTTCTGCCCCGCTTCCACGAGGTCTTTGAAGAAGCGCAGCGCCCGCTCGAATTCGTCAATGAAATAGTAGCTCTGCGCCAGGTGGAAGGTGGCGTCCTCGATGAGCGGAAAGCGCCGGTGCCCGGTCACGAGTTCCAGCAAGGTCTCGTTGGCCTTCCTGTAGGACGCGGCGTCACCCAGCGAAAAATAGTCGAGTCCCTGCACGTAGAGCCCGCGTGCGAAATGTTCCTCGGGGATGGACCTGCGGGCCTTCTCGGCCTGTTCCTTGCGAACGCGCGCGATAATCCCGGCGGGTCGTTCCCCGGCATATTCCTTCGGCAAAGGCGCGCCGTCCTGCACATAGCCCTCGAAAAGCGAGCGCGCCTTCAGGAGCTGCACGACCGGGGCGAGGTCCGCCTCCGGAAAGCGTTTCTCGAACTCGCGCACGCCGGCCAGAGACTCCTCAAAGGCGCCGCGCTCCACGGCTCCCGCGATGAGGCAGTAGCGCACCACCTGGGTGTTGGGCCCCGCCTGGTTGTAGCTCGCCTGCTCCAGGTAGCGCTCGCCCTTCTCCTTGACGAAAAGGTAGAGGCGGTCCTCGTAAGCGTGGCGCACGAGATCGGAATCCTCGCGCTCGTCGGCGGCGACGACGGCCAGCGGCAGGGCCAGGGCGAACAGCAGGCGCGTCGCGGCTCTCATCGCTTGCCCGCTATGAGCGGCAGCACTTCCTCGGGAACGAAGGGGCGGATCTCCCCCCCCAGGCGCAACACCTGGCGCACCAGGCTGGAACTCGTGTGCGCGTAACCCTCGTGCGCGACCATGAACAGCGTTTCCATGCCGCACAGCAGGTGGTTGACGCTGGCCATCTGGTGCTCCATCTCGAGGTCGGCGGGTCCGCGCAAACCCTTGAGGATGGCGTCCGCCTTGAGCGCGGCGGCGTGTTCCGCGAGCAGTCCCTGACCCGACGAAACCGCGACGTTGCGCCAGCGCGCGGCTATGCGCCGCAGCATCTCCTCCCGCTCTTCCACGGTGCACCAGCTCGCTTTTTCGGGATTCATCGCCACGAAGACCGTCACCTTCTTGAAAAGACGACTGGCGCGCTCCATCACGTGAACATGACCCAAGGTGGGGGGGTCGAAGGAGCCTGGGTAGAGGACGTGCATGGGACCGGGGGCGGGATTATAGGGGGCAGGGTCCGACCCTCTAGTAGCGGCCCGCCAAGGGCGCTCGCACCTTTTTGTTCGGGACCCGGAAAATACTTCTTGAGAAGATTCACCACCCCTATAATTCACATTCGTGATTTTTATGCGGGGTAACTTCATGACTCATCCCAAGGCCCACCGCCGAATCTCCACAGCCATGCTCGCGGCTTTTGCTGGGACGCTGCTGCTGAGCGGCAGCAAAGCTGAGGACGAGCGCCTGGTCATTGACGATCAGGGGAGGGTCGGAGTCAACGAGCCCGCTCCGCAGCGCCGGCTCCATATCAAGGACGTGGGCGGGGGCATGGTGCGTTTGACCAAGACGGGGGTCGTGGCCCGGGAGTGGGACATCAACGTCACCACCAACGGCAGCTTTGCCATTGGCGATAACAGCGCGCAGGCGGACCGGGTGCATATTGACGTCAACGGACGAGTCGGTGTCAACGAGACCGCGCCGGGAAAACGGCTGCAGATCACCGACGCGGGCGGGGAAATGATCCGCATGAAAAAGACGGTGGGAGTGCCCAGGGAGTGGGATATCAACGTCACCACCAACGGCAGTTTTGCGCTCGGAGACAACACCTCAGGTGGCGACCGCCTCGTTATTGACACCAACGGGAACATTGCCATCGGCGGGGGCTCGCCCAGTTTCAAGTTGCAGGTAGCGGGTACGGTCGCCGTCACCTCAGGCGGCTTCCGCTTTCCCGACGGCAGCCTGCAAACCACGGCGGCGGCTGGGTCGGCCAGCGCGGCGGGCTTGACCGGGCAGATCCAGTTCAACGGCGGCGCAGGTTTTGCCGGCGATGCGCAACTGTACTGGGACAACGCCAACAAACGACTGGGGTTGGGCACGACCGCGCCACTGGCGAGCTTTCACACCAAGGGAGATGCCTTGTTCGAGGGGATTGTGCATTCCTTCAACAGCATCCTCATCGGGGGTACTTCCGACAGGGCAGGCGGAAAAAACGGTCAGGGCACCGTTTACATGGATGGTTTCGACGACCGCACGGGTTTGAGCAGCAATTTTCCGGTCGCCTCGCAGGTCTACTATATCCGCAATGCTGCCGATAACGACGGCGTTTCCATGGGCCTGCGCCTGGTGGGCTACGGAACCCAGGCAGCGGGAGGCATGATATGGACGAAAGTTGGGGGCAGCGGTCAAGCATCATCGGCGGCCTGGGATCTGCGTATCTTTACGACCTCGGCCGGGGATTCCGGGTGCCGGGAACAAATGCGCATCAAGAACGACGGCAACGTCGGCATCGGCACCACGGCGCCATCCTACAAGCTGGACGTCTCGGGCTCCCCGGGCCGGGTCGCGCACCGCAGCGACAATTATTCCTCCTGGGACGTGGATTCCGACGCCAGGGTCAAGCAGGATGTGGTGACACTGTCAGGAAGCCTGGAGCGGCTGGCGCGCCTGCGGCCGGTGACCTTCGCGTTCACCGAGGAGTTCAAGCGGCTCAAGCCGGAACTGGATGGGCGGAAAGTCGGCTTCATCGGCCAGGAAGTCAGGGAAGTGCTGCCAGAACTCACGACACTGGTGGCGATGTCCTACGGCGGCAACGTTATCGAGGAGGAGCGGGTGATCTCCAGCGGGAACGGGTCCGTGCAGACCCAAATCGTCAAGTCGATCCAGGAAGGTTCCCAGACAACCCTGGAGGACTTCCACACCCTGAACACCAGCGACCTCATCCCCATGTTCGTGGACGCCATGAAGGAGCTTAAAACCCGCAACGAAACTCTGGAAGCGAGATGCGCGGCCCTGGAAGCGCGGCTCACGGCTCTGGAGAACCGCTGAACCCGGTGGCGGGAAAGGAGACCGGGTTGATGGGCGGCAAGGGACCACGCCCGGCAGCTTGGATCGGCATCGCCCTGGCACTGCTGGCCGTGGCACCAGCGGCCATGGCCGCGGGAACTTCGCCGGTTGCGCCCTTCATCGAGATCACCTCCCCTGCTGGCGCGGTGTTCTCCGGCGCCGGTTCCCTTAGCGTGCGGGTGCATTTCCGCGCCGAGGCCAATCCCACCGGCAAGGCTCAGGGTACCACCGGCAACGTGAAAAGGGTGGAACTCAGACTGGACGGTGCCGTGGTGGCGGCCGACAATAATCCCCCGCAGGTGAAAGAGGGCACTCGTGATTTCATCCTCACGCTTTCGGCCCTGCCGGAAGGCCTGCATCGCCTCCAGGCGCTGGCTTATCAGGCTAACCCCCAGGCGGATCTGGTGGGCTACTCCGCTGAACTGCAAATCACGGTGGACCGCACGGCCCCGCTGCTACGGGCGCGTTTCAGCGAACCAGCCAACGCCGCGGGCTGGCACCGGCGGGACGTCACCATCACCTTTGAAGCCGAGGACGCCGTTTCGCCCATCGTGGAGATCACGCCGCCGGTGCTCGTGAACACCGAGGGCCGGAATATCGAAGTGGCCGGCACCGCCCGGGATGCGGCGGGCAACACGTCCAGCCTGGTCGTGACCGTGAACCTCGACAAGACCCCGCCCGCGCTGTTCTCTAAGTTGAGTGAGCCAGCCAACGCGGCGGGCTGGCACCGGCAGGATGTGACCGTGAGCTTCGAGGCCGAGGACGGGCTCTCAGGCATATCCGCAATCAGCGGCCCGGTTCTGATTAGCGCTGAGGGCCGGGCCGTCGCGGCGCGTGGTACGGCGCTGGACTTGGCGGGGAATTTGTCGGAAATCACCCGCGAGGTCAACCTGGACAAGACGCCGCCGGCCCTGTCTTTCACCTCACCCGCCGCCGGGGCGGAACAGCGCGTCTCCCGGCCAGCGCTGGCGGGACTTCTGACGGACTCGCTCAGTGGCGTGGAGGCCGGAAGCGCGCTTCTTACTCTGGACGGACGAACGCCCGCGGGAGAAATCACGCTCACGCCCGGCAACTTCGCCTTCACTCTCGGCGAAGACTTGGCCGAAGGCGCGCACCGGGCCGAGATCACGGCCCGGGACGAGGCGGGCAATGCGGCCACCGCCGCCGTGGACTTCACCGTGGATACGCGGCGCATCTTGAGTTTCGAGATCGCGCCCGCGGGCGCCGGCACCCTGAGCCCCCACGCTTCGGAATCGCGGTTCCCGCGCGGCACGCGGCTCTCCCTCAAAGCCGTGCCGGCGGAGGGCTTCTTGTTTCAGCACTTTGAGCAAGACGCAGTCGGAGATAATCCGGTGCTGGACCTTACCCTGGACGAGGACGTTCACTTGCTGGCGCGTTTCCGGTCCGCCATCACGCCGGCGCTGGTGGCAGCTTCCAACACGCCGGTGAGCTTCGCCTCCGATTCCCTGAGCGGGGCAGTGACTCATCTCACGGGCAGCTTTCCCACGGAGGGCGCCACCTCTGAAGAGCGCGTCGCCAACTTCGTGGAGCAGAACGCCGGAGCCTTGCATCACCCGGCGGCGCTGGGAATCCTGACTTTCGCGGCCTCTGAGGCACCCGTTGGCGCAACCGTGGTGCGCGGCGAGCAGCGCCTGAACAACGTAGCCGTTCTCGGCGGCGAAATGACCGGAGTGCTGGACGCCACCGGAGCCCTGGTGTATCTGGCCGGCGCGCCCCTGGACCTCGCAGGCGCGCCCGCCGCGCCGGTGCTGAATGCCGCTGAAGGCGCATCTTCCGCCCAGGCAAGCCTGGACTTCCTAGCGCCGATTGCCGCGGTGAAGGCCGAGCGGCTGGTGTATTGCAACCTGAGCCGGCTCACCGGCCAAGCCGAAGACAACAAAGTCGGCCTGGCCTACGAAGTAGAGCTGGAGATCCCGGGCTTGCCCGGCCGGCGCGTCCTCCTGGTGGATTCCCTGAGCGGCAACGTGCTCATGGATCGGGAACTGGCCCAAAGCGCCGTGGAAGCGCGCATCCACAGCGCCGAGCGCGCCAACGACCTGCCGGGAACGCTGCTCAAAGCCGATGGCTTCACGGATCCGGGCTTCGCCGCTAATGCCGACGCCGTGCAACTGGACGCCCACTTGGATCAGGTCCGAGCCTACTTCGCCGCTGCCCACGGGCTCAATGACCTCGGCGCCACCGACCAGGACGTCCTCAAGGCCACCGCTGACTTCGGCATCCTCGAAAACCAGGCTTTTTATTACGCCGGCACCATGGGTTTCAGTCAAGGGTATCTGAGCCTCGACCTCGTGGCCCATGAGTACGCCCACGCCATCATCGAGAACCGCGCGCGGCTCCAGTACGCCTATCAGCCCGGCGCCATCGCCGAGTCCCTGGCCGACGTCTTCGCCTTCGCCCTGGACGCGGACGACGCCCTGATCGGCGAAGACCTGCCGGGTGGCCCGCTGCGCAGCCTGGAGAGCCCCGCGCTTTTCGGCCAACCCGAGCACATGAGCGACTTCCTGAACCTGGAGTCGGATAACGGCGGAGTCCACCGCAACGCCGGCATCCTGAACAAGGCCGCGCACCTTATCGCCACCGGCAACGCCGAACTCGACATCCCGGCCCTGGGCCGTGAGAAGCTGGCGGCCACGGCCATGCGGGCTCTGCAATTGCTCACGCCCACGGCGGGCTTCGCCGAATACCGCAACGCTTTTGCTTTCGCGGCGGGAGCGCTCTACGGGGCGGATTCCCCGGAACAAGAGGCCGTGCGCCGCGCCTTCCTGGCGGTGGGCCTCACCGGCGAGCCCCTGGAAGTGACGCTCACCGACGCCGCCGGCCTCCAGCAAACCGCCTATGCCGGAGCCACCGCGACGGACAGCCTCATCGCCGACAACCTCGACCTCACGGGACTGCGCGTGCCCTCCCCGGAGAACAAGCTCTACCGCGCCCGGCAGAAGATCAGTGGGAGCAACTTCACCAGCGCCGCCGGCACCGGCGTCACCCTGGAAGCCGGCCAGCGCATCGCCTTCGGCGCCGGGGTGCGCTTCTCAGGCAAGCTCACGGCGCGAATCACCACCACCCTTCAGTCCAATCAGCCGCCGGTGGTGAGCGTCGCGCAAGTGGGCACCGTCTCCCTGCTGTTCGCGGGACAGACCGTGTCTTTGCAAGCTCAGGTAAGTGACGATGGCTTTCCCGCAGGGAATCTCAGCCTGCGCTGGGAGAAGTTGAGCGGGCAGAAGGTGACTCTGCAAAACGCCAATTCAAAACAGGCTCAGGTGTTGCTCTACGCCTCGGGTACGTACACCTTCCGCTTCACGGCCTCTGATGGCGCGCTCAGCACCTCGAAGAATGTGAGTTTCTCCGTCAACCGCCCGCCCGCGGTGAGCGCCGGGGCGGACCGCTCCTTCACCTCCAGCAGCGCCGTCCTGAACGGCGTCGTCCGGGATGACGGGCTCCCGAGTACGAGCGTGAGTGTGTTTTGGGAACAGGTGACCGGCCCGGCGGTAGCCACGATTGCGACCCCCTCAGCAATGCGCAGCTCCGTGACGCTGCCCCAGGGCGGCGTCTATATTTTCCGCCTCACCGCCAGCGACGGCCTGCTTTCAAGCGGGAACAACGTGGCGCTCACCTTCGGCACGGCGCCGCCTAAAGTTACCCTGGAAATAGAACGCCGAGTTTCCGCTATTGATCCGCGCTTGGGCGAGAAACGCTTCCGCGTTTATTCTAATAAGGACACGTATCTCTACTACAACTTCGAGAACGTGGATCCCATCGAAAATATCAATCTGACAATCGAAAGCGGCCTCGACTCCTTCCCTGTCGGCACGCGCAGGATATTCCTGCCCTACCCGGTCGCTCTGATGGTCAAGGTACCGGATCAAGTCAAGGATTTCGCGCAGAGATCCGTGGCTGGCTACTCCGTGGAATCCGGCTCCTTCCGCTTCCTGCGTTACCTGGCCACTGACACCTTGCGCCGCGCCACGGGCCCCGTGCGCGAGCCGTTCTATGAGCAAGAGGTGCCCCTGGTGCGCCAGCCGGCACGCATGCGCCTGGACACCCGCCTCCCTCTGTTGAGCGGCACGCTGGCACCCGTCACGCAAATCTTCATGAACGACGTGGACCTCTCGGCGGGAGGGAGTTTTTTCGCCAAGGGAATTTCCATCACGGGCCGCATCAACGGAGCGCTGCCCGACTACAGTATTGATAGCGCACTGGAGGGCCTGCACGAGCTGCGCCTCAAGCTCACGGACACCGCGGGCATGCGTTTCGACCGGCGCGACTTCTTCAAGGTGGATACGACCCCGCCGGTCATTATCCTCAGCCCGCCGGGTAGCACTTACGGCGCCAACCAGGAGGTGATCCTGACGGCCAACGAGCCTGTGAATTTCTACTACACCCGCAACGATAGTGGCATCCCCCAGATCGATCCCCTGTTTCAGTCTCAGACTCATACCTTGACGAATTTTGGCACGGTACTGCGCCTGTCTGTGACTGCCAACGACCTGATCCGCGTCAAAGTGGCCGATATTGCCGGAAACCAAGCCACAGCCTTTTACAATGACGGATTTGGCCAGGACCGTCAGTGGCGCAAAGAAAACTACATCATTGACAAGATCCCGCCCCAAATCAGCTCCAGCTTTCCCGCTCCCGGCGCCGCGCTCACCATTCCATCGGGCAGTTTGGAGATCTCCTTCACCTTTGCTGACGACAACTCGGGCATCGCCAGCGCCAAGATATTCAACACCGCCGGCCAGGACGTGACCGCCCAAGCCACGCTTGCGGGCTCCACCATCCGTTACCTGGCCACCAGCTTCCAGAGTCTCGCCCAGCGCTACGAGCTGCGCCTCGAAGACCGCGCGGGCAACAAAACGGTCTTCGCCCTGCCCTTCACGCTTGTCAACTCCCCGCCGGTGGTCCAGGCCGGCGCGGATCGCGAAATCTTCTCGTGGACCGCGAATCTCTCCGGATCGGTGCAGGACGACGGCCTGCCGCCGGGCGCGGCGCTGAACTTCACCTGGTCCCAAGTGAGCGGGCCGCTGCCCGTGGTCTTCAGCAACCCATCCATCACCAACCCCACGGTCAGCTTCAGCGGCGCGGGTGTTTACGTGCTGCGGCTCACGGCCAGCGACGGCGAGTTCTCCGCCAGCGACGAGGTGCGGATTTCCGCTCCGAACACCCCGCCCCTGGTAGCGGCTGGGCCGGACATCTCCACCACGTCCAGGACCGTGAGCCTCGCGGGCTCGGCCC
>JAHFOS010000111.1 GCA_023261545.1 bacterium
TTTTTGCCGAGCTCCTGCCCCAGCAAAAAGCCGAGGCCATAGCGCGCCTGCAAAGCCAGGGCCGCACCGTGGCCATGGCCGGCGATGGCATCAACGACGCGCCAGCGCTCGCCCGCGCCCACGTCGGCATCGCCATGGGCAGCGGCGCGGACGTGGCCCTGGAGAGCGCGGGCGTGACCCTGGTGCGGGGCGACCTGCGCGCCATCCTGCGCGCCCGCCGCCTCAGCCGCGCCACTCTCAACAATATCCGCCAGAACCTGTTTTTCGCTTTCGCCTACAACGTCCTGGGCTTGCCCATCGCCGCTGGGGCACTCTATCCTTTGACCGGGCTGCTACTGAGCCCCATGATCGCCGCCGCCGCCATGAGCTTCAGCTCGGTTTCGGTGGTGGCCAACGCGCTGCGGCTGAGGAAGGCGCGGTTGTAGAACAAACCATGAGAACCGTGTTTTTCCGCAATTCCCATATTTACGTGTTCGGCGCCTTATGATGCAAGTGCTATTGATTCTTGCGCTTGTTGTACTCGGCATTCCGGCCTTTTTTTACTTGGGTTGGGTCGTTCACCTCGGATTAGACCGCGTTTGCGTAGGACACGCGCAGAGGTTTTGCAGGCGAGTCGGTTTGGAGGTATGCAGAGTCCGATGGCAGCCGGCATTCGATAAGTCGGGCGTCAAGACGGAATCCACGCTGGTTCAGTTGGATTGTTTTGACGCTCAGAAGCAGCGAAAGTTAGTGCTGTTATTGGTTTGGCCATTTGGAGTCCGCAAGTTGGTCAGCGATGAAAAATACCCGGAGTCTGATGATGAGCAGTCGCCTCAGACAAGCGCCTAACCATGCGCTGTGGCGAACCCGGCCATCTTGACGACGCAGTATAATGATGTATGATTAAGGTGTAATTTATTGACGTATGAAATAGGGGGCGATCCATGCACCGCACACAAATCCTGCTGGGGACTGAACAGCATAAAGTCCTGAAAGATATCGCCAAACAGGAAAAGCGCAGCTTGTCCGAGATTGTTCGCGAAATGGTGGATAAGCAATTCGCCGAGAGGAAACGGACGACGCTGGCCGCCGCCGCCCAGGCGTTGCTGGCGGATTACCAGAAAGATCCAGAGCTGACAGCTTTCCATGCGCTCGATGGCGATGGATTCCATGCTTAAAGGCGAAATCTGGCTGATCAACCTCGATCCATCGGTCGGCTCTGAGATTCGCAAAACGCGGCCAGCGGTCATTGTCAGCGAAAACTCCATCGGCATCCTTCCCTTGCGGGTGATCGTGCCGTTGACGGACTGGAAAGAACGCTACTCCGCAGCGTTGTGGATGATTGCGATTGCGCCTGACGCGAAAAGCGGGCTTAAAAAACTTTCCGCCGCCGATGCTTTTCAGGTCCGTTCGGTTTCCCAGGAGCGTTTCGTCCAGCGTATCGGCTCTCTGAACGACGAAACCCTAAGACGAATTTTGAAGGCCATTCAGATCGTGATTGGGGCGGAATAAACCTAAAAACGGAAGTTGAAAGCCAAGAGCTGGTTTACAAAGTATGCGTTCGTACACCAAGAATCCTCAGAAAATTCGCTGGGTAGGCTACTGCTTGGCGTTGTTTCTTGTCCTGAATCTGATATTCGATTTAAGACGCGGACAGGAAAAGTCCAAACCTTGGAAGAGGGACAAAAGTACTGACGCCGGTAGTGCGAATGCGGTGCGGCTGTGATTTCTGGAAACGTCCAGTCATTGCTGCCGGCAGGAGCGCTTCTTAGCAGAAGTTTCCAGAAGCAGCCCCCTTGATGCGTGTGGTTTTAGAGTAAGATTTATCTGTCATATTTTTCTTACCCGCCATGTCCACCACCCTTTCCATCAAGATTCCTGAACCGTTGAAGAAGCAATTGGAAGGCGCGGCCCGCAGGCAGCGCACCACGCTCTCGCGTCTGCTGCAGGAGTCTCTCCAGCGCATCATTGAGCAGGAGTCCGGCGGCCATCCCCCCAGTTGTTACGATCTCAGCGGGGATTTGCTGGATCGCTGCGGTCGCGGGCCCAGGGAACTCTCCACCTCCCAACGGCATTTCGCGGATTTTGGGCGATGAACGAGCTGGTGGTGGCCAACGCGCTACGGCTGAGGAAGGTGGGATTGTGAGTTGGGGATTTCGCTTCTGCTATTGCCAGCTTAAAGCGGCAACCATACAAATATCCCTCCGAAACTTCCGAAAACGAATCTGTAGGAAAGGAGAAACGTTGTAAGGAAGGTAAAGGCGATGAACGCAGGGGTGCGAACGCGTAGCATCCATATTGTTGTTGCGACCAGGCAGGTGACCCAGCCTGCGTCAAAAATATAATGCCTGGGAGGGTAGGGTGGATGGGCCATGTGGCCACCCATGCAGATGTGATGTATGCAGCACCAGCCTGAGCCGACGGCACCGAGCATCCATAGCATACCAGCACATACGGTGGCGAGTGTCGCAGGCCGGTCCGTGCGAAAACGTCCGCGTTCTGCCCGCCAATAAAGGAGGCTGATTTGGATGGCCAAGAGCGAAGATAAAACAACAGGGGAAGCAAACTGGCTTTCCGGCCAAGCCAGCGATAAAAGCATACGGACAGGGAACATCAGGAAAAGACTGAGGATGGGCGACATCGCGCCGACTGCCGCCGCAATGCAAAACGTCTTGGCGACCGACCATGGTCGAGGAAAATGCGATGCAAACCAACTTTTTATTTCAGTTACAGCCATGCCGACTTACGATTTGCCGACATCCACAATCCTCCGCCGCTCGCGCAGCACTCCCGCGCGTTCCAAGCCCGCGACCAGCGCGCAGCCCAGCAGCGCCAGCAGCACGGCCAGCCCGACCTCGCTATCGAAGGCCATGGGCCAGTAGGGAAATTCTTCGAGCACGTACACCCTGCCCTGGATTTCGAACTTCTCATGCACTTCGCGGAAGGGCCAGAGTTTGTGGATCGTGCCTACCATGAGGCCTAAGAGCAGGCTCAGGGTCATAGGGCGGTAGTTGGCCAGCAGTTCGCGCAGCAGCCAACTGAAGACAGCCAGGCCCGTGATGGCGCCGCAGCCGACGGGGAAGGCGACGGCCAGGAATTCGCGCAGTTCGCCGCGCGCGAGGGCGGCCGGGGCGGCGTGGATTTGAGCGTATTGGCCCATGAGCAGCAGCAGGAAAGAGGCGGATAGGCCGGGCAGGAGCAGGGCGGTGGCGGCGACGACCCCCGTCATGAAGAGCAAGCGCGCGCTGCTCTCCGAATCGGCGGGCGAGCCGTTGGTGAGCTTGTAGGCCAGTACCGTGGAGATGGCGCAGAGGAAGACCTGGATGTACTTGTCCACCGGCAGGCGCGGGAAGATGCGCGAGAGCACCAGCAAGAGCGTGAAGACCGCGATGGATGCGCCGGTGATGATCAGGGTCGGCAACAGCGGGGGAATTTCATCAAGTGAATTTTCCAGCTTGAAGGCCAGCACGGCGTGCTGGTAGAGGATGAGCTTGTACACCAGCGCCACCAGGGCCGCGCACAGAGTGTAGTCGGTGAGTTTCCAGCCTTTGATCTCCCGGGCCACGATGAAAGTGCTGGCGATCATCATCCCCAGGCATGCGGCACTGGTGGGCACGGGGTGTTCAGCCTGGCACCAGGTGATGACGCGGGCCATGGAGATCAGCGCGGCGGCAAAGCCGAGCAGCATGGGCGCCAGAAAGGCGAAGTCCACGGCAGCCACGGCGCGCCAGGGGCGCAGGCGCAGCAGTTCGCAGCCTCCGATAGTCAGCGAATGCACAGCGGCGATCATCCGGTCGTAGATGCCGGTGACGAAAGCCACCGTTCCCCCGCTCACCCCCGGCACCACGTCCGCGCAGCCCATCATGAAGCCGCGCAGGAAGACGGAGGCGAATCTCACTCGCGCTTTTTCCGACTCATCCGGCCGAAGCGTACTTTTTCTTGATTTTCATGCTGGCGAATAGTCGAGCAAAGCTGGAACCAAATCGTGCTCCCGGAGGGATTATCCACAGATTTCACCGAGAGACACAGACGAGAACCCATCAAGGTTGGCCTTTTCCATCCGTGTAAATCTGTGTCATCTGTGGATGAATCCGAATTGAGGACTCGAAAATCAAGACAAGAACAGGGAGCCACCTTCAAAAGTACGCTTCAGTCGGATGCACTCTTTTTCCTGCGCTCGCTGCGGCTCAGGGCGGCCTGGTACTCCTCTTCGTCGAAGGGGATGAAGAACTCCTCGCCCTTCTTGTCGGCGTAGATGCCGGGCCGGCCGGGTTCGCCCGCGCGCAACGGCTTGTGGCGCGAGAGGAAGCGGCACCCGGGATAGCCCTGGCAGCTCCAGAACATTCCGAAACGGCTGCGCTTCTCCACCAGGGGATGGGCGCCGCAGCGCGGGCACAGCACGCCGGTGGATTTCACGATGTCCCGGGTGCTCTTGCACTCGGGATAGCGCGAGCAGGCGAGGAAGTCGCCGCGGCTGCCGCTCTTCACCGTCATGGGGGAGGCGCAGGTCTCGCATTTCTCGCCCTTATATTGCTCCTGGAGCGCGCGCCTTTCCTCGCCCTCCTGGCCCAGCGGTCGGGCGTTCTTGCATTCGGGATAGCCCGAGCAGGAGAGGAACTTGCCGCTGCGCCCGAGCTTGATGACCATGGGCCGAGAGCATTGCTCGCAGATTTCGTCCGAAGGCTCGTTCACGATATCCGCCTTGCGCACGGTCTTGTCTTTCTCTTCGAGCTTAACGGCGAAGGGCGTGTAGAAGCCATTCAGGAAAGGCAGCAGTTTGCGCTGTCCCGTGGCGATGAGGTCGAGATCGTCCTCCATGCCGGCGGTGAATTTCAAATCTACGATATCGGGGAAGTGCTCCACCAGGAAGTCGTTGACCACGAAGGCGGTGTCGGTGGGATGGAGCTGGCGGCTTTCCACGCGCACGTAGCCGCGCGCGATGACGGTGGAGATGGTGGGCGCGTAGGTCGAGGGCCGGCCAATGCCTTCCTCCTCCATCTTGCGCACCAGGGAGGCCTCGGTGTAGTGCGCGGGCGGCTTGGTGAAATGCTGGCGCGGCGTGACTTCCCGCGGCGTGAGCGCTTCGCCTTCCACAAGTTCAGGCAGTTGCTTGTCCCCGAGTTCCTCGCGGCCATCGGCGGTGTCGGAATCCTCCACATAAATCTTCATGAAGCCCGGGAAGCGCACCAGTTGGCCGGTGGCGCGGAAGGTGTAAGCCCCCACCGCGAGGTCGGCGCCCACGGCATCCAGAATAACCTGCGGGGCCTGGGTGGCGAGGGTGCGCTTCCAGATGAGTTCGTAGAGCCGCAGTTGTTCCTCTTCGATCTGGCCGCGCAGCTCGCCCGGCGTGCGCGCCAGCGAGGTGGGACGAATGGCCTCGTGGGCCTCCTGGGCGGATTTGGAGGTGCCGCGATAGGTGCGCGGCTTTTCGAGCTGGTACTCCGGGCCGTAGAGCTGGCCCAGCACCTCGCGGCTCTCGGCCAGCGCCTGGTCCGAGAGCGTCACGCTGTCGGTGCGCATGTAGGTGATGAGGCCCGTGGCCTCGCCGTCCTGCTTGAGCTCCACGCCCTCGTAGAGCCTTTGCGCTATCTGCATGGTGCGTTTCACCGGGTAGCCGAGCTTGCGCGAGGCCTCCTGTTGCAGGGTGGAGGTGATGAAGGGCGGCGGCGGGTTCTTGCGCACCTCTTTGCGCTCGATGGTGGCGACCTTGAAGTCGCGCCCGCGCAGCGCCGCCAAGATAGCCTCGGTTTCCAGTTGGCTGCGCGGTACGCATTTCTCGCCGTCCTTGCGCGCCAGCAGGGCCTCGAACTCCTTGCCGTCCTTGGCGAGGCGCGCGGTGAGGCTCCAGTATTCCTCGGGGATGAACTTCTGGATTTCGCGCTCGCGATCCACTACGATGCGCACGGCGGCGGATTGCACGCGGCCAGCGGACAACCCGAAGCGGATCTTCTTCCAGATCAGCGGCGAGAGCTTGTAGCCCACCAGCCGGTCCAGGATGCGCCGTCCCTGCTGGGCCTCGATGCGGTCCATGTCGAGCGCGCGCGGATGGCGGAAGGCCTCCTTGATGGCGGGGGTGGTGATTTCGTGGAACACCACGCGCTGGATGGGATGGTCGCCCTTGGGGTTCAGGATCTGGTTGAGGTGCCAGGCGATGGCCTCGCCCTCGCGGTCCTCGTCAGTGGCGAGGTAGATCACGGTGCCGTCCTCGATTTCCTCCTTGAGTTTGGCCAGGGTCTTCTTCTTGGCGGGGGGCGAAACGTAGAGCGGTTTGAAGCCGTTCTCGACGTCGATGCCCAGGGTGGCATAGGGCAGCTTGCGCTGGGTGGGGGGGAGATGGTCCTTTTTCTCGGGCAGATCGCGCACGTGCCCGCCCGAAGATTCCACGGCGTAGTCCTTGCCCAGGATCTTTTTTAAGATCTTCGCCTTGGTCGGCGACTCGACGATGACCAGGTTTTTTGCCATAGAACGCGGACCTCCATTGTGACAAGGGAACGGCTGCCGCAAGAAAGTTACTCCTTTCACGATTGAAGGATGCGGAAGCGCCTAAACTTTGCCACTTCGGTTTTAACCTTCTAAGGGAGCCTGGGTCTTATGGATGTGTCTCAAATCGCCGAGCGCATCAAGCAGCGCAGCGGCTTCGTCCTCGATATTCAGAACGAGGTGGGCCGGCGCATCGTCGGCCTGCAAATCCTCGTGGAGCGCCTGCTCATCGGCCTCATCACCGGGGGGCACGTGCTGGTGGAGGGCCTGCCGGGCCTGGCCAAGACCAGCACCGTCTATTCGCTGAGCCGCACCCTCAACATGGGGTTCCGCCGCATCCAATTCACCCCCGACCTGCTTCCGGCGGACCTCATCGGCACCCAGATCTACAGCCCCCGCGACGGCAGTTTCAGCGTGAAGAAGGGACCCATTTTCACCCATATCATCCTCGCCGACGAAATCAACCGTGCGCCGGCCAAGGTGCAGTCGGCGCTGCTGGAAGCCATGCAGGAGAAGCAAGTCACCATCGGAGAGGTGACCCATAAGCTCGAAGAACCCTTCCTGGTCATGGCCACGCAGAACCCCATCGAGCAGGAGGGCACCTATCCGCTCCCCGAGGCCCAGGTGGATCGCTTCATGATGAAGGTGAAGGTGGGCTACCCCAGCCGCGACGAGGAGAAGACCATCCTTGAGCGCATGGCGGAGGGTGAGCCGCACGAGATACGCGCCATCGCCGGCCCCAGCGACGTGCTGGAGGCGCGCGAGCTGGCGCGCCACGTTTACGTGGACGACAAGGTCAAAGGCTATATCCTCGATATCGTCTTCGCGACGCGCGACCCCAAGAGCTTCAAACTCCAGCTCGATGGCCTCATCGAGTACGGCGCGAGCCCGCGCGCCACCATCGCCCTGGCCCTGGCCGCCAAGGCCATGGCCTTCCTGAAAGGGCGCGGCTACGTGACGCCCCAGGACGTGAAGAACATCGCGCGCGACGTGCTGCGCCACCGCCTGCGCGTGAGCTACGAAGCGGAAGCCGAGGGCCTGGATCCCGACGCCATCGTGGATCGCATCCTCCAGGAGCTTCCGGTTCCCTGAAGGCGGAGGGAAGCCCCGGGCCATGGAGACCGGTGAACTCATCCGCAAGGTGCGCAGGATCCAGATTGCCGCGCGCCGGCTGGTGGAGGACGCGCTGTCGGGCACCTATTCCAGCGCCTTTCGCGGGCTCGGCATGGAGTTCGACGAGGTGCGGGAATACCAGGCCGGCGATGACGTGCGCTCCATTGACTGGAACGTCACCGCGCGCGCCGGCCACCCCTACGTCAAGCGCTACTGCGAGGAGCGCGAGCTCACCGTGCTGCTGCTGGTGGATGGCAGCAGCTCGGCGGCCTTCGGCTCGGGCGCGCAGAGCAAGCTGGAGCTGGCCGGCGAGCTCGCCGCCGCCATCGCGCTGGCGGCTGTTTCCAACCACGATAAGGTGGGGCTCGCTCTTTTCACCGACAAGGTGGACCTCTACCTCCCGCCGCGCAAAGGGCAGGGGCACGTGCTGCGCCTGATCCGCGAAATCTTGAACTTCGCGCCCACGCGGGCCGGCACGGATATCGGCCAGGCGCTTGAATTCCTGAGCCGCGTACAGCGCCGCCGGGCGCTGGTCTTCCTGATCTCGGACTTCTTTTCCGGCCCCTTCGAGCACGCCCTTGACCTCGCGAGCAAGCGCCATGAAATAATCCCCCTGCATATCATGGACCGGCGCGAGCAGGAACTGCCGGCCCTCGGCCTGGTGCGCCTGGAGGACGCCGAGACCGGGGAGCAGGTCATCGTGGACACCGCCAGCCGCGCCTTGCGCTCGGGCTACACGCGCGCCAGCGAGCAGTTCACCGCCACGCTGGAGCAGGGTTTCCGCAAACGCGATCTCGATTACCTCACGCTGCGCACGGCGGAGGACTACCTGCTGCCCATGCGCCGGCTTTTCAAACGCAGGGAGAAACGGCATTGAGCGGACCTGATTTCACACTAGCTCATCCCATAGAGCACTTTTCTATTTTTCGTTCCTGGCACTTAGGTCCGTTCGTGCTGAGCTTGTCGAAGCATGAGCGGACCGCGACCCCACGGCCGCCCCCCCCCTTCGACAGTGCTCAGGACAGGCTTCGACAAGCTCATCCCCCAAAACTGGGGATAAAGGGCGAACGGCGGGGAGTTCCTCGTCATGACTGAAAGATTGCCTGATTTCGATGTGCCACGCCCGGCCCCAGGGGCTGCGTCGGCCTGCAAGCCCGGGCGGGCGGTGGCCGGTTTGCTGCTCACGCTCGCCGCCGCGGGCAGTTGGCTGGCCTGGTGGGAGGCGAGATCGGTGCGCGCGGCACCGGCTCGCGCGGCGGCTTCCGCCCCCGTAACTCGGGGTATAGATGAGGAACTTATCGTGAAGCTCCGGCGCGCCGGCGCCTACGAGGAAGCCGCGGCGCTGCTCGATGGCGCAACAGCCGACACAGCCATCCCATCCGATAAGCGCGCGCGCTGGCTCAAACTCCAGGGCGACCTCCTCGCTCAAGCGGGCAAGCCGGGAGCGGCGCTCGCCAGTTTCTACCGCGCCGAGCGCGAGGTGGCGGCGGAGAGCGAACTCGGTCACGAGATCGCGCGCGCCGTGCTGGACACCCTGCGCCGTCTCGGGCATGCCGGCGCCGTGCGCGACGAGCTGGCGGAGCGCAACCGCAAGAGTCAGGGCCAGACCGCGAACCCGGCGGATCCCGCCATCGCGCGCATGGATGGGGAGGATTTCACCAGGAGCGAATTCGAGGCGCGCTACGAAAAATATATGCGCGCGCGCATCCGCGCCGCCAGCGCCGCGTTGCCGGACCCCCAGGAGAAAGAGCGCATGGAGCGTGAGCTGCGCCGGCAGTTGGAAGCTCCGGAGGAGCGCCGGCGTTTCTTGAATCAATGGGTGCAGGAAGAATTGCTTGTCAGGGAAGCCCGGCAATGGAAGATCGAGCAGCATCCGGATTACGCCGAGACGCTGGAGGGCTTCGAGCGCCAACTGCTCGTGCAGCTCTTGCTCCAGACCAAAGTGGACCCCGGCGAGCCCACGGAGGTGGAGCTCAGGACCTACTCCGAAAGCCACCGCTCCGAACTCGGTCTCAGCACGGAACCGGGAACCTTCTCCGGCAACGATCTAGCCGCGGTACAGGCCAAGGCCCGGGAGCGCTTCCGCGGCGAGAAGTCCGTCGAACTTTCGCGCCGCTATGAACAGGACGTGCTGCGGCGCCATAAGGTCGAGCTTTTCGAGGAGGCCCTTTCCGGCGCCTCCCACTGAGCGATGGGCGGGCCTTGCATGCGCGCTCTAATATTTAAGCAAAAAAATCATGAAAACGTTCACGGGGCTTTAATATTCTGTCATCGCAGAGCCATTCAAGACCTCTTTTTTATTATCTGGAACTCAGGAACTCAGGAAAATTTAATTTCAAAGACAAGTGTGGACGTATTTTTGCAGTTTGGTCGATTTCCACGGTTTTTTCCTGAGTTCCTGAGTTCCAGATTAAAAATCGCATTTTTACGATTTTGCTGAAATTCATGCGCGCCTTGTTATTCGCGCTGTTCCTGGGTTTGCTCGCCGGTTGTGGCCGGCCGCGTGAAGCCGACATCGCCTGGGAGGTGGTCGAGAAGGCGGATAAGGGCGCGATCAGCATCGTCGTGCGCATGGAGCGGCGCAAGCTCTCCATCTTGGAGTCCCAGCATTTAGAGCTGGAGGTGAGCGCCCCCGAGGCCTTCAAGCTCGAAATCCCGGACCCCGCGAGCCGACTCGAAGATTTTCGCCTGGTCCCCTGGCGCGCCAGCGTGGAGGAGCACAACGCCGGGCGGCAGGTTTTTCGCAAATACGTCGCCTTGGAGCTTTACGAAAGCGGTCCGCAGGTGGTGCCGCCTTTCGAGATACGCTACAGCTCGGGCGCGGGCGAAAAACGCATCGCGGGAGAATTGAAGACGGCGATCCTCAAGTTCGAGATCACTCCCGTGGAAGCGTCTTCCCCCGACCAGCGGACGCTCAAACCTCCCGAGGGGTTGTTGCGGCCCGATCCCTTCCCGTGGGTTTGGGTTTCCGTTGCGGGGCTCGCAGGCCTGCTGGTGCTCGGCGGAGGGGGCTGGCTGCTGCTCCAGCGCCGGCGCGCGCGTTCCCGCCCGCCTCCACCGCCCCCGCCGGCGCACGCCTTGGCTTACGATGAACTGGAACGCTTGGTCCAGGCTTTCAAGGCGAAAGACCTTGGCGCCGAGGGCTTCGTAGCCGAAAGCTCAAATATCTTGCGGCGCTATGTCGAACGGCGTTTTGCCATCAAGGCGCCCGAGCTCACCAGCGAGGAGTTCCTGAACTCGCTGCGCGACCATCCGCTGTTGCGAGAGCATCGCACCCCCTTGCAGAGCGTCCTCGAAGCCGCCGACCTGGTCAAGTTTGCCGCCGCCGCCGCTGGAGAGCCCGAGGTCCGCAACAGCTTCGAAGCCGTCAAGGCCTTCATCGAGAGCACGCGGGAGCGCGCGCCGGCATGAGCCTGCTTCAGCAGTACCTGAATTCTTTTTCCAGGCCCTGGTGCGCGGCGTTGCTGGCTCTGCCCCTGCTCTACTTCTTCGCCCAGCGCTATCTTCTTGGGCTCCCGCCGGCGCTGCTCTTTTCCAACGCGCGCCTCATCGTCCCCGCCGTTTCCTGGCGGACTTCAACGCGCTGGATTCCCAACCTGCTGTTGACCCTGGCCTGGATGGTCTTCTCCGTGGCCATGATGGGCCCCCGTATCGGGCGGGTGGAGACCGAGGTCAGCAGCGAAGGCGTGGCCATCAACATGGTGGTGGATGGCTCGGGCAGCATGGTCACGCCGGACATGCCGGATGGCGACCGCCTGATCAGCCGTATCGAGATGGCCCAGAGCGTTTTTCATGATTTCCTGCGCGGCAATGAAAAACGCGGCCTGCCGGGCCGCAAGAACGACATGGTGGGCCTGGTGAGTTTCGATCGCTTCGTGCAGGAACTGTGTCCGCTGACTCTCGATCACGCCTTCCTCGCGGACCTGATGAAGGATTTTTCCGCCGGCGTGCTGGCGGAAAACGAACGCCTTCAAAGCGTTGCCGATCCGGCGCTGCAGGGACGCAGCAGCCTCAATGGCACGGCTGTCTATGACGGTGCGCTGATGGCGTCCGATTTGCTGCGTAAAACCGAGAAATCTCTGGCCAACGCCGTGAAGCAGTCCAAGGGCAACTACACCATCCGCTCGAAAATTTTGATTTTGCTCACCGACGGGGAGGACAACGCCAGCCACATTTCTGAGGAAAATGCCGCCAAGGCCATCCGCGAGGCCGGCGTCAAGGTTTACGCCATCGCCGTGCACGGGCGGCCGGTGCAGCGCGATGTTTTCGGCATGCGCATCGTCCAGGGCGGCGAGGAATACGACGACAGCCCGCTGCGTGCCCTGGCGGAGACCACGGGTGGCCGTTTTTATCGAGCCGACGATCCCGAGAGCCTGGCGCGCATCTGTCAGGCCATTGACCGCCTGGAAAAATCGGAGTTCGCCCGCCAGGTGACGACGGAATACGATCCGGTGCACCGGCCCTGGATCATGGCGGGGCTGCTGCTGCTCGCGGCGGGACAATTCCTCGCGCAGACCCTTTACCGGGTGTTGCCATGAGCCTGGAGTGGCTGGTGCCGCTTTGGATGCTGCTGGCGGGAGTCGCCTTCCTCGGCGGACTCGCGCTGTTCCTGGTCGCCGCCGCGCGCGGCGCCGTGCGCGCCCGGCGTTTCTCCGAGCGTTCCGGCAGCGCGGGGCTGCTTTTGAACCCGCGCCGGCGCTTCCAGAAGGGCCTCCTCGTCAGCCTGATGCTGGGACTGGCCGCGCTGGCGCTGGCCGACCCGCGTTATGGCGTCGAGGTGCGCCAGGTTTCTCATCGCGGTCGCGACGTTGTTTTCGTGCTCGACGTTTCCAAGAGCATGCTGGCCACCGATGTCGCGCCCAACCGGCTGAAGCGCGCGCGCCTGGATATCCTGGACAGCCTGCCGCGCCTGGCTGGACACCGCCTGGGGCTTATCGCTTTCGCCGGACGGCCCAAGGAAATTTGCCCCCTCACCCACGACCACCGCCATTTCGTCGCGCGCTTGCAGCAGGCTGGCCCGGAAACCGTCCCGGTGGGCGGCACCAACATTGGCGACGCCTTGCGCAAGGCCCTGGATCTCATCGAGCAGGGCGGGCGCCTGGGCCGCTATAAAGACGTCGTGCTGATCACCGACGGCCAGGATCTGGGCGGCTTCTACGAGGAGGCGGCGAAAAAGGCGGGTGAGCTGGGCGTTGCCGTCTATACCGTGGGTATCGGCCTGGAGGATCCCGCGCATATTCCCCTGGAAGACGGCACGTTTCTCACCCATGAGGGCAAAGAGGTGACGACGGCCCTGAACCCCGAGCCCTTGCAGCTCATCTCGAATTACAGCGCCGGTGGGTTCTACTCCAACCTGAGCTCCAATCCGCGCTGGATGCAGGACCTCCTGGCCCGCATCGAGAAGAAGGAGATGGCGGACCTGGGTTCCTTCAAGGATGAGCGCAAAATTCCGCGCTACCAATGGATCCTCGGGGCGGGCCTGCTGCTCTGGGCCGCGGGAACGCTGCTGTCTGAGCGGTCCCGGGGAGTTTTATGATGATCGTTCACTCTACGAAACGTGTCCGTACTATAACTTGCCAGCATTTAGGTCCGTTCGTGCTGAGCTTGTCGAAGCATGAACGGGCCGCGAAGCCCCGCCGTCCACCCTTCGACAAGCTCAGGGCGAACGGCGGGGAGCTTGGTGAAATGGCGGAGCTCTCACATTTCATGAAGCTGTTAATGCTCATGACTACGCTGCTCTGTGCCGTGGCGGCTGGCGAACCCGCCCCTGAGGCGGACTCCTACCGCGCGGGAGTTGCCGCCTATGACCACGGCGACCCGGCGGCGGCGCTGGCGCATTTCGAGAAGGCGGCGCTCACCGCCGAGAAACCCCAGGTCATCCACTACGACATGGGATTATGCCATCTCGATCTCAAGGAAACCACCCAGGCGCGCGAGGCTTTCGAAAAGGCGGCCGCCGGCGAAGATCCGCTGATCTCCCTCAAAGCGCGCTACAATATCGCCCACGCCCATTACAGCGAGGCCCTCAAGCCCACCAGCGACGCGGGAGTGATGCGCCTGGAACTTGCGCCAGCCGCCGCCGCGCTGGATGCCTTCCGTGACGCCGCGCGGCTGGCGGAAAAGGAGCCGCTCGCCGGCCTGCGGGCGGCGCGCCGCATCGCCGAGGACGCGCGATCCAACGCGCGTACCATTGTCGCCCTCCTGAAGACCCAGCATGACGAGGAGGCCCAGCGCGAGGGCGGCAGGGTGCAAAGCCTCCAGGGCACGGTCAAGGTCAATGGCCGGCCCATCTCTGGGGCCTTTGTGTATGTGAAGTCCAAATGGGAGGACGAGATCCAGGCGCGCGCGCGCAGTCGCGAGGCGGGAACCTATATCTTCGATAAATTGGAGGTCGGCAAATACCAGCTCGCGGCGCGTCTCTATGAAGTGAACGGCGCCCGGGATCTCGATTGGGGCAAGGAGGTGCGCGTTCCCGCCACCGCCCAGCATCGCGAGGATCTGGAGATCCAGGGGCCGTTCTCCCTGGGTTGTCCCTACCTCGCCACCTCGCCCAGTCTGCAGGCGCCCTTCGACGATCATCTGCGCGGCGGCGGCCCCGAGAGCCTGACCCGATCCACGGATTGGGGCGAGCTCACGGATGGCCGTCCGTCCGCGAGCTTTCCGGAAAACAGCGACACCGACATGGGCTATGTCGCCTTTTCAACGCCTTCCTTCCAAATCGTGATGGCGTTGCCTCCACCACCGCCACCTTCCGAGGAGATCAAGAACAGCACCGAACCGAAAACAACGCCGACCTATATCGTGACCCTCAAGGGTTATGGGGGAGGGGACGCGGTTCCGCCCAAGGGCTTCGCGGTCCTAGGGCTCAAGCAAGGCAAGGACTCCGTGCCCCTCTACAATACCGTGGTGGAAACCACGAATAAAGGCCGCTACGAGTGGAGCAGCCCGCCTTTCGATCAGCAAGGCTTCAACCACCTCATTTTCGCCTTTGCCCGCCAAGGTGGGGAACGCGTCAGTCTCCACGAAATCGAGGTGCAAGAGCGGCGCGACGGGAAGCCCCCGCCGCCCCCGCCGCAGGAGGATAAGGACAAAAACAAACAGGAGCAACCCCCGCCACCTCAACCCCAGCCCCAGGATCAGCCGCCGCCTGAACCCGAGCAGCAGATCCTGGATCGCATTCGCAAGGAGAGCGAGAATCACCAGAAAGAGGCTCTCAAGGGCCGTGTGCAGGAGCGGCCGGGAGATCGGGACTGGTGAGCGGCCAGTTACTTTTTCGCGGGTGGTGTGCGGGTT
>JAHFOS010000112.1 GCA_023261545.1 bacterium
CAAATCCAGCCAACTTCCTCGTCAATAACGTCTGGGTGATGATCTGCGCCGGCCTGGTCTTCTGGATGAACCTGGGTTTCGCTTGCGTGGAGACCGGCTTTACGCAGTCCAAGAACTGCACCAACATCCTTTTCAAGAACACCATCATCCCCTGCATTGGCCTGCTCACCTTCGCCATCTGCGCTTTCGGGATGATGTTTCCCACGGATGCCCACAAGCTCACGACCTGGTTCGCCTGGTCGGGCTGGGGCCTTGCGCCTCCCGAGAACGGCATGACGCCGGCCTATAATCCGGGCTGCACTTATTGGTCCTTCTTTCTGTTCCAGGCCATGTTCGCCGCCACGGCGGCCACCATTGTTTCCGGGGCAGTGGCGGAGCGCATCCAGCTTTCCTCCTTCCTGGTCTTCACGGTGGTCTTCGGCGCCATCTCCTATCCCATCACCGGGTACTGGGCGTGGGGCGGCGGCTGGCTCGCCAAGCTGACGCCGTCCTTCCACGACTTCGCCGGTTCCACCGTCGTCCACAGCGTGGGCGGCTGGGCGGCCCTGGCCGGCGCCATGATCCTAGGACCGCGCATCGGCAAGTTCACCGAACAGGGCGTGCGGCCCATCCTCGGCCACAGTATGCCGCTGGGCGTCATTGGCGTTTTCGTCCTGTGGCTGGGCTGGTTCGGATTCAACGGCGGGTCCGTATTGACCGCGGATCCGGGTTTGACTTCCCTCGTGCTGGTGACCACCAACATCGCCGCGGCCGCGGCGGCCGTGAGCGCCACCCTCACCACGTGGATCGTGTTCAAGAAGCCCGACCTTGGCATGATGCTGAACGGCGTCCTGGCGGGACTGGTGGCCATCACCGCCGGCACGGACATCATGAGCCCGATGGAGGCCGCCATCATCGGCCTCGTCGCCGGAGTGCTGGTGGTCTTCGCCGTGCAGTTCTTCGACAAGATCCACATTGACGACCCGGTCGGCGCCCTGGCGGTGCACCTGTGCAACGGCGTCTGGGGGACCCTGGCCTGCGGTATCTTCGGCAAGCTCGCCAAGGAGCACGGCTCGGCGCAGTTGCTTGCGCAGATCAAAGGCATCGTGGCCGTCGGCGCCTGGACCTTTCCCTTCACGGTCGTGCTGTTCATGATCATCAAGGCCGTCATGGGCCTGCGCGTGAGCGAGAAGGAGGAATTGGAGGGCCTCGACGCCGGCGAGCACGGCGCCGAGGCCTACCCGGACTTCGCCCCGGCCCCGCGCTGATTCCCAGGATCAACTCAAGGAGATTCCCATGAAACTCGTCATCGCCATCATTCAACCCAACCGCCTGGAGGCGGTCAAGAAAGAGCTCAACAGCGTGGACGTTTCGCGCATCACGGTGACCGACGTGATGGGCTACGGCCAGCAGGGCGGCCACACCGAGGTGTACCGCGGCACCGAGTTCATCAAAAACCTCATCAAGAAAGTGCGCGTCGAAATAGCCTGCAACGACGAGTTCGTGGAGCCCACCATCACCGCCATCTGCAAGGCGGCGCGCACCCAGCCGGAAGGCGCCATCGGGGATGGAAAAATCATGGTCCTGCCGCTTGAGCAGATCGTGCGCATCCGCACCGGGGAGCGCGGCTCCAAGGCCATCTGAGGCGCCAGCGCGCCGCGGCCAGAATGCGGCAGTAGCCATCTTTGTTCTCCCGTTCCCGCCGGAGTGAGGGTCTTAACAGGTGGCGCGCGCGGCACCGGCGGGAAACTGCTCTGATGGCTGACGCCGCCGCCCCACGCATCTGCGTGATTACGGCCGTGCGCGACAACGCGCCCACGGTCGAGCGCGCCATCGCGAGCGTGCTGACGCAGGACTACACGCCCCTGGAGTACCGCATCCGCGACGGCGGCTCGACCGACGGCACCGTGGCGATCATCGCGCGTTATGCGGCGCGGCTGACGGATTGGCAATCCGCTCCGGACGGGGGGCCGGACGCCGCCTACAATGCGGTGCTGCGCGCCAACCCCGGCCCGATACTGGGACTGCTCAATGCCGACGACTGGTACGAACCGGGGATCCTCCAGGCCGTGGGAGCCGCCTTCCGCGCCGATTCGACCCTCGATCTGGTGAGCTGCGCCTGCCGCATCGTGACCGCCGATGGGGCCGGTGGACTGCGCGAACTGGACCGCATCACGGGGGATCGGCTCGCGCTCCGCCCCGGTGCCGTGCCGGTCCCCAATGCCCGTTTCTTCCACCGCCGGGTTTTCGAGCAGGCGGGGTACTTCCTGACGCACGACCCGGCGGGTCGGCGCATCGTCGGGACCGACCTGGAATTCATGTTTCGCCTGTCGCTGATCCCCCTGCGCCACTGCATCCTGCCCCAACTCGGCTACACTTACTTGGCCCACCCCCGCTCCGAGACCTTCATGCCCACTCCGGCCGGACGGGAAGCCCTGAACCGCTCGAAACTCTACATCGCCGGGCTCTACCTGCCGCGCCGGGATCTGCCTCCAGCAGCCCGCCGCGAGGTGCGCGCCTGGCATCGCCAAGCCACCCGTGAACTTTTTGCCACCCGGCTGCGCGCCGGCGATTACGGCGCGGCCCTGCGGCTGGCCGGCCAGGGGGTGGCGCGGCATTCGCCCCTTTGGCTCGGCACGGCGCTCAAGATCCTCCTGCGGGGACACTGAGTTCGGGTGTCAGCGCCAGCAGACGGGCTAGATCCGCCTGCCAGGTTTCCAGCGTAAAGTCTTTGAGCGGCAGTCGGTTCAGCTCGTCCCGCCATTGGGCCAGTTCGGCGGGGCCCAGCGTGCGCAGGCGATCAAGAAAAGCAGCCGGCGCTTCCTCAGGAGGGAGCAACCCCGGATAGCCGGCCGCCATTCTGGCGGGGGAACCGACGGCGTAAGCGAGGAAGGGGCGGGACATCAGAGCCGCCTCCAGGATCACGCGCGGGAAGTTCTCGCTCAGCAGTCCCGGGAAAACAGCGAGGTCGCAAGCGGCGAGAAGCTCAGAAACATCGGAACGCGGTCCCAGCCAGGCAGCGACGTCCTGTCCGGCCAGCAAGGCCGTGAATTCTCTGAGGTGGGCGGCCTCTTCGCAGGGACCGGCGAAGACCAGGCGCCAGCGCCGGCGCAGATCTTCGTCCTTGAGAAAAGCGCGCAGCAGGCGCAACTGGCCTTTGCCGGGTCCGATCCGCCCAGGGCAGAAGGCGGTGCGGCGCCCATCCGTCCAGCCATAGTTTTGGCGCAGCGTCTCCGGCATGGTGCGGCGCGGATCGAAGCGCGCCCTATCAATAACCGGAGGCAGATTCGCGACCATCCGGGGCAGGCAGCTCTGTTCGTTCATGTGGGCCGCCACGAAGGGGGATGAGACGAGTTGCTGCGCATGCCGCGCGCCGTAACGCAGCCACTTGCGGGCGTCCCCGTCGCCCTTGAAGCTGTACTCCCCCTGCCAATGCAGGCACAGGCGCAGTCCCGGCCGGGGCAGCAACAGGCTGGCACACCAGCCCGGATGAAAATCGCCCACCCAGAGCAGCTTTGCACCCGGAATGGCGTCCAGCAACCGTCCCGCCTTGGCGCGGAAGGCAAAAATATGCGGCCAGGAAAGGGGACGCCCGGGATACAGGAAGGGGGCGCGACACCATGAGTCCACCACGCCCAGAAAGGCCTCGTGCAAGGCACCGGGGGCCTCCGTGATGAGATGGACCCCATGCCCCCAGGCCTTGGCCTGCCGCAGGATGTCCAGCACGGACAGCTCCGCGCCGCCCATGTGCGTGTTCTGGTGCAAGAGCACCAGCGCCGGACGGGCGGCGCCATCAGGCGGGCTCACCATCCCCCACCGCCGTCTTGCACCGGATCCCGCAACCCCGTCTCCGCCCCGGCCTAAGATAAGCTCTTGCGGCCGAACCAGCCTTTTTTTCTGAAATAAAACAGCAGTCCTCCAGCCACCGCCGCCATGAGGCCGAGCGCGAAGGGGTAGCCCCAGACCCACTTGAGTTCGGGCATGTTCCAGGGGGAGCGGGTGGTGTCGAAATTCATGCCGTAAACGCTGGCGATGAAACTCAGCGGCATGAAGATGGTGGCGATGAGGGTGAGCACCTTCATCACCTCGTTCAAGCGCTGCCCCGCCTCGGCGTGGTAGAGGTCCATGAGGTTGGCCGCAAGTTCGCGGTCGGTCTCGGTGAGGTCCAGGATCTGCGCAGCATGGTCGTGGCAGTCGCGCAGGAACAGGCGCGTCTCCTCATGCACCAGCGGGGTGCTCTCGCGCAGCAGCGATTGAACGGCGTCGCGCAGGGGCCAAGCGGCGCGGCGCAGCTCCAGCAGGTCGCGTTTCAGGATCCGCAAGTCGCGCAGCGCGGCGGAACCTTCATGGGAGAGGATGCGATCCTCGATGGCGTCCAGGCGCTCGCCGAGGCCCTCTAGGATGGGGAAGTAATGGTCCACCACGGCGTCCACCAGGGCGTAGAGCAGCATATCGGCGCCCAGTTCGCGCAACGGGGAAAGCGGCGAGCGCAAGCGCGCGCGCACCGGCTCGAAGACGTCCCCTGGCCTTCCTTCCTGGAAGGTGACGAGGAAACCCTGGCCCAGGAAATAACTCACCTGCTCGTTGTCCACCCCCTTTTCCCCCAGGCGCAGCATGCGCGCCACCGTGAAAAGGATGCCGGGGTAGGGCTCGACTTTGGCGCGCTGATGGGTGTTGAGCACGTCTTCCAGCGCCAGGGGATGCAAGCCGAAGGCGGCGCCCACGGCGCGCACCGTTTCGGCGTCCCCCAGGCCGTCAACGTTGATCCACACCACGGGAAAACTCCCCACCACGGCAGCCACCTCCGCGGCGGAGTCCAGGGCCCGCTCCTCGAAGCGGTCACGGCCATAGGCGATGAAGCTGATTTGGGGAACGGGGGCCGCGGGGTCGGCCACCAGGCTCCCCGGGGGAGCGCCGGTGCCGCTGCGCCGGCGGAAACGCAGCCGAAAAGCCATCAGGGCGCCTCCCCGTGGCGGCCGATAAAAGTGCGCGCGACGCCGCCGGATTCTCCGGAAAAATAGCGCTGGAGCGCGAAGGTGATGGAACTGAAGGCGATTTCCGTCCAGGGGATCTCATCATGGCGCACCAGGTGAATCTCAGAGCTCTCGTCGGTAGGATTAAATTCGCTCTGCCGCAGTTCCGCGAGGAAGATGAGGTACACCTGGGAAACGTGCGGAAGGCTGTAAACGCAGTGCAAGCCGCGCAGGCTCACTTCGGCGCCCGTTTCCTCCAGGGTTTCGCGCAGGGCCGCCTGCTCCACGGTCTCGCCCTCCTCCATGTAGCCGGCGGGCAGCGTCCAAAATCCCAGACGCGGTTCGATGGCGCGCCGGCACAGCAGCACGCGCTCGCCGAGGAAGGGCAGGGTGCCGGCCACAATTTTCGGATTGCGGTAGTGCACGGCACGGCAGGAACGGCAGACATGGCGCGGCAGCCGGTCGCCAGGCACCGGCTCAAGGTGCAGGGCGCCTCCGCAAGTAGGGCAGAAGTTCATCGAAAATGCACTGACAAAATCCCGGTCTTTTGTAAATCCGCGCACGCGATTACAATGATGGGCTCCGTGCTTGGGTTCATCTCCGCGATGAGGCGTATTCTCGCTCTGCTGCTGCTTTCCTGCCTGGCCGGCTTTGCGGCCCAGGAGGCGACGGAGCCCGTTCGCGAGGAGCTGCTGGGCCGCATGCTGGCGCTCCAGCTCCAGCACTACCACCTGAACAGCAAAAACCGCCCCATCAATGACGAGTTTTCCCGCGATGTATTCGGCCTCTTCATCAAGCGCCTGGATTTCCAGAAACGCCTGCTCCTCAAGAAGGACGTGCAACTCCTCGAAGCCTACCGCGATAAGATTGACGACGAGGTCATCTCCGGCCGCTACACCCTGCCCGATCTGGCCTGGCAGATCCTCAACGAGAACGCCAAAAAGGTCGAGGTGTTCTGCAAGGAACTGCTGGCGGAAGAGATCGATTTCGAGAAGCCGGAGACCATGGAGAGCGACGCCGACAAGCTCGATTACTGCAAGGATTTCGAGGAGCTCAAAGACCGCTGGCGCCGCGATCTGAAGTACCGCGTGATCAATCGTTACCTCGGGTTTCTCGAGCGCGAGGACACGAACGACCAGGTGGAGGCGGAGAAGGCCAAACGCAGCGGCAGCGGGAACGCTGTGACGGAGGTCCAAGGCAAAGCCCCGGAGGCCACAAAGCTCGAACCGACCCGACAGTCCGAGGAACTCGAAATGAAGTTGCATTTCACGCCGGAAGATGATGCCCGGATTGATAAGGAACTTGACGCCGGCAAAAAGACGGAAATTGTAACGGAAGCCGAGCTTCCGGTGTTGACCCCCTCTACGGAGGTGTATCGGGTGTTGACCCCATCCACCAATCTCCAGATGGCCGCTGGCGCCGCCCCCTCCGGCAATAGCGTCGCCGCCGTCCCCGCCAAGCCGCGCGTGCGGCCCAGCGATGCCGAACTTTTAAAAGAAGCCCGCGTCAAAGAGGGCAAGAACATCGCGCTCTTCCTCTCCCGCCTGATTGATACCAGCCGCGAGGAGCACTATTCGCGCTACTTCAACGCGTTCACGGCGGCCTTCGATCCCCACACCAACTACCTGGATCCCGAAGCCAAGGAAGACTTCAATATCCTCATGAAGAAGTCCCTCGAAGGCATCGGCGCCGTGCTGCAGGAAACCGAAGAGGGCTACACCAAAGTGACCAAGGTCGTGCCCGGCAGCGCCTCGGCCCGCCAAGGGGAGCTTGAGGCCGGCGACATCATCCTCAGGGTGGCCCCCAATGGCGGCGAAGAAGACGTGGACATCGCCAACATGAGCGTCAAGGACGTGGTGAAATACATCCGCGGCCCCAAGGGCACGGTGGTCGGGCTCACGGTTCGCAAGATCGACAACCGCATCAAGTTCATCAGCATCGTGCGCGACAAGGTGGTGCTTGAAGACAACCTCACCAAGTCCACGGTGATCGAGGAGAAAACCTCGGGCAAGCCCTACGGCTACATCTGGCTGCCGGACTTCTACCGCGACTTCCAGGACCCCAGCCAGCGTTCTTCCACCGCGGACGTCCTGCGCGAGATCGAGAAGCTCCAAAAACGCTCCATCCAGGGCATGGTCTTCGATCTGCGCAACAACGGCGGCGGCTCGCTCGACGAGGCGCGCTCCCTCTCGGGGCTGTTCATCGAACGTGGGCCCATCGTGCAGGTGAAGGACAGCGGCCAGCACATCAAGATCCTCTACGACGAGGACCGCTCCATCGCCTATACCGGTCCGCTCATCGTGCTGGTGAACCAGTACAGTGCCTCGGCCTCGGAGATCATGGCCGCGGCGCTGCAGGATTACGGCCGCGCCGTCATCGTGGGCACGGGCAATTCCCTGACCGGGCACACCCACGGCAAGGGCACGGTGCAGCAACTCATTGACCTCGACAAGCTGGCCCCGCGCCAGTACTCCCATTTCGATTACGGCAACCTCAAGGTGACCATCCAGAAATTCTACCGCATCAACGGCCTTTCGACGCAGTTCGATGGCGTCACCCCGGACCTGCTGCTGCCGGACGACCGCAGCGCCATCGAGGCCGGAGAGCGCCACCTCGAGTTCGCGTTGCCGGGCGACAGGATCTCGGACGCCCAGTACCATAAATGGAAGGAGCGCGCTATTGATATTGGCGAACTTCGGGCCGCCAGCGGCCGGCGCGTGGAGAAAAGCGAGATCTTCCAGCTCATCCAGAAGCGCGATGCGCGTTTCCTGCAGAAAAAGGCGCACACGCTGGTTTCTCTCAACATCGTGGACATCCGCCATGAGCTCGCCGCCTCTCAGGAGGAGAATCGCGAATACCGGCGTATTTTCGGCCTCGACGAAAAGGCCGCCAAAAACAATGGAGAAAACGAAGGGGCTGGAATCGAGGACAGCTCCGAGGATTCCCAGTGGATCAAAGGGGTGATCCGCGATCCCTACGTGCAGGAATCCATCTCCATCCTTGGCGATATGGTCGGGGGGCGCAAAAGCTGACGGGCCGCGGGGGGGAACCCAACCTCGGGCGGACGGTCGCCCGCGGAGGTCCTCAGTTGCCGATGAAAGCGCCCAGGATGTCCTCGGTGCGGTGGTTGAGGTAAAAAACCACCCCCATCAGCAAGGCGAACAGCGCCGCCCCCATCCATCCGAGGCCCTTGATCCAGCCGCGTCCCCGCGCCAATTCCACCAGCGCCGCCAGCAGCACCGGGGCCAGGTATTGCAAAACGAAGCGGAAAACATTCATGGGTGCGAGCAATTCGCCGAGACTGAGCTTCGGAGCGGGATCCGCAACCCAGCCGAGCGCGTGCAGGCCGCGGTGCGCGACCTCGCCAATGGGAATCCCCGCCGCGGCGATCACGCCCGCCGTGGCCAGCAGCCCCGCCGCCACCGCGCCGCTGCCCTGGCGCGGCCAGCGGCGCAGCAGGGCGAGGTAGCCCAGCGTGGCGGCGGCGATGGCGACGAGGTAGGGGAGCAGCGCGACGAAAATGCCTCCGGGCTGGTAAAAAGTCGAGTAATCCCGGCGCGTTCCATTGATCACCGCCTCGGAGGCTTCCGGCAGATAGTAAACGAAAAGACCGATGATATCGGCTGTGGCGTAGCCGAAAAAGAGGCAGGCCAGGATGTAAGCCGGGCTTTCCTCGCCCCCGGGATTGGACGCCGCGGTTGGATTCAGCCGCGCCTCGAATGCCTGCTGGCTCACGGCGGTCAACCTACCCCAAAGGCCTTTTTCTCAAGCGTTTTCCGGATTTATTATCTTCATTTCGCCGCGGAAAATATTGGAATTACCGCGGCGCACCCCGTGAGAGAGCGCCCGCGGATTTGAAGCCCGAGACGATCTATTGTCACGCGCTCCTGCGCGGGTAAAATATGGGGGCTATGGTTATGGGGGAAACCTGCGCTGACGGCGGAGAGGGTGAGGGTTCGCCGTGGTGAATCCGAACACTCGTCCGGAAGCTGGCTACCTGCAGTCCAAGCTGGCCCAGCAGTTCATGAAGGTCAAGATGGAGTGGCTGCGCTTCAACCGCTCCTACGATTTTGATCTCTATGTTTACTCCAATGAGCAGTACGTGCTTTTCTGCCGCAAGCACCTCACCCTCACCCCCTCCATGGCCGCGAAGGTACAGAAGAAGGCCATCATTTACGTGGACAAGAGCGATGCCGAGCACTTCCAGGCCTACATGGAAGAGAACATCACGGACATCATCCGCGACACCACCCGGCCCATCGCGGAGAAAAGCGAGGCCGTCTATAAGGTTTCCACCTCGCTGGTGGATGAGCTGCTGGCGGCGCCCAAGGCGGCCTGCATCACGCGCGTCAAGGACCTCGTGGCGAACCAGCTTGAATTCGTCATGGCGAACCCCGGGGCGGTGAACTCGCTCATGAGCATCACCGAGCACGACTACTATACCTACACCCACAGCGTGAACGTGGCCATCTACCTGGTCGGCCTGGGCGAAATGATGAAGCTCACGCGCCAGGAGATCCAGTACCTGTCGCTGGGCGGCATGCTGCACGACCTCGGCAAGGCACGCATCTCCCTGGAGATCATCAACTGCACCACCAAGCTCACCGAAGCGCAATTCGAGGAGATGAAGAAGCATCCCCGTTTCGGCATCGAGGTCCTCAAGTCCGTTGATCCCGATGGCCAGATGGTGCCGCGCGTCTGCTACGATGCCATCCTGCACCATCACGAGCGCTTCAACGGCGGCGGCTACCCCTTCCCCAGCATGAACGGCAAGGACATCCCGCTTTTCGGACGCATGACCAAGGTCTGCGACGTCTTCGACGCGCTGACCACCAAGCGGTCCTACAAGGCGGAGATGTCATCGTTCGAGGCGCTCACCCTGATGCGCGACAAGATGATAGAAGAGTTCGATCCCGATGTTTTCGGGGAATTCCTGCGCATGATGGCCAATTATTCCGAAGACATGCGCAAACGGCTGAACTTGTAGGCTCTGGCCGTCTTCTGCCCCGCCCCGTTCGCCGGGGTCTTTGAAACCGGCCGCGGGGTTCCGGCCTCAGGGTTTGTGGGTTTTCCCCTTCCCTCCCGAGGGCGCCACGGTCTTGTCTATTTTCATGAACTGGCAGCCGTAGCGGAAGCCATTCTGGGCCTTGATGATGTAGATCACCTTGAATTCAGCGCGAAAGTGGAAACGGCTGTCCACAGTTTCGCACTGGAAGGTGTCGCCCACATAGAACACCGCCGGGGTGATCAGGCCCGATCCCGAGGTCGAGATATCAACGATGCGCGCCGGGTGGATATTGCGCACGATATCTTCAACGTAATCGCCCTTGCTGTTCGTTTTCAGGAACTTGATCTTGATGTCCGTCCGGGTGCGCTTGGACTTGCGCTTCTCGTAAACCCCGTCGCCAAGGTGCTTGGCGTCCAGCATGCCGATGATGGAATCTATTTCCTGAAAATCCATAAGCCATGGCCGCCAAGCGAGGAACCTTAGTATAGCCCGAATTTCATGGATGGCAACGGGAGCGGACTGTTGGCGATGGCGCCCCTGACGGGGGGGGTGGGGCTGGAATCCTGGCGCTGGGTCGTTGGAGCCCTGCTTCTCGTCGTCGCGGCGCGCCGACGATCCCTGCTCCCCGCCGCGCTGATCCTTGTTTTCACGGCGGGAGAGCATGGACCCCTGCTGGCGGGAATTCTGGCCGTCGTGGCGGCGTTCTTTTCCAGCGACGGAAATCAGGCTAAAAATCTCGACGAGAACTACTATATCGTGGTCGCTGCCTTTCCTTCTGGGCTCGGATTCGTTCCATCCGGCGCCATGGACAAGCGGCTAATTCTAACCCTGAGCGCCAGCTTGGTCCCGGTCGGCCTGGAATTCGGCATGGGCTGGGTCGGCGCCGCGGCCCTGGTCGTGGCCCCCGCCGTGCTCTACCGCCCGGCCCGCGACATCTGCGCAATTCCGGGCGGTATTTCCGAAGCCCTGACCGGCCTCATGGGCGTGCTGCTTTTTGAAATCCTGTTGGACGGCGGCACCCTGGCGCTGGGCTTCCTGGCTCTAGGGGCCGCAGCCGTATTCTTGGAAAAGCGCTGCTCCCCCTGGGTGCGCTCCAGCCTTCTGGTCTTGGTCGGTGCCGCGGTGGGAATCTCCTGGTTTAGAGAAGCGCGCACGATCTCCGCGGCACTAATCTTTTGCCTTGCCTTTTCGCTCCTGGAAAGCCTGGCACTCCGCCGTGAGTGCCTGCTCGTCCCGCGCGCTCTGGTGATCGCCAGCGCCGGAATCATGGCGATCTTGGGGGTAGCGCTCGGAACTTGGACGTGGCGGACGCTCGCGGCGCTTCCGCTGCTCTACGCGCTGGCGGCTTTTTCGGCGACCGGCACCTGTCGCCGCTGCTCGCTGCCCCTGGCACCAGAACGCGCCGTTGCGGAGAACCTTTTCCAGAATGGCGCTCTCTTCCTGCTGTTTGCGCTTCCCGCGAGCGCCCGTGCCGGGTGCCCCCCCGCCGCCCTCGCGCTGTTCCTCTGGAGCGGCCTCCTCGTCCTGGGCGGCCAGGCCACCGCGGCCCGTCGCCACGTTTCCTGGAGTGCGCTGCCCGACAACCCCTGCCTGCGGGATTTTCGCGCCCTTCAAACCCGGCGCTCGATGAGCGGCCAGCCCAGCGCCGCGATGCCGAGCATCACCAGGTTGGGCAACTGAAGCAGCAGCTCCGCCGGGACGTTTCCCAGCAGCGCCTGCTTTTTGGCCAGCACCAGCAAGGGGTAATATACGGCAAAGACGAGCAGCAGGCCAAGGATAAAACCCGTGAAGCGCCCGGCGCGCCCGCCGCTGAACGCCAGGGGGAAGGCGGCGAGCACGAAAAGCAGGGGGCTGGCCACGAAGGCCAGCTTTTCATGCAAGACCGCCTGGATCTCGCGGCGCTCCTTCTCCCCAACGGGTCCCGACAGCCTGCGCAGCAGCTCACTCAGGGGCAGGACGCGGGCGCTGCGCTCGTAGGGCGTGCGTTCGTGGTAGGGGATGGGCAAATGCAGCTCTCCCGCCGGCAGCACATCGCCCTTGTGGCCCTCGGCGTAGCTCAAGGCCCAGGAATGCTTGAGGTCGAGGGCCATGGTGTGGCGCTCGCGGTCGAGGTCCACGCGCACATCGCCGGCGAACAGCTCGCGCACGATGCGCCCCTCGCGGCGCTGCTGGATGACCGCCGCCCGCCCGCCCGCGCCGCTTTCGAAGAAGAACAGGGTCGCCTCCGCCGTGCGAATCACCACCTGTTTGAGCTCCAGTTGCTGCTCGATGAGCATGGCTCCCTGGCGCGCCAGGAAACGGCGCTGGTAATCCTCGGCGGCGGGTTGGATCCACTCAAAGCTCGCCAGGGTGAACAGCGACAGCGCGGTTCCCGCCAGCAGCAGCGGCGGCGCCGCGCCGCGCACGCAGATGCCGCCGGCGGCCAGCGCCACGAATTCGCCCTCGGCGCGCGCGCGGGAGAGCGCGGTGAGCGTGGCGGTGAGCGCGCACATGGGCAGCAGATAGACGAGCAGGCTGGGCAGCAGCGCCGGGAGCAGGGGCAGCACCAGCGACAACCCCATGCCAATCCTCACGAGGTTGCCGACGAGCATGAGCGAGCTCAGGATGGCAAAACAGAGCAGGAAGTCATGCCCCCAGCGCACCAGCAGATGGCGGCGGTAAACGCCCATTATTTTGGGTTTTTTGAAATTTTGAGGTTCATCCGAAGAAGGCGTACTTTTCCAAGATTTTCACACGGGCGCGGTCGAGCACGACTGAAACCAAATCGAGCAGCCGGGGGGATTTTCCACAGATTGCACAGATTAACACTGATAATAATCTATCAGGGCCGTCCGTTTTAATCAGTGCAAATCTGTGTAATCTGTGGATGCTCCCGAATTGAGGACACCGAGAGTCGAGAACAAACGGGGGGGCCTGCCAGGGGTACGCATTCTTCGGATGAGCCTGAATAGTTATCTCCGTGCTTTTGAAGAGCCGTTCGCCTGGATACGATGCCGCCATGCCGCGTCTGTTGCCGTATCTTAGCGTCTTTCTGGCCTTTACAGCCGTGGCCACGGGGGAGATCCGTACTGGCAGATCGAATGACACCTTCTATGAAATCGCGCCCAGCACTGAGACCGCCGGCGCCGCCATCCAGGCCACAACACCCGTCACAGCCCCCCCCCGATCCGACGCTTTTCTCGTTGACGGCGAACGCCTGCGCTATCTCATCAAGTGGACGGGCTTGCCCGCCGGGGAGATGATCATGGAGGTCCACGCCAAGGAAGAAAACGGCCTCCAGGGCTTTGAGATCACGCTCAAAACCCGCAGCAGCAAAGCGCTGTTTTTTTATTCCGTGCACGACGAGGTTTCGAGCTTCGTCGAGGCCGGGAATTTCCGCGCCAGTCGCTTCGTCAAGCACATCCGCCAGGGCCGGCGCGTCATCGATGAGACTTCGATGATGGACTACGCCAAGGGGGAGGCGAGTTTCGAACAACACAACATCGGCAAAAAAAAGGAGCCCGAGCGCCGCACCCTGAAAATAGCCGAGCCGGCGCTGCTGGATCCGCTGTCGGTTTTCTTCTACTTGCGCGCCGCCAACCTCGGGAGCGAAAAAAGCGAGGAACTGCATATCTTCGACCGCGGCAAAACCTACGCCTTGAGCTTCGCGGTACTGGATGACGAAGCGCTCGAAACCGACTCCTTCGGCGAGCGCCCCACCTTGCACATCGCACCCGCCGCCGCCTTCGAGGGCGTGCTGCTCTCGGCGGGAGAAGTGAATATGTGGCTGGACAAGTCCACGCGCATCCCCTTGCGCATCAAGATCCAGATCCCCGTCGGCTGGGCCGTGGCCGATCTCGTCGAGTCGAACCACCCCGGCCTGCAGCCCCCGGCCAAGGAGGCGAAGGAGGGGCGCCGGCACCGATGAGCCGGCGCGCCTACACCCTCGCCGTCCCCGCCCGGCTGGAATCGAGCCGGCTCGCGCGCAAGCTGCTGCTGGCCGAAACCGGTGATCCCCTCATCGCCCACACCTTGAAGAACCTGGCCCCGCTGCGGGCCGAAGCGGAGATCCTACTCATCACCGACAGCGAGGAAATCGCCCGCGCCGCGGGGGATCTCGCCGACCGCGTGCTGCTGTCGCGCCGGGAACACGAGAGCGGCACCGCGCGCATCGGCGAGCACCTTGATGTTATAACGAGCGAATGGGTGGTGAACGTGCAGGCCGACGAGCCGGAAATCGCGCCTGAAGCCGTGCGTGAGCTGATCCAGCGCGCCATGGCGCGGAAGGACGTCGAGCTGGCGACGCTGGCGACACCCTTTCTGGAGGAGGCGGCCTGGAATAGTCCGCACGCGGTCAAGGTTTTGGTGGCGGCGGACCAGCGCGCCATCTACTTTTCGCGCGCGCCGCTGCCGCACGGGGGCGCCAAGGATAGCTGGCGCTCCCCCGGCGTGCTGCACCACATCGGCCTGTACGCCTACCGCCGCGAACTCCTGGCCCGCTGGGGCGTGCTCGCGCCCGGCCCGCTTGAAAAGGCGGAGCGCCTGGAACAGTTGCGGGCCGTTGAGAACCGCATTCCCATCCTGGTGGTGAACATAAGCTCCGCCACCAAAGGAATCGACACCCGGCAGGATTACGAGGAGTTCGTCAAGCGATGGTCGAAAGCGGCAAGCTAACCCGGCAACAGCGCACCAAGTACATCTTCATCACCGGGGGTGTGGTTTCCTCCCTGGGCAAGGGCATCGCCGCG
>JAHFOS010000249.1 GCA_023261545.1 bacterium
ACTGCGACCGACCTTCTTTGCTCAAGGCCGTCGAATTCGGAACCCATCGGTATTGCATGGCGAGTGCTTGAAATATGAATGAAACGCATTATTTTGTCAAATTAACCGATCACGGATGGAGGTCGCCTATGCCTGGCGGAGCTACGATACCGCCCAGACCGGCCAAACCGTCCGAGACGACACCAGGCTAGACGCCCAGCTACAGTTGAAAAAGGACCTGGGTAAATACCACCGACTGCTGCTCCAGACCGTCTTCACCAATAACGACTCGAATCATACGGCGAATCAATACAAACGGACGCAAGTCTCGCTCACCGCGGAATTCCATTTTTAGCCTTGAACGCCGCCACAACAGAAATCCAAAAGGGACAGCGCTTCGAATTCGGAGAAAATTGGAGTCGTTTCCTCGCGCGCCTGGATGAGGATCGGATACAGGAAGCCGAGCGATCCCTCTCCGCCATGCTCGACCTCACCCACCTGAAAGGAAAAAGCTTTCTGGATATCGGGTCCGGCAGCGGCTTGTTCAGCCTCGCTGCGCACCGCCTGGGAGCGCGCGTCCACTCCTTTGACTATGATCCGAAATCAGTGGCCTGCACGAAGGAGCTGAAGCGACGCTTCTTTCCCGACGACGCGACCTGGAAAGTCGAGGAAGGTTCCGTGCTGAACGCAGACTATCTGAAATCGCTCGGAACCTTTGACGTCGTGTACTCCTGGGGGGTGCTCCACCACACGGGCGCCATGTGGAAGGCGCTTGAGCATGCGGCCCCGCTGGTCGCCGAAAACGGCAGGCTTTTTATCGCGATTTATAATAACCAGGGGGGGACGAGCCGGCGCTGGATCGCCATCAAACGGCTCTACAACCGCAGCCCCGGATTTGTCAAACTTGCGCTCGTCCTGGCCGTTGGCGCGTATTTCGAATCGCGTTTTGCCCTCGGAAGGTTGGCGCGCCTGCAAAATCCGTTGCCGTTCAAGAGTTGGGCGGAGCGGAAAAAAAGCCGTGGCATGTCCGTCTGGCACGATCTCGTTGATTGGGTGGGGGGCTACCCTTTTGAAGTTGCCATGCCGGAAGAGGTCTTCGCTTTTTTTCATTGCCGCGGTTTTACTCTGGAAAAACTCAAGACTTGCGGAGGTGGCTTGGGCTGCAATGAGTTTGCGTTCCAACGTCGCGCCGTTTCCTGAAAAACAAAGCTGAACTATGGCCGCTGGGGAAGCGCTCCCCTCAAGGAGAACGCGGGGCACGGCGCCGGAAAACTTGGATTTTGGGATCCGCGGTCTGGTCAAAGCGCTCGTAATCCCGCATCCAGGTTTGTGACGAGGCGGCGGGTTTCCAGACCAGCACGTAGCCGATGCCGTTTTCCGCCAGCGCGCGGCGGAAGGCATCGCCGTCGAGCCGGCCCTGGACGCCAAAAAAGCGCACCGGGATTTTGTCATCTTCTGCCTCCCGCCGGTACGCGGCAAAGCGCAGGGAGTTGGCCCACATTCCAGTCGCGGCGAAGCCTCCGGTCACATGCAGGGTCTGGGCGGCTCGTGCCAGGCTGTCGAATTGGCGCGCTTCGGGAAGATAGTGCACGATATCGGCGACGGGCGCGCGCCAGCTTGCCAGCGTTGTGGCCAGAGCCGCGATAATACTCACCGCGGGCCCCCAGGGCGCCCACCTCCCCCACTCAGGAATGGCCGCAATCCCCAGCAGCAGCACCAATACATAACTGGGTCCGAAGTAGCGCCAATTCGGGTTGTGCATGACCAGGAGGTAGCCCCCCACATATAATAGGAGGGAAAACCACAGATAACGCGCCGCCGGCGATAACGTGCGCGGTGGCCGTTGGGCTGACGCGCCTATCTTGTACTTGAACATGAACATGAAGAGCAGATGGCCGATCGGCCAATACAGGGCCAAGGGGACATAAATGAAATGGAGCTCCAGGATGCCCGCCGCGCTGCGCAGCATGTGACCCGCGTAGAAGCGCGCGTTCTCCCAGGAGAGCCAGGGCCGCCAGTATCCCATGGCGTAAAAGGTCGGATCATCCCAACCGCTGAGGGCATTCGGACCCGGCGGCGGGATAAGCCCCGCGACATCGTGTGGCAAGTCAAGGACGCCGCGCTGGAGGTCGCCGATGGCGGCCCAGTGCAGAGCGGCGGTGGTTCCGGTGGTGGGGTGTCCGTACTTCAGGGAAAGCGGCAGCGCCCAGGCGGCAACCACCGCCGCGAAGGCGAGCAGCCCCGCGAGGAAAGACCGGATCGCGGGCCCGCGCTCGCCTGGTGGCGTCCGCAGCGCCCTCCAGGAGTTTAGAACGTAATAATGGGCCAAGACATACGGCAAACCAAAACCTTTGGCGAGGTAGCAGAGGCCGCCCATGAAGCCGATGAGCATCCCGCGCGGAAGCGAGGGCCGATCCGCGGCGGCGAGATCGAGATAGACAAGCAGCACCGCCAGGAACAAAAAATCGGCCAGAAAACTCTGGCAGTTGAAAAAGACGGCCAGCGGCACGAAGGCCAGGCAGGCCGCCGCGCGCAGGGCCGGAGGAAGGTCCAGCCTGCGTCCCAGGCGATTCATCATGAAAAGCACGACGAGACCCGCGACCAGCGCGATAACCTTGGAGGCCAGGTATGCGGAACCGCCGAGCAGCAGCAGACCGGACAGCAAAACGGGAAACAGCGGCCCCCAATAGCCGTTCACAGCCTCGTCGCAGCGGCCCGCGGCCCAGTGCCGGGCCAGGGAGAGATAGGCGGTGCCATCCGAACTGATGAAATGCCGGTAGGGACCGGCCAGGCACAGACAGGGAACGAGATAGGCGAGGAAGATCAATAATACCAGCCAGCGCGGCATGGGTGGGACCGAAGGGCTCAAGCCAGGCGCGGCGAACCCTGGGACCGCGTTTCGTCTTTATCCTCTCCGTCGTTGCCGGGACCATCAGCCCGGAAAACAAAAATCTTGAGGTAATCACCCTCGGGGAAACCCACGGGGTGGTCCGGTTCCGTCGTGAGTTCCCCCTCAAGGCTCAGGCGCGGGGCGAGCCACTCCACGAGCAGCGAGCGCAGCCGCGCGCGCTGGATGCGCGAGGTGCAGCAGCAGGCGATGAGCACGCCGCGCGGGGCCAGACGTCGCGCGGCCTCCTTGTAGAGCCGCCTGTAGGCGATGAGCGCTCTTTCCAGCGCCGTGGTGGAACTCGCCATCTGCGGCGGATCCACGATGATGGCGTCGAAAACCTCCTCCCGGGGGAGTTCCGGAAACCAGCGGAAAATATCCGCCTTGATCCATTGATGCCGCGAGGCGATGCGGGTGTGATGTTGCTTCCCGAACTCCAGGGCGGAGGCGGAATCGTCCACGTGGAGGACCTCCCGCGCGCCGGCGATTTCGGCGGCAAGCCCGAGCACGCCGGTGTAGCTGAAGAGATCGAGGACCCGCAAGCCCCGCCAATCCTGTCCCAGGATCCAGCGCCGCAGGCAACGCAAATCCAGGAAGGCGCCGCTTTTCTGCCCGCTTGCCAGATCGGCGCGCCAGCGCAGCGCCCCCTCCTGCACCGCCACCTCCGCCACCGGCGGGCCGAAAAGCATGCGGTCGGGGCGTTTGCCTCTGCGTTTGCTTGGAAACTTCCACAGCACGCTGGAGAGCCCGAGCCTGCGGCGCAGGACTCCGGCGCAAAAGCGCCCCATGCCGTCCAGCACCGGGGAGTAGGTCTGCAACACGCCGGTATCCCCGTAAACATCGAAAGTGATGCCGGGCAAGCCGTCGTTCTCGCCGTTGATGGCCCGCCAAGCGCTGCACGCCCTGAGCGCTTCGCCGCGCCGCAGGATGGCTTCGCGCACCTCGTCCTCCAGCCACTTTGCCGTAGGCTCCTGTTCACCGAGCTTCAGGACGCGGATGCCGACGATACCCTCCTTCTCGTAGATGCCGTAGCCCAAAACGTGGTTGGCGCCATCCACCAGTCGCAGCCACTGTCCGTCCTCGAAGACCTCTGCCGCCGTGCTGAGATGCGAGCGGAAAATCCAGGGGTGCCCCTGATCCGCCACCGCCGTCGCTGTTTTCTTGAGCTGGTAGCGGCGCGGTCTGAGTTTCGAGAACTTCAAGTTGGTAACCGTTAAACCTTGTCGGAAAACCGTTCGCCCTGAGCCCGTCGAAGGGTGAACGGTGGCGAGGTCTCGGCCTGCTCGTGCTTCGACAGGCTCAGCACGAACGGACTTGGCTGTTGGTATCGCAATGCAAAGACGTAACTCATGGCCAAACGTTCGCTCAAGTTGAATTCCACGCAACGGGGGCCGGTGCTCTCCGCCCCATCCAGGCCTGGAAGATCAGGCAGTTCCACAACAGGTACTGGTGGTCGCGCCTTCCCGAG
>JAHFOS010000113.1 GCA_023261545.1 bacterium
GGTGCTGAACAGCTACAATATCGGCGGCTACCTCATCTGGGAATGGTACACGGACAAGAAGGTGTACATCGATGGCCGCTCGGCCATCTACCAGCCGGATTTCTACAAGGACTACCTGAGCGGCGCCCGCAAGTACGCGGAGGCCTACAAGGTGAAGCTGGCGATGATGAGCCTTTACGTTGACAAGGACCGCATCTTCTTCCACCTCCAGGAAAACTGGTCGCCGGTGATCTTTGACAACAGTATGGTGCTGCTTAAGAAAGCAGAGCCTTTCGACGCGAACTACGGCCAGTTGCCGGAATTCCTGTGCGCGCCCGAGGAGCTGGTGGGCATGGATTACGTGGACATGCTGGGGCTCGGGATGTTCATGCGCAACACGCTGAACCACTACTTGATATTCGGGCGCATCGCGGATGCCCTGGGCTTCATCGAAAAGTATGCTTTCATCGTCGCCAAGCTGGACCCTTCCGACCGCCAGGACATCGAAAGCCGCCTGCCGTTCATCCACCATTTGGAGCAGACGTTCGGGCGCGTCAACCACCCGGCGCTCGGCGATCTGTGCCGGCAGCTTTTCCACTACAGCGACAAGGAGCACAAGCAACTGGCCTTCGCCGAGGCCCTGAGTCGCTTCGGAAAGTCGGAGCAGGCGGCCCAGGAGTATTTCGCCTACCTGCAGGCCAACGGCAGAGCCCACGAGATATGGTCGAAACTGGCGCTTGAACTCTTCAAGCTGGGGCGCGGCGACGACGCCATGAAGGCCATGGACCAGGCGCTGTCCATCGCCCCAGGCAACGCGAACTACCTCGTGAACTCCGGGGCTTTCCTGCAGCGCATGAAGCGCCCCGAGGAGGCCGAGCGCAGGTACGCGGAAGCCCTGCGCTCCGACCCCAAGGAGCCCATGGTCTATTACAACTACGGCATCTTCTACCAGGAGCAGGGCAAGGTCGAGCAGGCCATCGCGATGCTGCGCAAAGCCGTCAAACTCCAACCAGGACTCGAGGACGCGCAGCGGCGCCTGCGGCAGCTCACCTCCGCCGCCAACACGACCCCTACACCAGGCCGTGCTGCACCATGATCTCCAGCGTGATGATGCCCGCCAGCGTTCCCGCGCGCGCCACCGGCATCAGCCGCACGGGAGGGTTCCTGCGGCGCATGTGCAGCAAAACCTCGTAGGCGCTGTCGTCCGGGGAACAGGTCGAGGGCGTGGGGTTCATGAGCGCGGAGGCGCAAGTATCGTAGAGATCGCGCGGCTCCTCTTTTTCCAGGTAGCGGCGCACATCGTTGTCGGTGATGAGGCCGAGCAACTGGTCCTGCCGCGCCACCAGCACGGCGCCCATGCGGCCGTGGGTCATGACGGCGAGCATGGCGCGCAGCCGCGCTTCAGGGGCGACGACGGGGGCGGCGGCGAGAGGCGTCATAAGGTCGCGCACGGAGAAGTTGAGCTTGCGGCCCAGCTCGCCCCCGGGGTGGAACATGGCGTAATCCCGCTCCGTGAAGTCGCGCCGCCGCATGAGCTCCATGGCCATGGCGTCCAGAAGGACCATGCACAGGGTGTTGCTGGTGGTGGGCGCCAGCGAGAGCGGGCAGATCTCCCTGACCGGTCCGAAATCCAGGACCAGGGTGGCTTTGCGCGCCAGCGTGGATTCGCGGTTGGCGGTGAGCACCAGGGTGGGCACGCCGAGCTTGCCGAGCGTCGGGAACATGAGGTTGAGCTCGGGGTTCTCCCCGCTTTTACTGATGAAGAAGACGAGGTCGTCGCGGGTGACGAGGCCGAGGTCCCCATGCAACGACTCCACGGGGTGGAGGTAGAGGGCGGGGGTGCCGGTGCTGCTCATGGTGGCGGCCACCTTGCGGGCGATAAGCCCGGACTTGCCAAGCCCGCAGAAGATGACCCGCCCCTTGATGCTCTCGATGAGCTCGATGGCCGGCCGGACTCCCTCGGGGAGCCGGCGCGCCAAGGCCATGAGCTCTTCGGCCTGGATGGTCAGGGACTGGCGCAAACGCTGTTCGAGTTCAGGGTCCATCTTCTTTTCTCCTCGTCACCCGCACGGAGTGGAAGACCAGCGAAAGGGGGTTCAGGTTTCCGCTCACCAGGACGGGGCGTCCCTGCCCATCCACGGTGGTGAGCATGATGCGCGCGGGGCAGCGCACCCCGGAAACCAGTTGGTATTCGATGTCCACGCGGCGGTACTTGTCGAGCCCGTGCTTTTTCTGGACCACGTCGAGCCCGGTGATGTAGTAGCGTCCCTCGATCTCGCTGGTCGTGAACGTCACGGACAGGGTGTGCTGTTTCTCAACGCAAGTGAGCTGCAGCAGACGACCGGCGGGGCTGAGTTCAAATTCGAGGACTTGCGGCAAGCGCAGCGCCGTATTTTCCCGCAGGTTGAAGCGATATTGCAGGTTGGCCTCCTGTGCCACCGCCATGGTGTAGCTCGCCAAGTGCTCTTGCAACTGGCCGAGGTGCACGAGCGGATCGTTCTCCAGCATTTCGCTGAAACTGGTCCGGAGTTCATCTTCAATTTTCAGAAATTGCTCGCGCACCATGGCTTTGAGTTCCTCGCTGCGCCCCTCGGGCTCCAGGGAGAAGCTGTGCCGCGAGACGACGAGACGCAGGTGCACCCTTTCGTAAAGCTGGCGGTAGAAATCCGGCAGTACCTTCTCCACCTCCGGGAAATGCAGGATGCCGTCCAGAACGAGGTCGGAGCCGAGGATAGGGTCGTAGCGTTGTAGCGCGCGCTGGAGGGGCGCCAACTGCGGCGGTGGCTCCCCCGCGCCAGAGGTCATGGCCGCGGTCAGGAGCAGACCGAACACCAGTCCCAGGCGCGCTAGTGCGCCAGCGCAATTTGCCTCAAGAATCCCCCTGGAAGATGGCCAAGGAGTACGAAAATTTGATTTCAAGTTGTTTACGCCAGCCCCCAGGGAAAGTCCGAGGTTATGGACCGACCCATGGGCCGTCAACCCGTTTAAAGGTGTTGCAGCAGGCTCTCCACCACCTTTTGGATGCGATGCTCGGTCAAAAAAGTGCCGGCTGCAATCTCCCCTTTGGCACTTTCAATGAGTTCGGGGCGCGTGCCATCCAAGGCAGCAATTTTCTTCAGGAATTCACCCGTCGGGGGGCCGGCGAAGGTGTCCACGTCGGGAGCGGGGCGCTCGGCGGAGCGGCGCGGGCTCGACGGAGAAACGCGATTCCGCGGAGCCGGACCGGAAAGAGGATCAATTTCCATGCGTTAATCCCACCTCTATACCTTCGGCATTTCCATGCCCGATCTTTAGCGAGCCGCGAGGCTCACATCTTGATCTTTTCGTCCATTTCCCGGAAAGTCTCCGCCATTTCCTCGACGCTGGCGGCGTTTTTCAGGAATTTGCAGAAGAATTCGTCCCGGAGCGCCGTGCTGATGAACGTGAGCGCCTTCAGATGGTCGGTGGCGTTGCGGTCGGGGGAAAGCAGGATGAAAAACAGGAAGACCGGCTCGCCGTCCAGTGCCCCGAAGTTCACCCCGCGGCTGGAGCGCGCCACCGTCAGGATGGGCCGGGTGAAGGAGGTGTGCTTGGTATGGGGGACGGCGATGCCGTTGCCGACACCCGTGGAACCGAGTTCCTCGCGCTCGACGAGTTTCTTCAGGATTTCGTCAAAGGTTCCCGCCTGGGTGAGGCCGTTTTCCTGGATACGGGTCAGGACTTCCGCCAGCACTTCGTCCCTGGCCAGCGACCGCAGGTCGAAAATGATCGAGTTCTTGGGGAGTAGTTCCGCAAAGGACATGGAATTTCTACTCAATGGAATTAGTGGATTTGGATTTGTGGTGGCTGTGCAGCTTATCGTTCAGGCGCGAAACCAGGTTGTCGAGCTTGCCGATGATGAGGTCGAGAGCGGCCATGTGCGAATCCGCGCTGGCCTTGGCGACGATGGGATTCGAATGGGCCACGTGGAGGATGACTTCGGCATCCTGACGGCCGCCTTCGGAGTTCACCACGGCGTCAATCTTGGTGAGCCCAGCCACCTTTTTCTGATACTTTCCAAGCTTCTCCGAGAAGATGGCGCGCTCTTCATCGGTGATATGGGTGTGGCGGCCGGTGATCTGGAGCTGCATGGATGCTGTGAAGAAGGTGACCTAGTCTAGGCGTGAACCCGACCCTTCAATAGTGAAATTTTTCACGACTTCAGGCCGTCAGGAGGGCGCGAAGGCCTTGTAGATGGAGCGCACTCCGTTCTCGAAGTCGCGATTTTCCACTCCGATGATGATGGTGAGCTCGGACGCCCCCTGGTCAATGAGCCGGATGTTGATCCCGGCATCCGACAGGGTCGTAAAGATGCGCGAGGCGATGCCGCAGTGGTAAGCCATGCCCGTGCCGACCACGGCGATGAGGGCCAGGTTGTCGAACACGTTCAGGATGTCCACCTTGAGCAACCCCTGGATGTCCTTGATCAGGTTGCGACGGTGCGGCTTCAGATCCGCCGTGCGAATGATGAGGGAAAGGCTGTCAATGCCGGTGGGCATATGCTCGAAACTCAGGCCGTAGGATTCCACGATCTCCAGGACGCGCCGGCCAAAACCGCGTTCCCGGTTCATCATGGCCTTGCTCATGTGGATGGCGGAGAAATCCTTGCGACCGGCGATGCCCACCACCGGTTGGCCGCCGGGATCGCGGCTGGGAACGATGCGCGTGCCCGGATTGTCAGGGTCGAAGGTATTGCGGATATTGATGGGGATGCCGGGATCGCGCACGGGAAAAACGGCCTCGTCGTGCAGCACCTGGGCTCCCATATAGCTGAGCTCGCGCAATTCGAGGTAGGTGACCTCGCGCATGGGCATGGCGTCCTTGATGATGGAGGGGTCGGCCATGAGCAGGCCCCCGACGTCCGTCCAGTTCTCATAGACATCGGCCTCTACCGCGCGCGCCACGATGGCCCCCGTGATGTCCGAACCGCCGCGCGGAAAAGTCTTGATGCGTCCCGCCACATCCAGGCCGTAGAAGCCGGGGACGAGGAAGCGCCCCGCGCCGCTCATGGAGGCCGCCAGGGCCGGGTAGGTGCGCGCTTCGTCGAGGTTGCCGGCTTCGTTGAAGAAGATGTTTTCCGCCGGGTCCACGAAATGGGCCCCGAGGAAACTGGCGATAAGCTTGCCGTTCAGGAATTCGCCGCGGCTGGCCGCGTAGTCGCGCGACTCTTCCAGGGGCACCCGTTGGACGATTTCGGCGAACTCGCTCTCAAGGTCAAATGAAACCTTGAGCGCGGCCCGGATTTCCTCGAAACGCGCACGAATAATGGCAAGGACGGACGTGAAATCAAGGCCGTTCCTGGCTGTTTCATGCAGCAGCAGCAGCAGATCGGTGATCTTTTTGTCTTTGGGATGGCGTTTGCCCGGGGCGCTGACCACGATGAAACGGCGCTGGGGATCCGCCTCGACTAAAGCGGCCACGCGGCGGATGTTGTCCGCGTCCGCGAGGGAGGTCCCCCCGAATTTACAGGCGATGCGCCGGGTCAAGGCGCTCAGATCTTCCCGAAATAATCGCGCTTGCGAGGTTCGGAGCGCCCGCGTTCGTTGGGGGAGGGGGATTGGCGGCGCATCTCGTTGCGGGCGCCATGCAGGCTGCCGGCGAGATCGAAGGCGACGAAACTCAGGAAATCGGCCTTGGTCCGGAGCGCGCGTTCATCCGTCCAGCCTTTGTGCGTGGAGGGGTGGGCTTTCAGATACTCGTCGAGGCGCTGGCGCAGGTCAGCCGACGATCCGTCGTAATAGCCGCTCTTGTCCCAGAGCTGGCGGAAGAAGGTGGGGTCGTACCCGTGCAACGGCACGCCGGAATGGGCGAGCTCGGAGATTTCCATCGAGGTCGCAAAGCGATCCAGACGCGTGAGGTAGAAGCGCATGGAGATGGAGAGTTCCGGAGGGTAATACATGCGGTACTGTTTGATGACGCCGAAGATAATGGCGTCCACCTTGAGCAGCTCCGCCATCTCCTTCAGGTCTTCCTCGCGCTGCAGGCTGTACTGGGTGTGGGCCAAAGCCTCCAGGCACTCCTGGGGGTAGAGCACCTTCTTGAAGGTCTGCCCGCCCACCAGGTGATTGGCGAACTCTTCGGCGAAATGAACCAAGTCGTCGTTGCCGAGCGTGTTGTCCTTGCCAAAGGTGGAGTCGGCGAAAGGCAGCACCGCCACCGCCTGAATTTTTGGCAGCAGATCTTTTTCGTCCATTTGCGCCGGATCTCCAGCGGCTTGTGAACGCGTCGCCGGCGTCCAGGGCCGGGGCGCGAAGTTTGGATTGCGCGCGAACGCTGGCCGCCCGCCCTGATAAGCGCAGGAGGCCAGCACCAGGGCCGCCAAGGGCAGCCCGATCAGGAGATTAGGCCGCATGGCGGCGGGCTTCAGAGAGTATCGAGATGGCCCATGGACGCAGACGATTCCATGGTATCGGGATGGAAGGGGTCCATGTCGCGCGGCATGATGCTCCAGACGTTCTGATGGCCATTGCGGGTGGAAATGAAGAACACCCGCCCATTGGAAGCCCAGAAGGGGCTCCAATCCGGGGCGTCGCCGTCCGTGAGGCGGATGAGGTGGGAGCCGTCAGCCCACACGGTGTAGATGTCATCGGCCATGTAGGTTCCCATGCCTTTCATGCTCAGGCTCTTGTTGACGGCGGCGAAGATGATGCGCTTGCCATCCGGGCTCCAATTGGGCGTGATGGCCGCCCACTTGTCGCTGGAGATGATTTCGCTCACCGTCTCCCGGTCCAGGTCGAGCACCCAAATCGAGAACCACTGGGGCATGCGCACGCGCGCCTTCTGGAACACCAGTTTTTTGCCGTCGGGGGAGAAGCGCGGGAACACACCCGGCCCATAGAGTTTTTCCTGCTGGGTGCTGCGGTCCATGACCGCGATCCACCAGTCGCCCTTGCGCGGCATCCAGGTGACGTAGGCGATGCGCGAGCCGTCGGGGCTGTAGCAGGGCTGCTCGTTGACGCGCTCGTTGCGGACCACCTCCATTTCGCGCGCGCCGCGCACCGTCGAGGAAACCTCGTAGATGTTGAAGCGCCCTTCCTTGTCGGAGGCGTAGAGGATGGACTTGCCGTCGGGACTGAGCTGGGGCTGTTTCTCATTGGCGTTCGGGGTATGCGTCACCTGCTCGATGACGCGGCTGCTGACGGCCTTGAGGACGATATCGGACTTCGGGGACATCTTGGTGGTGGCGAAGAGCACCGTCTTGCCGTCGCCGCTCACGAAGGGATCGAAGTCCATGCCGGCGTCGGAAAAGGAAACCGGGGTAAGCTCGCTGTAGGTGTCGTTCATCGGCGTCATGCGCGCCCTGTTATCCGGCGGCGGCATGACCATGGTTCCCTTTTCGCTCGGGGTGTCCTTGGTTTCCTGCCACTGGCATCCCATCAAGAAAGAAGCCACGACGGCGGCGCAAGCAAAGAGGCTGTAGGTTCTCACGTGGGACTCCATATAGCGGAAGACTTGGCGGAAATAGATACCGGCATTTGGGGCAGTCTATCAGGGCAGGCCGGGAGACAACGGGATCCCCGAGAGGGGCACCCCGGAAAAGCGCCCTGCCGACCAGGAAGCCCATGAGGCGCTGGGCATGAGGTAGAGCGGCCCCGAAGACAAGAGCCCCGGCAGCCATTTCTCCAGGGTCATGGCCGGTCGGGCGATGCGGGCATCCAGCAGTTCGAGGAGTTCCATGAGGCCGTGTTTGTGCTCGTAGGCCACCACGGGCATGGCAGCGTCCCCGATTTTGTCGCGGATCATCTTGTAGCAGTCCTCGATGTGGCCGATTTCGTCCACCAGCCCGACCGCGGCGGCCTTCTCGGCGAGGAAGAAGGAGCTGCGCAATTCCAGGATCTTCTCGCGGGTGATGCGTTCCCCCCGGCCTTCGAGCACCACGTCCACGAAGCGGCCGTAGAGCAGGTCCACCATCTCCTGCAGCAGGCGGCGCTCCTCGGCGGTGGGCTCGCGCGTCATGCTGCCCATGTCCTTGAGCGGCGCGGAAAGGAAGGGATCCTCCTCCACGCCCACCTTGTCGAGCAGCTTTTTGAGCTGCAAGCGCGGCATCATCACGCCGATGCTGCCGGTGATGCAGGTGGGTTCGGCCATGATGTGATCCGCGATGGCGGAGGCATAGACCCCGCCGCTGGCGGCCACGTCCTCGTAAAAGGCGAAAAGCGGCAGTTGCGTGCTGGCCTTGAAGCGTTTGAGCACCGAGAACAGGTGGTCCGAGGCGGTGACGCTGCCACCGGGGCTGTTGACGCGGAGCAACACGGCGCGCACGTCCTTGTCTTTCTCGGCCCGGGCCAGGTCGCCTAAAATCCTCTCATAGCAGCCCTCTTCTTCCATCCAGCCATCATGGGAAGGGGAGCGGGCGATGATGCCGTCGAGGTGCAGTTCGAGGATCACCCCCTGGTTCTTTCCGTGGCGCTTTTCTCCAGCGACGACTTTATGGGATTCGCCCTTGACGTTCGCCAGCGACGGATCGCGGCTGACGGCGACCCCCCAGAGGACGCCGAGCAGCAGCAGCAGGCTCGCGAAAAAGAGCAGGTTGCAGATCTGCCAGACCAAGAGGATCTTGAGGCCCTGACCGATGGCTTTCAGCATGGGTGCGAGTCTATCACATTTCATCCCGCGTAAACAGCCGCCCGCGCATCTGCGCCGGAGTCTTGAGCCAGGTGAACCCCATGAAGAAGGCGTCGCGCTCGTGCTGGCTCAGGCCCACGGGGAGGTTTTGCGCCCGTGCCAGCAGGTTCGCCTGATCCTTGCTGAAACCGGGCATCCAGACCAGGTGCACCTCGCAGGAAAGCACGGCGCGGGTGGCCCCGAAGAGCATACCCTTGGCCAGATTGAGCTTCTGGGCCGAGGGGTGGGACTGGCGGACTTCACGGGCGAAAAAGCGCGTGTGCTCGATGAGCGCTGCGCGGATGTCCGCGGCGCGCGGCCGCAGATGCTCGAGGAACAGCCGGCACAAAGCCTCCAGCTTGCGGGAGGGTGTATCGCGCTCGGCCACGGGGGGCCGCAGGTGGGCCGACTCCAAATACCCGCCAGCCGCGTCGAGGTACGTGATTCCGATATCGTTGATAGAGGGATCGACGGCGAGCAGCATGGAATGGCCCGGCTCAGGGCCGCGAGCAGGATCAGCGAGGATGAACGGGCTCGAACCGTCGACCTCCAGCGTGACAGGCTGGCGCTCTAACCAACTGAGCTACATCCCCGGTCGGGCCAGAATTATTGGCGACGCCCTCCCGCTGTCAATCGGCCAGCGCGGCGCCGACAGCGAAGACTTCGCAGACCCGCACAGCCGGAGCCAATACATTATCGCCACCAAGACACCAACCCCCCGAAGCGAGGGGTAAAGAAATGCAAAAAATCAGACGTGCTCCTGGTGGTCCACTTGCGGCCATGGCAAATTCTTGGTGCCATGGTGGCAAATGATTTTTCGCATTCTGAAATTTTCTCGGAAAAACAAGATTCTCACGGTTTGTTCTACAACTTCAATCCGTAGCTCAAGCCATAAATCTGCTTCTCGTAATGATTGGCGGCGATGTTGGAGCGATTGCCCACCTGGCCGGCCTTGACCTCCAGGCTGTGGTTCTTGAACCAGCGCCAGGACAGGGAGAGCGTGAGCGCGGTCTGCTCGTCCGAGCGGCGCGGCTGGCCCGCACTGGCCGCGTCGTAGTCGCGCTTGTACCAGCGCAGTTTCGCGGAGAGGTCCGGCCGCCACTTTCTGACCGCGCGCAACTGAGCCTGCAACGTCGCCCCCGACTGGTCGTAGCGCAGGCTCGCCTGCCGCGGTTCCTCGCGCGCGTGCTCTAGGGACAAGCCGGCGCTGCGTTTTGAGGCCTTGTCCAGATAGCGCGTGAGGCCGAGGCTGAGATCCCAGGACGTTCCCTCCTGGTTCCGGGAAGTGGCAGGGAAATACGCGGTGTCGCGCCAGGAGACCGCCGCGCTCCAGAGCAAGCGCCGCGCGGGCTGGAAATAGAATAAAGCCGGCGCGAGCCCCCAGTTCCACAGCAGCCGCCGGCCCGCGCTCTCGAACTGGGTGAAGGAGAGGCGCCCGGCGCCGCTGAGCTGGCCGCCTTTCAGCGGGCGGTTCCAGAGCAGGCTCTGGCCCGCCGTGTGGCTGGTGCTGTCCAGGTCCTCGAACCTGAAATAACCCGCGTCATAGTAGTTGTAGAAGGTCTCGGTCGCCCAGCGTCCGGGTTTGCGCATCCAGCGTTGCGTCACGCCCGCGTTCACCACCAAGGCGCTGTCCTCCTTGTCCGTGGGCCGGGTGGGATTCACCTGTTCGAGGATGACGTTGGTGTCGTGCTCCAAGCCCAAGGAGAGGTCGAACGACAGGCCACGGCGCCGCAGCTTCTTGCGCAGCGCCTCGGCTGGAGTGTCCTTGGGATCCATCAGTAGGTCCAGGCGCTCCCGCATGGCCGCTATCTCAAGGTAGCCGGCGGGTGGCCCTCCCATGTCATCCGGCAGCGGCGCGGCGCGCGCGCAAAGCGCATGGGCCTCGCGGATCGTGTTCCGCGCCTCCCGCAGATCGCCGACGTTCTCATAGAGGGTCGCCAGGCCGTAGAGCAGCAGCGCCTTGCGCTCGGGCCCGGGGTTCTTCTCCAGCTCTTCCTGGATATAGCCAGAGGCCTTCCCGTAGTTCGGCTCAGATTTTTCCAGTTTTTCCGCGGGCAAACTGGCCAGTGTGGGGCCCGGCCCGCTCTCCTTGACCTTTTGCTCCAGGCGTTCCACCTCGGGACGCGCCGATTCGTCGGAGAAATCTTGCAGCGCCGCTTTCGCGAACCCCAGGGCTTGGCCAAAAGCGCCCACATTCTCGCAGAGCAGCGCCAAGGCGTGATACAGTGCCGCACGCTCTCCCCCGGGAGGCAAAGTCTCCAGTTCCTCGGCGGCATACTCGTAGAGCTGCCGTCCGTTGTAGGTCAGCGCCTTCACCGGCAAGGCGCCGTCATCGAAGCGGAAGGCGAGGTCGGCGTGTGCTTGGGCCAGCAGCGCAAAGGCCAGGGTCGGCAGCAGAAAACGCGCGCGGCTCATGGGCGGATTCTGAAACCGTTCAGTCGGCTTAAAAATGAAATGCAAATATTTTTATCTGGAAAGCAGGAAAGCCGGAAGAGAGGAATTTTAAACATTGGGAGCCACCCAAGCCGCAACCCGGGGCTCTCACGCGGATGTCCGCTTCGGAGGTGACAGCAACCGCGCCTGGGCGGAATCCATGATGGCGTCACGCAGATACTTGCTGGCATCCAGGATCTCGATCCCGATGAGATCGCCGTTTTTCCCCAATTCCGCCGTAATGTGGGGCGACAACGACACGCTGCTATGCTCCGCGCCAGCGGAGATTCGCAAATGGATGATATCGTCATCCTCGAAGTAAATCATCTTCATGTCACGGGCTCCTGAACCTGCCCGAGCGGACGCGCAGATTGATCTGCCTGCGAGATGTGGCATGGATGGTGACCGGCGTAATGCCTGTTTCTGTTTCTTCATAAGGTATCAGGACCAGTTTGTTGTCATGCTTGCCGACAGCCACGATGCGTGCGGTTTCGACATCATAGTACAGACGCTCCGGACTGTGAATGATATTCTCAATGGCTTCCAGACGAAAATTCCTGGTTTGGCACCTGTACTCCAGATACGCGGTCCAGAGAATGGGTTTCACCGGCGCATTCTAACCACGGCTTCATGGACGCCATGCTATCGGCGGTCGGCCATCACGCCAATTTTCACTCCTTGTTGACCGGCAGCGGCACGGGCAACAGTTCGATGCGCCGCGCGCGCACTTCGGTGCGCAGGGTTTCCTGGATGGTCTCCAAGCTCCGTTCCTGAAGGGTCTGCTGGGTCTCGCGCAGCTTGTCCTGGGTGGCCTGCTGGAGCATTTCCTGGGCCGCGGGCATCTCGAACAGGGCGCCCTCGGACTCCGGGGCCTTCCCAGGCTCCGCCGCGGGTTCGCCGCCTTCCGCCGGGGCATCTTTCCCACCGGCTGCGGGCTTGGTTCCAGGCTGACCGGCGCCAGACGGCGGTGCCCCCGCTCCCGGGTCCTTCTTCTGCTCGCCGCCTTCCTTTTCCGAGCTTTCCTCCTTGATGCCGCTCGCCTGCTGGATGCTGCGCACTTCGGCCTGGCTCACTTTCTCCATCTTCGCTTCGCCGCCCGCGTCCATCACGACGCGTTGCTGCGTCCCCACCATGATGGGCGGCGCCGCGGCGCGCGCCTGGTTTTCAGCGGGCGGGGCCACGCTCACGCTGCCCTTGAGGACGGTGAGCGAAAACTGCGCGGGCACGCCTTCTTGCGCCTTGTAGCCCACCACGAAATCCGTACCGCGCACCCCGGCCACCGCAACCGGAGTCCTGACCTCAAAATTTTTGCCTTCCAGGTTGTCGAGCTTGCAGCGCACCTCGCCCCTGAGCAGCTCGATCTTCCCGGCGCTTTTATTGGCTCCCTGCATCAGCTCGCCCAGCTTCAAACGGCTGTTGGCCGCCACCCGCACGTTATTGCCCTTGCCCATGCGCACTTGAACGAAGGCGTCATCCCCGCAGATGATGTAGTCCTGTGCTCCCAGTTCCTGCCCCACGGCCAGCGGCAGTTTCTGGAGCCGCCGCAAGACATACGGCGCGCCTCCCATATCCGCCACCGTGGCTGGCGGCGGGCTACTCGCGACAACCGGCGGGCCGCCGGCAGCCGGGGCCCCTGTACCGGCTGGATCCTCGGCATGGACCCAGGGGACGGCGAATCCCGCCAGCAACCCAAGGCACAGGATGAGCGCCGGACGCATCAGGGCCGACCCCACGTTCCGGCCTGATCCGGGAATACAAAAGCCCGAACAAAAGAAGTTTTGAATCTGGAACTCAGGAACTCAGGAAAAGATATATCGAATGAAATATCTCTGAACCTGGAAAGCAGGAAAGTAGGAAAAGAGGGACCTGCGAATGCCGCGCCTTGCTCATATTTCTTCTCTTTTTCCTGAGTTCCTGAGTTCCAGATAAAACTCCGCCTTTCTCTTTCCCGTATTTCCGGTGCCATGATAGTGATCTCACCCACGGCTCTCACTTTCCCTCCCACGAGAGCCAACACCCGCCGCCGCCCGCGCTGGTCGGTGCGGCGGTTTTCGTTCCATTAGCAGACGCGACCAATCCCGGCTGCGCGGGTGGCCCCGGCTCTGAGGCGTCTAACACCACTTTGCTCAGGGGCACGCCGTCCACTGCAGGCTTCGCCTTGGCCGTGGCTGGCGGCGTCCAGGCGAAGAAGATGCGCGCGCCTTGGGCGGCGGCGACGTGGAGCGCCGCCCCCTGCGTCACGTCCAGGGAGTTCATGGAGTGATACTCCCCCAGCCCCTTCTCGATGTACCAGAAGTGGTGACCCAGGAGTTTTTGCGCCGGGTCGCGCACGCGCGCCTCGCCGCCCTCGGTCGTGAGCCAGATATCCTGGGTGCTGAGGATATTGCCGAAGGGGTTGGCGATGAGGTTCCACCCCGGATGCAGGTCTATCTGCACGATCTCGTCCTCTTTCGGCCCAGGGGCCGCGAGCGCCAGTTGCGCGCCATTGGCCACCGCCATCCAGAAACCGTAGCCCGGCCCGGCTGCGATATTCGGCGCGCCCAGCAACTCGTAGCCTTTGGCCTCGTCGCCCGCGAAGCCGTAGAGCAGGTAGGTCTCCGGGCTCATTTCGCCCAGCACCGGCCTCAAGAGATCCTTGAGCCCGTCCGCCCCTGGCCTGGGGAGGTGCTGCGGGAACCCCACCAGCCGGTAATCCAGAGCCTCGGCAAAGGGCTCGAAGGAGCGCGTCGTTTGCACCTGCGCTGGCGCGCTGATCTCCAAGACGCGGCTGATGCGCCGGCCTTTGGCATCGCTCAAAAGCAGCGTGCAGCTTCCCGCCTTGAGGCCTTTGAGCACTTCTCCCGCGACCTCGGCCATATCAGCAGGCACCACGGCGACCGCGTAAGGTCGCGTGCCACCCAGGATCCACAGCCGCGTGCTGCCGCCAGCGGCGACGGCGGGCACGCGCGCAATCTCAAAAGGCTGCACGGTGAACGCAAAGGAGGCGGGGGCGGACATGGGATTGCCGGCCAGATCGCGCACGCCTTGAATGCCGAGGGCGAGCAAGCCTTTGCCGAGCACGCCAGAAAGCGCCAGCGCGTAGGGCCCCGTGCCGTTGCCCGAGATGGCGGCGATAACTGCCGTCCCCAGCGCGGGGCCGCTGAGCGTGTAGCGCGCCAGATCGGTGGCGCTCCCCGTCCCCGTCGCCTGCACGGGCTCGGAATAGCTCACCGAGAAGACCTCGTCTTCGTGGATGGTGGCACCCGAGGGCGGGCTCACGGCCAACACTTGCGGCGCCGTGAGGTCCAGAGTGTAGGAAATAGCCGTGGCCGCCAGGGGATTGCCCGCCGTATCCGCCATGCCACTGAGGCCCAGGCTCAGGGTGCCGGCGACGGGTTGCCCCGTCAGGCTAAGAGTATAAGGCCCGGCGCCATTGCCGCTGACGGAGCTTATGGCCAGCGTTCCAACGGCGGTCCCCGTTAGCGTGTAGCGGGCGGGATTGTTGGCTCCAACTGCGCCAGTTGCGGTGTTCATGGCCTCAGAGAAACGCAACTCGATGGCTGCGAGCCCGCTCAACAGCGCCCCCGAGGCCGGCGCGCTGGAGAGCAAGGTGGGCGG
>JAHFOS010000004.1 GCA_023261545.1 bacterium
CTGATGCGCGGCGTGAACGACGATCCGCACGTCATGCTCGACCTCATCCACAAGCTCACCGCGTCCAAAATTCGCCCCTACTACATCTTCCACTGCGACCAGGTGCGCGGGGCCGAATTTTTCCGCACCACCATCTCCAAGGGCCTCGAAATCATGGAGCACCTGCGCGGCCACACCTCGGGTCTGGCGGTGCCGACCTTCGTCGTGGACGCCCCGGGCGGGGGCGGGAAAATTCCGGTGATGCCCAACTACCTGGTTTCCTTCAGCGAGGAACGCTGGGTGTTGCGCAACTTCGAAGGCATGCTCGTGGCCGTCGAGGAGCCGGCGCGGAGCTCGCGCCGTGCCGGCCGGCGCCGCGACCGCCGTCCCGTGGAAGGCGTGGCCAGTTTGCTCTCGGGCAAACAGCCTTCGCTCATCCCCCAGAAGCTGGCGCGCTATGAGCGGCGCGGCCTCAAGCCAGGTGAGAACGGAAAAGGCGAGCTGCATAACGGCGGCAGTGGCCAGGGAGACCATCGAAACGGCAACGGCCATAGCCGGCAGGGACAAAACGGCCATCCGGGGAGTTGTTGAGCACCGGCATGAGGATCGGCATCGCTTACGATCTGAAACCCAAGGCCGCGCTCGCCGGTCTTCCCGACGACGCCTTCGAGGAGTACGATGGCGAAGAGACGGTGACCTTCCTCGCCGCCGCTTTGGGATCGCTGGGCCATCAGGCCGTCCTCCTCGGCGGCGGCCGGGGTTTCCTTGAACGCCTCCAGGGCGAACCGGTGGATTTGGTCTGGAACCTCGCCGAGGGCTGCGGAGGTCGTTGCCGCGAGGCGCACATCCCCGCCATCCTGGAATTCCTGGGCGTTCCCTACACCCACTCGGATCCCCTGACCCTGGCGGCGACTCTCGATAAGGCGGTGGCCAAACGCCTCGTGTCCCAGGCAGGGGTGGCCACACCGCCCTTCACCGTAGCCCATACGCGCGGGGATATCTCCGCCGCCGCGCGCTTGCCGGGTCCGCTTTTCGTGAAACCCCTCGATGAAGGATCCTCCAAAGGCATTCGTGGCAATCCCATTTGCCGCAATCGCGGCGAACTTGAAGAGCGCGTAGGATGGTTGCTGGCCATTTACGGCCGGCCCGTGCTGATAGAAAGTTTCGTCTCCGGACGCGAAATCACGGTGGGCGTTATCGGCAACCGGGTTTCCGACGGCGGACAAGGGCCGGCGCTGCTCGGGGTCATGGAGGTCCTGCCCCGGGGAGGGTGCGATCCGGACTTCGTTTACAGCCTGGAAGTGAAGCGCGATTTCGCGAACCGCGTTTCCTACAAGGCCCCGCCCGATCTGCCGCATTCCCAGCTCTTGCGCGTTGAAGAGGCGGCTTTGGCGGCCTACGAGGCGCTGGAATGCCGCGACGTGGCGCGCATAGACTTCCGGCTCGGCGAGGACGGCGTACCCTATTTCCTTGAGGCCAACCCGCTTCCGGGTCTCAACCCAAAAACCGGGGATCTGCCTATTTTGGCTCGGCTCATGGGGATCGAACACGGCGAGCTCATCCGGCGCATCTTGGAGGCCGCCCTTGGGCGATTGGAACGAGCGTCCACACGTCTGGCCGCCGTTCCCGAAGCCGCCGTCGCAGCAGGTCGCATTTGAGGTCGGCCCGTGGGCCGTGAACCTGCTCGCTGGTCCGGCCTGGATATCGCCATCCTCCATGATGGCAAGGCCGCCATGCTCGGGCATGAGGGGGAAGAGGCTCATCTCGACGTGTTCGCCACCGTGGAAGGCGTCGAAAGGGCGCTGCTGCAACTGGGCCACCACCCGCGGCGCGTCGGCTTGGAGAACGGCGCGCGCGGCGCCTTGAGACAGTTCATCGAGAAGCCACCCGATGTGGTCTTCCATTTCGCCGAAACCGCGGGTGGGGAAACCGCCGGCGAGGGCTGGGTCGCGGCCGCTCTCAACCTGCTGGGGCTTCCCCATACCTCCGCCAGTCCCGAGGCGCTATTGCTTTGCCGCGACAAGTTCAAGGCCAAACTGGTGCTGCGCGAAGGCGGCGTGCCGGTTTCGGAACACGCCATCTCCAACGATGGCCTGCTTCCTTCCGCGCTGCCGCAGTCGCCCTGGATCGCCAAGCCCACGCTCGAGGACGGGAGCATCGGCATCGGAGCGGACGCCGTGACGTCCGAACGCGAGCGCCTGGCGACGCGCGTGCGCCTGCTCTACGACACGTTCCGCCAGCCGGTGATCATCGAGTCCTACATTGAAGGCCGCGAGTTCTATGCCGCGACCGTGCATGGGGAGCCGCTTCCCGTTTCCGAAGTGGATTTCAGCGGCTTTCCGGAAGACGCCCCGCGCATCGTCGGCTATGAGGCCAAGTGGCGGCCCGACTCCGCATATTATCGCCACACCAACACGGTATGTCCGGCCCGGATTGCCCCTGAAATAGCCGAGCGCATCCAGGAAACGAGCCGCACCGCCATGGAGGCCCTCGGCGTGCAGGGTTATTGCCGCGTGGATTTCCGCATGGACGGCGCCGGACGGCTTTTCGTGCTGGAGGTCAACCCCAACCCTGATTTCGCGCCGGACGCTGGTTTGGCGCGCATGGCCGAGGCCGCCGGCTGGGGCTACACGGGACTGGTGGATCGCATCCTCGATCACGCCTTGCGGGCGCGCCGGACCACGGGAACGTGAAAAAAAACACCTCCCTTGCCTTGCGCCCGCTCCGCAAAACGCTGCCGGAGTTTTGATTCCGTGCCTTCGGCCGCTGCATCGAACAGCGCCGCGAACTCGTCCAGCGGTTCCGGCGGCGTTTTAAGCTCCATGAGTTCGAGCGGCGCACCTTTCTTCGCGCTGGATCCGCGCGCGCTGCCGCTGATGGTTTACGGGTTGATGGGTGACGGGGCAGCCCTCGCCGCGGCTGCGCGCGATCTGCCTATCTACGCCGGCCGTGATTTTCATGGCGGGAGCCTCGCGGAAATCCTCGCGCGCCAGCCCTTCATGGACAAGGCCGATTTACGCCGCCAATTTCCCGCGGGCTTCCTGCGTCCGGGCGAAAACCTCGCCTCCTTGCTCGCGAGCCGGCGCGCCGAAGTGGTGCGCACCTCGGGAACCAGTGGGGATCGCCTCCAGGTATTGTGGGAGGCCGGTTGGTGGGAACGGCAGGAGCGCGCCGCCTTGCTCATGAATCCTCTTATGGCTCCGCATCTCGGCAACGGCTATCGCGAGGCGGTGCTCACCACGCCGCTTTGCTCCGAGAGCGTCTGCAAAACAGGACCCACGACCATGGAGGAGCGCTGCGTCGATCACCTGCTGTTCCTCAATACTCAGTACGACCCCACGCACTGGAAAACCGGCGAACTGGACCGCATGGCCGCGGAACTGGAGCGTTTCCAGCCCGCGGCTTTGGAAGCCGCTCCCACCTACCTCGCCGCGCTGGCGCGCCATTTCGCCAGGACCGGCCGCCAGCCGCCGCCGCTGCGTTGGATCCTTCTGGCTTATGAATTCGTTTGTGGGCACGACCGAACCGCCGTGCGCGAGGTTTTCGACAGCCCCATTTTCGAGTTTTACGGTCTCACCGAGGCCGGCGTTTTCTTCCTTGAATGTCCGCTGGGCCGCCTGCATTTCTGCGGCTCGGAAAGCGTCGTCGAGGTGTTGCGTCCTGAGAATTGCGGGCTCAGGGAAGGCGTGGGCGAGGTGGTGGTAACCTCCTGGGGCAACCGCGCCGCGCCGCTGCTGCGCTACCGCACCGGCGATCTCGTGAGCGTGGATGGCGCCCCTTGCGGCTGTGGCATGCGCGGCGGTGTGCTGCGCCGTTTCGAGGGGCGCCTGCGCGATGTGCTCGCGTTTCCCTCCGGTTTTTTCACGCCCCGTGATATTGACGAGGCGCTGGCCCCTGTCTCGGGAATCATGCGCTACCGTTGCACTGAAGAAGTCGGTGGAGGGCTGCGCGTGGCTTTCGTGGCTGAGCCGCCAGCCGGAAACGGAAATCAGCTTGCGCAGGCTATTGAAAAATGTCTGGGCGATCGCTTGAAACTGGCCGTGCGCGCCGAGCCAGTGCCGTTCATCGCGCCGGAACCTTCGGGCAAATACCGCAGCGTGGTGCCGCGCGCATGAGCCCGCTTTCCGCCACCGTTTTTTTACTCAGCGGGGGGGCGTGGTCGTGAACGTCCCCGTGCTCCCCAAGCGGCCTGGATCGGGAAAGCTCGCCATGGACCCCGCCATCCGCGCCGAATTTCCCATGCTCCGGCGCCTCGTCCACGACATGCCCATGGTGTATCTCGACAGCGCTTCCACGAGCCTGAAGCCGCGCAGCGTGCTGGAGGCCATCCGCTTTTATCACGAGGAAATCACCGCCAACGTCCACCGCTCCACGCATCCCCTGGGCGAGGCGGCGACGCTGCACTACGAGGGGGCGCGCGGGTGCGTGGCGCAATTCCTGGGAGGCCGCCCCGACGAATTGGTCTTCGTGCGCAACACCACTGAGGCCATCAACCTCGTGGCCATGGGCTTGGGACTCAAGGAGGAGGACGAAATCCTGATCACGCCCCTGGAGCATCATTCCAACCAGCTCCCCTGGCTGACAAGGGCGCGGGTTGTTTATCTGCCTTTGGATGCCGCCGGCTTGCCGGACGAGGAGCTTTTGGAGGGTCTCATCACGCCGCGCACGCGGCTTTTGGCCGTGAGCCTGCTCTCCAATATCACGGGTGCGCGTGGGCATATGAAAACTTGGCGCGAAGTGGCCTCCCGGCATGGCATTCCATTGTTGCTCGACGCCTCTCAGGCTGCCGGGCATATGGGGATCGACGTGGCAACTCTCGGCTGCGATTTCCTGGCCTTTTCGGGACACAAGGTGTGCGGTCCCACCGGCATCGGTGCGCTCTGGGCCCGGCGCGAGCGCCTGGAGAAGATGGCCCCGACGCTCCTGGGCGGTGGCATGGTGCACACCAGCCGCCTCGACGGCTACAGCCTCAAGGAACCGCCCTGGTGCTTCGAGGCGGGAACCCCCAACGTGGAAGGGGCGTTGGGACTCGCCGCCGCCCTGGAATTTCTTTCCAGTCTTGGCATGGATGAAGTGGCAGAACACTCCCTGGCGCTGGGTCGCCGTCTAAAGGAGGGCCTGGCCCCCCTGGCCAGGCTTCGTTTGCTGGCCCCCGGCGCGGGAGATCGCTACGGCATCGCCAGTTTTACCGTGGACGTGCCAGGCCTGTCCGCCGAGGCTTTCGGACGCCTCATGGCCGACAGCTACGGCATCTTGCTCAGCGCCGGCCGCCACTGCACGCATCCCTACCACGACATGCTTGGCCTTGAAGCCACGGTGCGCGCTTCCACGCATGTTTACACAACTTCAGACGAAGTAGAGGTCTTCCTCGCGGCTACGCGACAGCTCGTGGGCTAGGTCCGTGCCCGAGCGCCCGCTCCAAAATTCTAGCAGCTTGCGCTCGCGTTGCTACCCCTACCCTGCCGCGTCCTCTGGCCGAGGTGGCGGAACTGGCAGACGCGCTAGGTTGAGGGCCTAGTGGTCGTAAAAGATCGTAGGGGTTCAAGTCCCCTCCTCGGCATTTGAAATCGCAAGGAATTCCCCGGAGTTTTCTGAGGTGATCGCGATCGTACTGCTGGGGATTTTGCTTTCCCACGCCGTTCTCGCTGGCGATACGGCCGTCGAAAAAAACTCAACGCCGGCGCATCCCACCATCGGGATGAACCCCGCGCGCATGCTGGTGGACGAAAATGGCCGCCCCGTCCGCATTGGCGATTGGTTGGACGAGAAACCCCTCCTCGTCGCCCCGGTGTATTACGACTGCCCCTCGGTCTGCACCGTGACGCTCAATAATCTGGTGCAGGCTCTGAACCGTATGGATCTCCAACCGGGGCGCGATTTTCGCGTCTTGACTTACAGTTTCGACCCAGAGGAAGGCCAAGAGTTGGCCCACCGCAAAGGGGAAGCTTACCGTGCGCTGTTGAGTCGGCTTCCTCCCGCCAGCGGGTGGGTCTTTTTCACCGGCAATGCCGGAGCCGTGAGCGGGCTTTCGGAGGATCTAGGTTTCGGCTATCAAAAGGAGGGAGAAGAGTTCGTCCACCCACCCATCGTCTATGTTTTAAATGCCAAAGGGCAATTGGTTCACTTGCGTGAAGGCACGGCGCTCGATGCGGCAGACCTGGATTTCGCCCTGATAGATGCTGGCGGCGGGAAGATCGGCGGCTTATGGGCACGGATCTCCAAGCTGGCTTATACGGTGGATCCTGCCACGGGTTGCTACGTTCTTTCTCCGCCCCGGCGCCTGCTGCTGGTTTGGCTTGCCTTTACGACCGCGCTGGTTGCGGGGAGGTGGACGCTCCTCCTGAGAAAGCGGCGCGGTATTGCACGCTCCCCAGCCCCCTCATAATCGGGCCCGGGTCGTTTTTCAGGAGTTTTTCATGAAGCGCATGCTTCCCGCCCTTATTGCAGCTTGTTGCCTCGCCTCCTTTGCTTACGGCGAGGGTTCCACCGTTTCCGGCACGGTCAAGTGGGAGGGCGATGTCCCCCCCATGAAGGACATCGATATGAGCGGTGATGCTGTGTGCCACGCGGCCCACAAGGAGCCCGTCAAAACCCAGACGCTGGTTCTAGGTGCGGACAAGGGCATGGCCAACGTCATCGTCATGGTAAAGAGCGGATTGCCCGCCGACAAGAAGTACGATGCTCCCAAAGAAGCCGTCACGGTGCACCAGCACGGTTGCATGTACGAGCCGCACGTCTTCGTGCTCAGGGCCGGACAAGAAATCAAGTTCGCCAATGAGGATGGCATCATGCACAACGTGAACTCCACCTTCGCCAAGAAGAACCGCGGCTTCAATCTTTCCATGAACAAGGACATGAAGGAGTCGGAGGCCAAGAAATTCGCCAAGGCCGAGGCCCCTTTCGCCATCAAGTGCGATGTGCACCCCTGGATGCTGGGTTGGTGCGCCGTGGTGGACCATCCCTTCTATGCCGTGACCAAGGAGGACGGTAAATTCTCCTTGGCGGGCCTGCCCCCCGGCGAGTACGAAATTGAGGCTTGGCACGAAAAGCTCGGATCGCAAACGCAAAAAGTGACCGTTGCCGAGGGAGCCGGCAAGGAATTGAACTTCTCCTTCACCAAAAAGAAATAGGCTGATGTCCCAAGCCGCCGCCCATGCCGCTCCGGGGGCTCACGCCCACGCGGAGACGCACCACGAAGAGCTGCCGTTCTGGCGCAAATACATCTTCTCCGTCGATCACAAGATGATCGGCCTCCAGTACGGTTTTTCGGCGCTCGCTTTTTTGCTTTTCGGTTTCACGCTGATGATGATCATGCGCTGGAGCATGGCCCATCCTGACCAGCCGGTACCGTTTGTCGGAAGGTTCCTCAGCGAAAACGGCGCACTGACGCCAGAGCTCTATAACGCTTTCGGCGCCATGCACGGAACCATCATGGTGTTCATGGGAGTGGTGCCGCTGGCCGTCGGCGCCTTTGGCAACTTCGTGCTGCCGCTGCAAATCGGCACGGTGGATATGGCGTTCCCAAAAATTAACATGCTGAGTTACTGGAGTTTTTTTGTCGGTGGCGTCGTCATGATCTCGAGCTTCTTCGTCGAGGGTGGCGCGGCGAATTCAGGATGGACGTCTTACCCGCCGCTGGCCGATCTTCCCGGTGCCGGACCGGGCCAGACCTACTGGCTGGTGGGCATGGTCTTCCTCATCACATCTTCGCTGTTGGGTTCTATCAACTTCATCGTCACCGTCATCCAGTTGCGCGCCGAGGGCCTTTCCTGGTTCCGCCTGCCCTTCTTCGTGTGGGCGCAGTTCGTGACTTCCTTCCTGCTGCTGCTGGCCTTTCCGCCATTGGAGGCCGCAGGCGTCATGCAGCTCATGGACCGCGTCGCGGGAACCAGTTTCTTCCTGCCCACCGGCATGGTGGTGGGGACGGCTCAATACACCAGCACGGCGGGAGTCCTCGAAGGCTACAATGCCTCCGGCGGCGGCAGTCCCCTGCTCTGGCAGCACCTTTTCTGGTTCCTCGCCCACCCCGAGGTGTATGTGCTGATCCTGCCCGCGTTCGGCATCCTCGCCGAGGTTATAACCTGCAATACGCGCAAGCCGCTGTTCGGCTACCGGTCCATGGTGTACTCCATCATCTTCCTGGGGTTCACGTCCTTCATCGTCTGGGCCCATCACATGTTCATGACCGGCATGGGCTCGACCATCAATGCCTTTTTCCAGACGACGACCATGATCATCTCTATTCCCTCCGTCATCATCCTGGGCAGTTTGTTCATCTCGCTGTGGGGTGGATCCATCCGTTTCAACACGCCAATGCTGTTCGCGCTCGGATTTCTGCCCATGTTTGGCATCGGCGGGCTTACCGGATTGCCGCTGGGATTGAGCTATGCGGATATCCCGCTCCATGACACCTACTACGTCATCGGGCACTTCCACTACGTGGTGGCTCCGGGCACCATCTTCGCGCTTTTCGCCGGCATCTATCACTGGTATCCGAAAATCTCCGGACGCCGCATGAACGAGTCGCTCGGCAAATTCCATTTCTGGGGCTCTTTCATCTGCATGAACGGCATCTTCTTTCCCATGCTGATCCAGGGGCTCATGGGCGTCAACCGCCGCCTTTACGACGGCGGCACCACCTATGCCGATCCCGCTTTCACAGCCGACAATGTTTATTCGCACGTGGCTCCGGTGCTGCACTTCAACAGCATGATGGCTTGGTCGGCCTGGACGATGGGCCTCATTCAGCTCGTGTTTATTTTCAATTTCTTCAAGAGCATGGTCTCGGGTGAAAAGGTGGACGACAATCCCTGGAAGGCGACAACGCTGGATTGGGCCACGCCCACGCCCCCGCCGCACGGAAATTTCCTGACCCGACCGGTGGTGCATCGCGATGCCTACGAGTATAGCGTCCCCGGGCACAAGACTGATTTCTACCCCCAGCACGAGGCTTGAAATGTCGGTGGAGATACCCTACATCAGCACCCCCCGTCCCGACACCGGGCTCACCAACGCCAAACTCGGTATTTGGTTGTTCCTGGCCTCCGAGGTCATGCTCTTTGGTGGTCTTTTTTCCTCCTACATTATTCTGCGGCTCAATGCCGGCAGTCCTCAATGGAGGACATGGACGAGCATCCTGAACGTGGAAATGGCCACCCTCAACACCTTCGTGCTCATCGCCTCCAGCATCACGGTGGTCATGGCCTGGGCCTCGCTGGTACGCCATCAATTCTCCAAGTTCCGCCTCTACATGGTGCTGACGCTGCTTTGCGGCTGCGCCTTCCTGGTGGTCAAATACTTCGAATATACCCACAAGTTCCATGAAAATCTTTTTCCAGCCACCAACCCCTTTCTGGCGGTGTATTTCACGCTCACGGGGCTGCATGGGGTGCACGTCGTGGGTGGCATGTTGACGCTCGCTTACCTGGCTTGGCCTGGCAGCGGCATGTGGCACAAGGATCCCACCCGCTTTACGGGCCGCGTGGAGTGCGCCGGGCTGTTCTGGCACCTGGTGGATCTCGTGTGGATCTTCCTCTTTCCCGTCCTTTACCTGATGTGAGGCCGCGTCATGTCTGAAGACCTCGAACACCTCAACCACCATATCCGGGCCTGCATTTTTGTTTTCATTTCGCTCTTCGTGCTCACGGTGGTCACCGTGGCTGTGTCAAAGCTCCATCTGCCGGTCGCCGCGGCCGTGACCATCGCGCTGTGCGTCGCTTGCGTCAAGGGAACCCTGGTGGCCACCTACTTCATGCATCTCATCTCGGAAAAGAAGATCATCTACTTCAGCCTGATCCTCACTTTCTTCTTTTTCCTAGTGCTCATGATCCTGCCCGTAGCCACCGAATCCGACTTCATCAGACACATGGTGTGGAACCGGCACTGAGGTGTCCCTCAAGGCCTTCCATATCGTTTTCATCACCTTTTCTGTTTCGCTGGCGTTGGCCTACGCCGCCTGGGCCTTCCGCGAGGCCGACAGCCGCGGGGCGTGGTTGCGCTATGGCGGGGTGGTTTCTTTGGCCATTGCCGTGGGACTCGCCGTTTACGGTGTGCGATTCTTGAAAAAAATGCGCAACTTTGCGCTACTGGGTTTTTTTGCCGGGTTGCTGCTGCAGGGCCGGCTCGCGGCCTGCTCGGCCTGTTTCAGCGGCGGCGCCACCGGGTCCACGGGCGGCGGTCTTTCTGGCATCCAGGGCGCTGTCTTGAGTTTGTTGTCTGTCACGCTCGCCATCCTCGTCGGCTTTGCCGCGTTTTTCATCTACCTCTGGAGGAGCGCGCGCCGGCATGCACACAAACCACCCGCCATTTCGATGGTCCTGCTGCGCGGCAAGGCAAGCTGACGCGCTTCCGTTCGCGGTTTTGGCCGCGCGTTGAGCCTTGGTTGATCCACGTTGAAATCCACCGCGCCGGCCTATTCTGGAGGCTCATGGCGGCGAACCTGTTGCGGAGATCTGCGGTGTTTGGGGCTTTGCTGCTGACCCATACGGCGATATTTTCCGCAGAATCCAGCCCCGCGGTCCTCGACAAAAGCGATATCGCTCTGCTGGCCAACCTTGAAGAACCCGCCCCTCCGAGTCCGCAGGAAATATTCGAAGCCGCGCGCCAGCGGGGTCTCAGCGCCGACGCGCGACCGCTCTTCGCGCTTTACGGCGAGCCCACCGCGCCGCTGGCCTATCTCGGCCGTTTGGAGGCTACTTTTTTCATCGGGAGACTCTTCGCTGTGGGCGGACTCGCTTATGAGAAGCTTTCGGGCGAGACCATCCTCAAAATGGCCGGAAAAGTTCACCAAGCGACACGGGAAATCGGCCTTCCGGCAACCATTGAAGGGGAAATCCGGCGCGGTTACGAGGCTTTCTTGCGCGCGCCTCCTGAAAACCGCGCGGAGCTGCTGCAGTCTTTCACGGAGGCGCGCTCCAACCTGCTGTTATTGCTCAAGGAGGCGCGTGGGCTTGCCGCCGACGAGCGTGCGAGCGCGCGGGCCCTTGGGGTCAGCTTGGAAGCGGGTATCTGGAGCCAAAGCCTGGCGCTCTATTTCGAGAACTCCAGGGAGGAGCCGCAGCTCCGCGCCGTGCGCGAGATTCTGCTCGCCCCTGAAATCCTCGCCTATTTCCGAGCTGCTTTCGAGCGTGCGCGGGATTCCCACCCGCACAGCCCTTTCTTGAGCCAGTTGGCCGGACTGGTGCGTCTGGCGGCGGCTTACGCATCGCAACCGGAAAAATCTTCTGAAATGGCCTTGCGCGGCAGATTGGCCGAAATCCTGGGTTCCAGGGAATGAGCGTCCTCGCCCGCGCGGCCTTGCTATTGCTTTGCGTCTGTTCGAAAGCCTTCGCGACAGAGGAGGATGACGCTCGGGACGCGGCGCGCCGTATGATCGAAGCCCGGCGTGCCGAAGGTTTTCTCAATATCAGCGCCCAGCGTCGCGGGGTCCTCGACGAAAAAGGCAAAGATGCCTTTCCCGTTACCATGGTGGCGGGATCGGAGTACCTTGCCGCCGTGGCTGGCGATAAGGAGCTTTTGGAATTAGAGTTGCTGCTCGTGGATTCCGATCGCAGCTACAAGATTTTGAGGCGTGATAAAGGCAGCGCCGTCAGCTTCACTTTCACCCCAAAGTCCACGGGCCGCCATATTTTTTTCTTGCGCGCCCTCAAGGGTAGCGGCGCCTTCCATTTCTACCTCGCCACGAAAAAGGAAGGATAGTATTCTTGGCGGGCCCCAGGATGAGGCCGCATCCAGACTCCGGCGCGGGGAAAAAGGCTGATGTCACGGACATTCCGCTCGCGCTCCTGATGCTGCGCGGGAACTCCCCCTGGCGCGATGATTTGCGCGTGGCGCGGGCACTGCTGCGGCAGGCGGGTTTGATGGAGTGGACCGAAGAGGAGTTCCTCGCGCGCGCGGAGGAGATCGCCGATAGCGCGCGCGTCGATCCCATCGCCCTCGCGGCCAGCGCGCTACACCGCTTGGAACAGCAAAAAGAGGAAGACCTCTTGCGACTCGGGTCAGTCCTCGGACTTTTTCTCATGGATCTTCTGCCCCCTGAGCGGTCGCCTCTTTACTTGCTCAAAAATTGCGTAGAGGTCCTCTCTCGGCGAGCGCACGGCTGGCAGGAAGGATTAGGAAGCGCTCCACTGCGTGATTTCGCCGCATCTCTGGAAATGGATCGCACCGCGAGCGAGCATCTGCGCCAAGTGCGCGGATTGCCGGGGCTCAGGGAGGTTCCCTGGACGCGGTTCCTGCGCGCGCGCGTCTACGCCTGCGCCGCGGAGGGCTTCGGCCCGTCTCCTGGGGAAGTCGAAACGGAAATCGACAGGCTCTTTCCCGGTATTTCCGCGGACGAACGCGACCGGCTCCAGGCGGTGCTTTTGGAGGGCGTGGATCGTCCTTGGGTTCCTTTCCTCGTTCTCGAGGAACTGGGAGTGGGCTTCGGCGAAGCGGAGCGCCGGGAACTCCTGGGCGCGCTTTTGGATTTGTGCCGGCGACGCCCGCACTCCCAACGCTGGGCCTTCACCCGTGAAACGCTCCGGGCTTTCGGATTGACCACCGAAGAAGCGGGCGCGCTGGCATTTCACGCCGGTGCGCCCGAGAACCTCCTGCCCGCCTCCTTCAACGTGATCCACTTGGAGGAAGGGACGGAGATCGCGGTTCCTGCAGAACCCGAGGACCGTGGGCTGTCGCAGGCCAGACCGGAGATCGCGCTGCGGGTGCGGCGTTCCAGTTCGCAGCGGTTCGCCGTGGAAATTCCGGGGCGTGAGCCGCTGATGGTTGGAGATGGAGCCGAGCTTATCACCACCGGCTCGCGCCTGCTTTTTCGGCCTTCCGCCGGGTTGCTCTGCCGCCATGCTCTGGAAAATATTTTCCTCGCCGTGAAGGATCTCCGCGTCCAGGTGACGCGCCCCATCTTGCGCGGGGTCTCTTTCAGCGCCACCTCGGGGCAGCTCATCGCCGTTTGCGGATCCTCGGGTTGTGGCAAAACCACCCTGCTCATGGCCCTCTCCGGTCGCACGCCCTCCGAGGGCGAAATTTTCTTCGGCCACCAGCGTGTGATCACGGCCGCGGAGCTTGCGGCACTCACAACCTTCATCCCCCAGGAGGACATCCTGCACCGCGAACTCACCGTTCGCGAAGCGGTGCATTGCGCAGGGCGCATCAAGCTTTCTTTGCGGCCCGGACCTCTCGAAGCCCGGGTGGACGAAGTGCTGCGCGAACTGGGTTTGGAAACCGCCAGCACCGTGCGTATCGGCGGGGAGGCGGAAAAAGGCGCGAGCGGCGGCCAGAGAAAACGCACCAGCATTGCGGTGAGCGTAGTGGGCGGCACCAAACCGCTGTTGTTGTGCGATGAGCCTATCTCCGAACTCGACCCCGCCAATGGCCTGGAAATCATGCGTTTACTGCGGACTATCGCACGCCGCGGGCATTTGGTTATCGCCGTGATCCATGACCTTTTTCCCGCCGTTTTCGAGCTTTTCGACCGCTTCCTGGTGCTGGACGGGGAGGGCAGACTCGCTTATTACGGTCCCCCGCGCGGAATGCTGGCCTTTTTCTCTGTGGGCGAAGCGCATCTGGTCTTCGAGCGCCTGTCTGCGGAGCAGCCTGGCGTCTGGGGCCAGCGCTTCGCCGCGGCCAATGAAGGGCGCGAAAACGACAGGGAGATCCGCCGTCTGGCCGCCCTCACGGAACAGCAACGGCTAGACCTCCCAGATCCGTCGCCGCCCCGCCACCGCCACGGTTTCCGGCAATTCAAAGCTCTTTTCGGCCGCGAGTTTCTCTGCCGGCGTCGCGATTACGGCCATCTATTCGCTTGTCTATTGCAACCGCTCGCTTTGGGCCTGGTGCTGCGCTGGAATTTTCCCGGCCCCACGCCAGCGGCGCTTTTCGCGCTGGTGGTTTCGGCCCTGTGGATCGGGGCGGTGGCGGGCGTGCGCGAAATCAACGGATCTTGGGCCCTTCTGTTGCGCGACATCCGCGAAGGTGCCAGCCCCGCCGTCGGTTTCGTTTCAAAGTTGGTTTCTTCCTTGCTGTTCACGCTCGTGCAACTCGTCGTGCTCTCCGCGCTTACCGTTTGGTCCACGCTCTACCACGGCCCGCCCTTCGCGTTTTCGGCGGCCATGTCCTTTTTTGTGCTCCTCGGCCTGGACATCTTCGGCCTGAGCCTGGGTTTCCTGCTCTCGGCCTGTTTGAGTCCGCTCGCCTCCCTCGCGGTGCTGCCGCTCGCGCTCATTCCGCTGCTGCTCATGGGGGGCCTGTTGCATCCCTATTGCGAAACCCAGGGGCTGAAACGCGCGCTCTATCGCTGGAACCCGGTGCGCGCGGGTTTTGAAGCCGAGCTGCTCTCCGCGGACCAGCTCCTGTTTCCAACAACCCGCAGAGCGGCCGCGCGTGGGGACGAGGATCAACGACGGCAACTCTGGGAAGTTTACTTGGATCGGCTCGCGAAATACGAGCGCAAACCGCGGGCGGCTCCGCGCACCCTGGAGGCGGACCCCGAGGTCCTCATGCGCGCCGCGCTGGCGGGGCGCCTCCCTACGGAGGACGAACGCGCCCGGCCTTCTCCCCCCCCAGAGGTCGAAGAACCGGCGCTGCTCTTGCACCAGCCCGTGCTGTGGCGCGCGGGATTCCGGCTGTTGGAGGTGGATCGTCCACGCCCGGAAATGGATTTCTCCACTTGGACACGGCGCCCCTCCGTGCGTGCTCCAGCGCCCCTGGTCCAGCCCAGCGCCCAGGGTCTCGTCGGTCTCTACGATGAGGAGCCTGGCGGATCAGCCCGAGGGCTCGCGTCACCCCTGGCGCTGGTTTTGCTGCCAGTGCTGGCGGCGGTACTCCACTTCTTGTTCGCCTATATCGCTTTGCGGCTGCGGCTCAAAAAAACACGGGCTGCGCTTTGAGTCGTTTTTATTGGCGCGTTTTTTCAGCCATGTCATCATCCCATCGTGGGGAGTATGAGTGGAATACGAAAAATCGAGTTTCGACCGGCCTGGCAACAGGGTGGACCACGGGCCGTGAAACCCATCCGCTTGCTGCTAACCGTGATTTTCGAGTTCCTCCGCTTCTCCAATCCGGAGCGCCAGCCGTGAGGGCCTTATCCTGGCGCCTGCCTTGGCGGTGGTTCAGGAAGCCGCCGTTGGTTTTGGCGGCCCTTGTCAGTTGTTGCTTCGCGGCGCGGGCCGAGGTCACCGAGGACGTGATTCTGAGCGCTGGATTTCCTCCAGGCGCCTCGCAGCCCGGCACGGGCCGAACAGGTGTTTTTCGGCGCGCCCGCGGCCCGTTCCAGAAAAAATTCAATCCCACGACTTCCGAAAACGCTCGCGAACACGCCAAAGTCGTTGTCAGTTCCTTGCCTCCTATGAACCTTGCCAAAGGCCTGGAACTCCTGGAGGGCTTGGATTTTGAAAAACTACCCACGGACATCTTGAGTTTCAACGATGCTAACTTTCGCGTCTGGCTCGAAAGGAACCTTGCTTCGGCCAGTGCCGCCGACGTGGATCGCCTTGCGTTGCTCCCCATCCAAGGTATGCCCCAGATTCCCCTCTACTTTTTCGCGCCGGTCGTGGTGGTGGAGCTTAAAAAAATGACCGTCAACAAGGCCGATCTGCTGCTCTGGGCCTTGGATCAGTTTGAGCTTGGAGAACTCAAGGAGTTCCTCAAAGTGCTGGAGGGGTTTCCTTCCGAAGCATGGCGGCCCATCATCGCCGGGCGCGCCATGGTTCTCGCCAAGATGTATTCAACATCCCTCCCCGCCTGCCTGGATTGCCCTGCGCTTGCCGAGTTTCTGGAAGCCCTAGTCCAGGGTGGGGCCGCAGTGGCAAACCCACTCGTCGCCGCTGCGTTAGCGGACAAACTCGATGTCATGGCGCCGCGGTTGCGTTTGGCGTGCATCACGTTCATCCTGCCAGCGCAGCCGCGCGTTGAAAAAACCTTGAAAGCGCTTCATGGTCTGCACGAAGACTCCGTATGGGCTCGTGAGGCGGCGCTCGTGGCGGTTGCGGCCGTGACTTGTCAATGGAGGGTGGAGTCGGAGTCGGATCAGAAACAACGCGGTTTTATGGTTTTGAACACGTCCGGAGGAGGTGAGCTGCGACCGTATTTTGAAATCGTGAAAAGCACCGCGAATTCTTTCAATCTTCCCCAAGCCCAAATTATAGTCATGAGGCTACCTCCGAACATTACGCTCTCCCCAGGGGGAAATACCGACCTTTGGCAGGCGATCCACGCCAAACGCCTTGAGTTATACCGCCTTGAAAAAGACGCGACTTGGCGCCCGAAACTCCTGGCTGGCGCCACCCCCACCATGGAACGCGTCGAGCTGGAAACTGGCATCAGAAAATTGGTCGGCCCAGGACCCTTGCAAAATTGGCCTGCCGCCACGGTTCCTCTGCTGGACCTTGCCCGTCGCTATCGCAGCGATCCGGAGTTAGGGAATGAAACCCTGGTTCGCTTCCTGCGCGCAGTTGCGATTTTACCGGAAAACGGCACGGTGATCTTCGAGCAAGAAACCCCGACGAGTCGCTTTTGAACTTCGGTTAGCGCTTCTCGATATAGGGGAACTCCCGAACTTCGAAAAACACACCTACAGAATCGAGCAAAACGTTGGGACGATGAAATCGCAAGGTGCAACCAGGCCTGATTCAAACAGATAGACAAGTGGGCCATCTTGGACTCGAACCAAGCACCAACGGATTATGAGTCCGCTGCTCTAACCGACTGAGCTAATGGCCCGAAACTTACGCAACGAATTATCTTTTAGGCGGTTACGAACAGTCAAGGGCTGTGTTTGAGGCCGCGAAAAGATCATTTTGGGGTACATTTTCTAAAGAACGGCCTGCAATTTTGAGAGCCCAAGGCCCAGATTCAGCAGAAGCTGGGAGTGGCGCCAGGGTTTCACGATATCAGAAGCCGCTGGACCTCGGTTTCTATCCTTTCGCAAACCCCAACTTTTTGAGTTTTGAGTTGACGGTATGCGCTATGGTTTCGCTATCCTTCAGCCCCACGAATGTGATCTCCGCTTTTTCACCGCCGAAAGGTCTGACGGGCAAGCTGGCCGTGCCTGGGGTGAATATTTTCAGGGTCGAAATGCCGAGCAGTTGCTCGATGATATTCTGGCTGGTCTCGACGTCCGTCACTTTATGAAAATGCACGGAGCGTTCGACCCTCCGGAAGATACCTCCGTGGAAAACGCACCGCTGATCGGTCACGTAATAGATATGGGTGCTGCGAAGAGCGGCGCAGTATATCATGCCGATGATAAGGATGATCGGCAAGATAACCAAAACGCTCACAACCCCAATGGCGGCGAGCTTGCCATCCGGTTTCGCGGCAAGTGCACCACCCAGGAAGATTGGAAACCAGAAGGAAAGAAACGTTAGGAAAATGGCGACGGGCAAGCACTTTGTAAAAAACCAAATGACCAGGATTCCCTTCTCGGGCCGAAGCTCGTGGATCAAAGCCTCATCTTCTTGAAGTTTCATGTGATATAGCCGGATGCGGCGATCCTCAGGGTCGGCAACCGCCTATTTTCACAATTTTTCTGGCCCAGGCATTAGCAACGCGCAGTAAAATTGCCCGCGCGCCGCCAGCTTCTTAACCCGCGACCAACATCCCGCTTCGCAATTCCCCAGCCATCTTGGAGTTCACCAGCACTTCCACGAGTTTGAGCGCGAATTCGAGAGCGGTGCCGGGGCCGCGGCTGGTGATGATGGGGCCGTCCACCACGACGCGATCCTTTTGTGGCAGGGCTGAGGTCAGCTTTTCCTCGAAGCCGGGGTAGCAGGTGACCTTCTTGCCGGCCAAGACCCCGCTCGCGCCCAGCGCCCAAGGCGCGGCGCAGATGGCGGCGGTGATTTTGCCGGCGGCGGCGTGGCGTTTCACCAGGGCCTTGATATCCTCGCTGCCGGCGAGGCGCTCGCTGCCCGGCATGCCGCCGGGGAGGACCACGGCGTCGAAATTACGGCCTTTCACCTCGCCCAGGGTCGTGTCGGCGAGGACCTTCACGCCGTGAGCGCCGTGGGTCTCTTTTTTGGCGAGGCCAGCAACGGTGACCTCTAGGCCCGCGCGCCGCAGCACATCAATGATGGTCATGGCCTCGATTTCTTCGAAGCCGTCCGCCAGGGGAACCAGGATCTGCTTGGCCATGTCGGATGCCCTCCAAAAACTCAGAAGTCCACCAGCTCCACGTCGAAGATCAGCGGGCTTGCCGGGGGAATGACCGGTGGCATACCGCGCGGGCCGTAGCCCAGATCCGAGGGGATGAAGAGCATGCGGCGCTCGCCCTTTTTCATGTCGAGGAGGGCTTCGTCCCAGCCGCGAATCACCTGCCCCGTGCCGACCACGAATTCGAGGGGTTCACCGCGATCACGCGAGCTGTCGAACTTCGCGCCTGAAGGCAAGGTACCGGTATAGTGGGCCGAAACTTTCGTCCCTTTGGCGGGTTTTTCGCCCTTGCCCTCTTTAAGGACGACGCTGATAAGGCCGGATGGCGACTTCACAGCGCCAGGGTGCGCCTCCATGAAGTCGCGAGCCGGCTTGTCGCGCAGGCTGCCGACCAGCCGGTCAAAATCCTGCTGACTGGCCTTGAAGGCCTTGGCCTTTTCCCCGCAGCGCACGATCTTCAGCGACTCGATGCGGTCGCCCTGGGCGATGGCGTTCACCACGTCCTGACCCTTAATCACATGCCCGAAAACCGTGTGCTTGCCGTCGAGCCAGGGAGTGGCCACGTGGGTGATGAAGAACTGGCTGCCGTTGGTGCCCGGGCCGGCATTGGCCATGGAGAGTATCCCGGGCCCGGTGTGCTTGAGGTCGGGATGGAACTCGTCGGGGAACTTATAACCAGGCCCGCCGCTGCCGCTGCCCTTGGGGTCGCCGCCCTGGATCATGAAGTCCGCGAGCACGCGGTGGAAGGTGAGCCCGTCGTAGAAGGGCTTGCCGGTGCCGAGCGCGGAATCCTTCGTGCCTTCGGCCAGACCCACGAAGTTGGTCACCGTCATGGGGGTTTTCTCGAATTCGAGCTGTAGCACGATGAGGCCTTTCACGGTCTTCATCTCGGCATAGAGGCCGTCGGGATAAGCCGCGGGCGGCACGGTAGCCTTGGTGGCCGTCGGAGCCTCGCCGTCGGCAAAGAGCGCCGGACAGAGGATGAGCAGGGCACGGAAAACTTGTGAGATCTTCATGGTGGGGGAGAGAAAGGAGGTGCCGCCCTTATAGTCGCGTCCGGTATTTTCAAAGTCTGGGTCGCGGTGGTTGGAAAATTCAGGAAAAAGGAGAATTCACGGGGCAATGGGATTTTTAAATTCCATAAAAACCAATGATATTAAGTATTATCTAATTTTGTTCGGCCAAAAATGCAAGGCGCGCCGCCGCTGCGACACAGCGCTGCTGTAGCCTGAAAAAGCCTTCCCGACCTTACTATGGCTTCTGGACTTTGCTCTGGGTTTCCGAATCCTCAACTCGGAATTATCCACAGATTTCACAAATATGCACTGATTAAAGAGACCGGCCCTGACTGATTATTATCTGTGTTATTCTGTGTTCTCTGTGGACAATTCCCCCGGAGCATGATGGCCAATCCTGAGGAAGCCGCGTTCGAAGCGGAAATCCGCGCGCGCGGCGAGGAGTTGCTGCGGCTCATGCAGGGCCGCGAGCCCGGCATCTTCCACCCGGGATTCTGGCAACGGCACCTGCTGGAAAAGGCCATGGAGGACGCCTCCTTCCGCGCCGACCTGTTCCGCTTTATTGACGTGCTGCCGTGCCTCACGAGCCCGGCGCAAATTTCGGCGCACATCGCCGACTACCTGTTGCGCGAGGGCCGCATCTTGCCCCAGGTATTGCGCCTCGGGGTCAAGGCTGCCGCAGGCGGCGGGCTGGCGGCGGGCCTGGCGGCGCGGGCGCTGCGCGCCCAGGTGGAGACCATGGCCACGCGCTTCATCGCCGCGCGCGACGCTAGCGCCACGCTGGCGGCGTTGCAGAAGCTGCGCGCGGAGGGCGTGGCCTTCACCGTGGACCTGCTTGGCGAGACAACGCTGAGCGAGGCGGAGGCCGTGGTCGCCGAGCGCCGCTACCTCGAACTCATGGATCTCCTGGCCGGGGCGGCGGCGGATTGGCCGCCCAACCCGCTTTTGGATTCCGATCCCCAGGGTCCGCTGCCGCGAGCTGACATCTCCGTCAAGGTTTCGGCGCTGGTCCCGTTCCTTGATCCGGTGGATAGCGCGGGCGCTGTACGCCGACTCAAGGCGCGCGCGCTGCAACTGGCGGCGCGCGCCCGTGAAAGAGGGCTTTCCCTCACCCTGGACATGGAGAATTACGAACTCAAGGGCATCATCCTGGATCTCTTCGAGGAACTAGCGGGCCGTGGCGATTTCCGCGCCTGGCCGCACATCGGCCTGGCCCTCCAGGCTTATCTCGTGAGCGCGCCCGACGATCTGGAGCGGCTGCTTTCCCTCGCGCGCCGGCGCGGGGCGCCCCTCAACGTGCGCCTGGTGAAGGGGGCTTACTGGGACTATGAGGTGGTGCGCTCCAGGATGCACGGCTATCCCTGCCCGGTGCTGACCGACAAAGCCGCCACGGATTTGCAGTACGAGCGGCTCGCGTGCGTGCTGCTGGAAAACCGCGCGCACCTGCGCCCCGCCTTCGGTACCCACAACCTGCGCTCGCTGGCGCACGTGCTGGCGACGGCGGCAAAGCTCGGCGCGCCGGAGACGAGCTATGAATTCCAGATGCTCTACGGCATGGCCGAGCCTGAACGCGCCGCCTTGCGCTCCCTGGGCCGGCGCGTGCGCGTCTACACGCCGGTGGGGGAGCTGCTGCCCGGCATGGCGTACTTGGTGCGCCGCCTGCTGGAAAACACCTCCAACGTCGGTTTCCTGCGTCTGGCGCACCGCGAGCACCGCGGCGCCGACGAGCTGTTGCGCCGGCCTGTCCTCGCGCCGCCAGCGCCTGAAGCGGTGCAGGGATTGCTCGCGCCCTTCCGCAATTGCCCGCTCACGGATTTCGCGGAAGCCGGCGCGCGGCGCGATTTCTCCAAAGCCTTGGAACTTGCGCGCGCGCGCCTGCCCCAGGAGGTGGCGGCGGTGGTCTCGGGGATGGAGATCCGGCGCGGCGAGGTCGTGACGCGCCCCTGTCCGGACGAGGAGGGGCTGGCGGTGTCGCGCGTTCATTACGCGGATATCGAGTTGGCCGGCGAAGCCGTGGCGGCGGCGGCGCGGGCCCTGCCCGCCTGGCGCGGACGCACGCTCGCCGAAAGGGCCGGCTTGCTCGACCGCCTGGGCCACTTCCTGGAGCGCGACCGCTTTGAGCTCGCCGCCCTCATGGTCCACGAGGTGGCCAAGCCCTGGCGCGAGGCCGACGCCGACGTGGGCGAGGCCGTGGACTTCTGCCGCTACTACGCGCAGCGCGCCAGCGTCGAGCTCGGGGAACGCAAGCTCTCGAGCCCGCCCGGCGAGGACAACCGCATGCTGTACGAGGGCCGGGGCGTGTGCGCCGTCATCGCGCCCTGGAACTTCCCGCTCGCCATCCTCGCTGGCATGTCCGCGGCGGCGCTGGTGGCCGGCAATACCGTCGTGCTCAAGCCCGCCGAGCAGTCAAGCGCCGTGGCCGCCGCCTTCCACCGTCGCATCCTCGAAGCCGGTATTCCGTCCAGCGCCGCGCACTTCCTGCCCGGACGCGGCGAAATCGTGGGCGCGTATCTGGTGGAGCATCCGGAAGTGGCCACGGTGGCCTTCACGGGCAGCCTGGCCGTGGGGCTCGCCATTTTGGAGCGCAGCGCGCGGCCGACCGCGCAGCAGAAGCAGCTCAAGCGCGTTATCCTGGAACTTGGCGGAAAGAACGCCATCATCGTGGACGAGGACGCCGACCTCGACGAGACGGCCCTGGGTATTTTGCGCAGCGCCTTCGGTTACGCCGGGCAGAAATGTTCGGCCTGCTCGCGGCTCATCGTCCACGAAGGCGTTTACGACACGCTGTTGCGCCGCCTGCTCCAGGCCATCGAAAGCTGGTGTCCCGCGCCAGCGCGGGAACCGGGTTGCCTGCTGCCGCCCGTCGTGGACGCCGACGCGCAGCGCCGGCTGCTGGGACTCATGGAGCATCCGCCAACGGGCGCGCGCCTGCTCTATAAGGGCCGCGAGCGGGCGGGTGGGTGTTTCGTGCCGCCGGCCGTCTTCGAAGTGCGTGATCCCGATCTTCCGCTGTTGCAGGAAGAACTCTTCGGCCCGGTGCTCGCGGTCCTTCCCGCCCGCAATTTCGCGGAGGCCCTGGACATCGCCGCCCGCAGCCGCTTCGCGCTCACCGGCGCCGTCTATTCGCGCCGGCCCGCGCACCTCGGACTCGCGCGCGCGCGCTTCCGCACTGGCAACCTCTACTTGAACCGCCCCTGCACCGGCGCCATGGTGGGCCGCCAGCCCTTCGGCGGGTTCAACATGAGCGGCGTCGGCTTCAAATCCGGTGGTCCCGATTACCTTTTGCAATTCGCCGAACCGCGCGTCATCGCCGAAAACACCCTGCGCCGCGGCTTCGCCCCGGACGTAGCATGAAACGGCGGACGCCTCCCCCTGTCCGCGTGCTCACCGCCGCCGCGCTTTTCGACGGCCACGATGCCGCCATCAACGTCATTCGCCGCGTGTTGCAGGGCTGTGGCGCCGAGGTCATCCACCTCGGCCACAACCGCTCAGTGGAGGAAATCGCCCGTGCCGCCGTGGAAGAGGATGTCGCCGCCGTGGCCATTTCGAGCTACCAGGGTGGGCACATGGAGTTCTTCCGCTACCTTGTGGCGACGCTGCGCGGGCTCGGGGCGGGGGATATCAAGGTCTTCGGCGGCGGCGGGGGCGTGATTGTGCCCACCGAAGCGCGGCGCTTGGAGCGGCTCGGGGTGACGCGCATCTACACGCCCGAGGACGGCACGCGCCTGGGCCTCAAGGGTATCGTGGAACACATGCTGGGAATCTGCCGCCAGGCGCAACGGCGCCTGCCGCAAAGGCTGCCGGAAAACCTGGGCATCGGAAACCGGCTCGCGCTGGGCCGTCTGGTGAGCGTCCTCGAAGCGGGGCCGGCCCCCCTGCGCGCGCGCTTGCGAAAATCCCTGGCTCAGCGCCTCAAGGAAAAGCGACCAGCGCCCGTGGTGGCCTTCACCGGGCCCGGAGGCGCGGGCAAGAGCTCGCTGGTGGACGAGCTGCTGTTGCGCCTGTTGCAGCTATTTCCCGAGCTGCGCGTCGGCGTCGTCAGCGTGGACCCGACCCTGCCCGGCGTCGGCGGGGCGCTGCTGGGGGACCGCATCCGCCTGAACACGGCGGGAAACGACCGCGTCTTCGTGCGCTCCCTGGCCACGCGCCAGCGCCACGTTTCGCTGAGCATCGCCACGCGCGACGCTCTCGACCTGCTGCGCGCCGCTGCTTTCGACCTCGTTCTCTTAGAGACCGCCGGCATCGGCCAGGCGGATGCCCGCGCTCGCGACCTCGCCGACCTCGCCGTTTACGTGATGACGCCGGAGTTCGGGGCGCCGAGCCAGCTCGAAAAAATCGCCATGCTCGGCTGCGCCGACCTCATCGCCCTCAACAAGTTCGACCGGCCCGGAGCCTTGGACGCGCTGCGCGAGGTGCGCCGGGCGGTGCAGCGCGCGCGCGGGCGTTTCGCCGATAAGGCCGAGGACATGCCGGTGTACGGCACCTGCGCCCAGCGCTGCGCCGATCCCGGCGTGAATTCCTTCTGCAACGCGCTCCTGGCGCGCGTGCGCGAGGTCGCGCCGCATCCCGAAAACTTCGCGGCCGCGTTGCTCACCGAGGGCGCGCCGGATACCGATCCGCTCATCCCTCCGCTGCGCCGGCACCACCTCGCCGAGGTCGCCGCCGCCGTGCGCGGTCATAAGCAGCGGGCGCGGGCCGAGGCGGAGATCGCGCGGCGCGCTGGCGGGCTGTACGCTGCGCTCGTGGCCGCCGGGGACACACCGCCCGAGCTTCCAGAGTTTTATGGAACCGCTGCGCTGGCGGGTGGCGCTGTTCCAGGCCTCCTTGAACTCCGGCGTGCCTACAACAAGGCGTTGGAAGAACTCGGTGCAGAGGGCGCGCGGCTCATCGTCGCCCACGCGGAGCTCGCCACCGCCTATGCGGGACCGCAAAACACCTACACCGTGCGCGGGCGCGAAATCAAGGTTGAAAACCAGGCGCACACGCTTTCCGGCCTTGCCATTGCGCGCGTGGCCGTGCCTGCTCTCGCCGACTGGGGCGCGCGCATCCTCTATCAGCGGCTGGAGAACGCGCCCGGCCGTTTTCCCTACACCGCCGGGGTGTATGAGTACAAACGCGAGGAAGAGGAGCCGACGCGCATGTTCGCCGGTGAGGGCGGGCCCGAGCGCACCAATGCGCGCTTCCACTTCATCTGTCGCGGCGGGAAGACCGCGCGCCTGTCCACCGCCTTCGACTCGGTGACGCTCTACGGACACGACCCGGATATCCGGCCGGACATCTACGGGAAAATCGGCAACTCCGGCGTTTCGGTGTGCAGCCTGGATGACATGAAGCGCCTGTATTCCGGTTTCGACCTGGCCGCTCCCCAGACTTCGGTTTCCATGACCATCAACGGTCCGGCGCCCATGCTGCTGGCCTGGTTCCTGACGACGGCGGTGGATGCCGCGGTGGAACGGCGCATCAAAGTCGCGGGCCGCCTCGCGCATACGCGCCAGCGCGTGGCGGCCTGGTTCCGTGCGCGCGCGGCCGTTCCCCCGCGCTACCGCGGCCCGCTTCCCGAGGGCCATGACGGATCGGGCCTGCTGTTCCTCGGCGTGCCCGCGCGGATCATCGTCGAGCCCCAGCTCTACAACGAGGTGCGCCGCGAGGTGCTCTCCAGCGTGCGCGGCACGGTGCAGGCCGATATCCTCAAGGAAGACCAGGCGCAGAACACCTGTATCTTCTCCACCGAGTTCGCGCTGCGCCTCATGGGCGACGTGCAGCAGTGGTTCCTGGACCACGGCGTGCGCAACTTCTACAGCGTGAGCATCAGCGGCTACCACATCGCCGAAGCCGGAGCCAACCCCGTGAGCCAGCTCGCCTTCACCCTGGCCAACGCCTTCACCTACGCCGAGGTTTACCGCCAGCGCGGCATGGACTTCAACCGCTTCGCCCCCAACTTCTCCTTCTTTTTTTCCAACGGCACGGATGCCGAGTACGCCGTGCTGGCGCGCGTGGCGCGGCGCATCTGGGCGCTGGCCGCGCGCGCTCTCTACGGTGCCGACGAGCGCAGCGCCAAGCTCAAGTGCCACATCCAGACCTCGGGCCGCTCGCTGCACTCCCAGGAGATGCAGTTCAACGACACCCGCACCACGCTCCAGGCGCTCTACGCCATCGCCGACAACTGCAACTCGCTGCACACCAACGCCTACGACGAGGCGGTGACCACCCCCACCGAGGAGTCGGTGCGCCGCGCCATCGCCATCCAACTCATCGTGCTGCGCGAGCTCGGGCTCACGCAGAACCAGAATCCCCTCCAGGGCAGCCATTTCATCGAACAGCTCACGGACCTGGTGGAGGAAGCGGTGCTGCGCGAGTTCGAGGCCCTGGACGCGCGCGGGGGCGCGCTCGGCGCCATGGAGACGCATTACCAGCGCAGCCGCATTCAGGAGGAGTCGCTGGCCTACGAGCAGAAGAAGATGAACGGGGAACTGCCCATCGTGGGCGTCAATACTTTCCTCCCGGTCGGCGGAACCGGCGTCCCGCGCCACGTCGAACTCCGGCGCTCCTCCGCCGCGGAGAAACGCGCGCAAATCGCCGAAGTGCGGCGCTTGCGCCAACTCTTCGCCCCCGAGCGCGCGGCGGCCCTGGCCCAGCTCACGCGCGCCGCGCGGGCGGGCGGAAACGTGTTCGCCGAACTCATGGACGCCTGCCCTTACGGCACCCTCGGCGACCTCGCCGCCGCGCTGCACGGCGCCGGCGGCAGTTACCGGAGGAACATGTGAGCGCGGGGAGGCGTATCGCTGCGAAGCGCGCTTTGCGGAGCCGCGCGCGCGCGACCCTGTTCAGGAAGTCGCCGACCCACGCGCGCGCAGGTTGTATTTGAGGATAGCAAAAATGGCGTGCAGCCCGTCGCGCCAGCCGATCTTCTTGCCCTGTTCGTAGGTGCGGCCGCAATAGGAGATGCCGACCTCGTAAATGACGCAGCCCCGGCGCGCCACCTTGGCGGTGATTTCGGGCTCGAAACCGAAGCGATCCTCCTCGATGGCGATGGACTGGATGATCTCGCGGCGAAAGAGCTTGTAGCAGGTTTCCATGTCAGTGAGGTTCAGGTTGGTGAACATATTGGAGAGCAGCGTGAGCAGGCGGTTGCCCACGGCGTGCCAGAAGTACACGACGCGATGAGGCCGGTCGCTCACGAACCTGGAGCCGTAAACCACGTCGGCGCCGTAGCGCAGCACCGGCTCCATGAGGCGGGGATATTCCTCGGGATTGTATTCGAGGTCCGCGTCCTGGATGATGATGAGGTCGCCCGTGGCGGCCTGGATGCCGCTGCGCAGCGCGGCCCCTTTGCCGCGGTTGCGCTCGTGATAGACGACCTTGTCTATTTGCGGTTCCAGGCGGCGCAGGATCTCGCGCGTGCCGTCGCTGGAAGCATCGTCCACCACGATGATCTCCTTGTCTGGAACGGGAGCGCCCCGGACGCGCGCGAGGAGCTCCTCAAGGGTGTCCCTTTCATTGTAGCAGGGGATGACGATGGAGAGCTTCAAGGTAAGCGTTCAGCCCCTTTAGTGCCACGACAGAGCGCCGACGGCCCGGCCCGTTCATGCTTCGATGCTTCGACAGGCTCAGCACAGCACGAACGGGCCTGGCTGCGACGCTGCGATGCGAAGGCGCGGATCACGACGTGAGCATGCGCAGCAGCACCGCCAGCGCCTTTTCGAGCTGGTCCTCTTCCACGTACTCGCTGGCGGTGTGCGCGCGGCGGATGGAGCCCGGTCCGAAAACCGCGGCGGGAATGGAGAGTTTTTCATAGAAGGGGGCGTGGGTGGCGTAAGGCGCGCTGGAAATGCTGGGCTTGAGGCCGCAGGCGCTCTGGGCGCGGTGGATGAGCGCGCAGGCTCCGGCGGCACTCTTGGTTTCAAACCCTCCCGAATCGAGGTAGGGGTCCTCCACCTCGACGTGGGCGAGGCCGGCGAGCGCGCGGCGGATCTCCCGCACCACGGCCTCAGGGGTTTCTCCCGGCAACAGCCGGCGGTCTATTTCCAGCCAGGCGGCGGCGGGAACGGTATTGGGCGTCTGCCCCCCGCCGGCCATGCCCACGCTCAAGGTGGCGTGGCCGAGCACGGGATGCGGTGGGCGGCGCTGCAGCTCGTCGTGCAGTTTTTTGAGCAGGAGGATGGCCTCGGCCAGCAGATAGATGGCGTTGCGCCCCGCCTCGGGAGTGGAAGCATGGCAGCTCTCCCCGCGCGCGCGCACGAAACAGCGCAACACCCCCTTGTGGGCGGCGAGGATTTCAAGCTCCGTGGGTTCTCCCACCACGGCGCCATCAGCCTTGAGGCCGCGGCGCGCGAGCTCACGCACGCCACCGAAGGAGAACTCCTCGTCCGCGCAGGCGGCGAGGATCACGTTGCGCGTGGGTTTGTTTCCCCGGCGCAGGATGTCTTCGAGCGCGCAAAGGAAAATGGCCAGCGAGGCCTTGGTATCGCAGGCGCCGCGCCCGTAGACGCGCCCTTCGCTGCGGGTGGGTTCGAAGGGTGGGATCTCCATGTTCTCATGAGAGACGGTGTCGAGGTGCGCGTCGAGCAGCAGCGTTTCGCGCGCGCCCGCGTCCAGGCGGGCCAGCACGCTGGTGCGCCCGGGACGGTGCTCGAAGATTTCCGTGTCGAGTCCGAGGCTCCGGGCTCTTTGCGCCACGAATTCAGCGATGGGCTTCTCGAAGTAAGGCGCGCCTTGCACCTCCCGGCCCATGGGGTTCACGCTGGGGATGGCGATGAGGTCGCTCAAAAGTCGGATGAGGTTCTTGGGCGGCATGACGCCTTGATTTTAAACCCCGGGGCTGAGTTTCCACGCGGCCCGGGCCGAAGCAGTCGCCAGCGCGATAAAGTTTCGACCTCTAAGCTAGCGTTACGCCCAGCGCCTCTTCGATACCGAGGATGCTTTCGAGAGCGTGATCGGGCCGCGCCACTCCCGGCGTCGGCGGCCAGCCGTGATGCACCCAGATATTGCGGATCCCCGCCCGTTGGGCGCCGAGGATATCAACTTCCAGGGTATCGCCGACGTGCAGGGCCTGAAATGGCTTGCAACCCGCGCGCTCGCAGGCGAGCGCGAAAAGGCGCGGATCCGGCTTCTCGAAGCCCGCCTCACCGGCGATGAGCACGTGGTCCACGATCTGGCGCAACCCGGTCTTGGAGATTTTCGGCGCCTGCGAATACGTGGAGCCATTGGTGAGCAACACCAGGATATAGCGCTGCTTCAGCCGCTCCAGCAGTTCCGGCACACCGGAGTAGAAGTCATAGGCCGCCACCCGCGCCGCGAGGAACCTGCGCTCCAGGTTCAGCAGCTCCTTGAGGCTCAAGTCCAGTCGCGGCGCCAGATCCGCGAGCATGCGGCCGAAGAGACGCGCGCGGCGCTCGCTGCCATCGGGCTTCACGGCGAAAGCCGTTCGCCAGCCGGGCTCGATGCGGCGGTCGTAGATGGCGTCCAGATAACGGCGCGCCACCGGGCCGGACGCGGGCTCCGCCAGGCCCGCGGACACCAGCGACGCGGCCAGGCCCGCCACCGCCGCGTTGTCCGCGCGCTGCGCGTCGCACAGCGTTCCGTCCATGTCGAGGAACAAGGCGCGCAGGCCTTGCAGAAATTCGGCGGTAAAACCGGGCGCGCTCATGGCCGGCGCTTCCGGCCGCCTTGGGAAGCGGAACTATTCAATCTCAAAAAGAAACTCATGGAGGAAGCCGCCGTTCCAGGGCCGCGACGCGTTTTTCCAGTTCCTCGAGCCGCTCGCCCTGTTGCGCCTGCGCGGCGCTGCCCTGCGTGTGCTTGGCGAGCCGCTCGCTGATGACGTCGTCAATGATCAGGGTCTTCTCCAAGAAGAGCTTGAGCAGGGTGCTCAGGTAGCGCCGCCCCATCTGCCGCAGCCGCAGGTTCGACATGCCCCAGGTGCGACCGTGCCAGTTGATGGGTATTTTGGCAATCGTGTATTTGCGTATATGCGCGCTCAGGGACATTTCGATGGTGATGTTGAAATGGCTGGCGGTGTAGGGCCCGCACTCGCGAATCACCTCGGTGCGGTAGGCCTTGAAGGCGTTGGTCATATCGTTGTGGTCGGTCCAGAACAGGACCTGGATCAGCTTGTTCACCAGGCGGTTGACGAACAGCTTGAGCTTCGGGTAGTTGCTGACGGTGGACTGGGGGCTGAAGCGGGTGCCGAAGACGCAGTCGTAACCCTCCTGGATCTTGCGGTAATACTGGACGAGGTCGCGGGGATCGTCCGAGAAATCAGCCATGAAAATCACCACCACCTCCCCCTGGACTTCCGTGAGCCCGGAGCGGATGGCGCGGCCAAACCCCCCGGGCGGGCGGCGGTTGACCAGGCGCACACCGGGATCACCGCGCATGCAGGCTTCGATGACGCGCTGCGTGCCGTCGCGGCTGTTGTCGTTGACGACGATGAGCTCGTAGGGAATAGCCTCCTCACGCAGGACACGCGCCACCTCCGCGAGGGTTTTGCCGATGTTCTCTTCCTCGTTGTAAGCCGGGATGACCACCGATAGCAACATGACGCGATCTTATGGCTCGACGCGAAAGTTAAACGGACCTGGGTGTTCGGCAAGGCCGTCAACGCTGGAGCGGGTTCATCCTCCAGCACCGGGTTTTTTGCGCTTCTCGATGTACACTTGGGGACAAGGGCCCTGCTCGCGCACCCGCTGCCGGTAGCGCAGTGGAGTGAAAGCGTGATGGCGCCGGAAAAGCTTCTCGAAATGCCCGAGGTGATGGAAACCCGCGCGTTCGGCCACCTCGGTGACGGGAAGGTCGCTGCCGGCTAAAAGTTCGCGCGCCAGCTTGAGCTTGAGCTGGTGCTGGAAATTCAGGTAGGTCAGTCCGGTGAAAAGCTTGAACTCGCTCGCGAACAGGCTGCGTCCCATGGCGCAGCGGCGCGCGGCCTCCTCCAGGGTGAGCGCTTCTGCGCCGTGGCGCTGTTCCTCGCACAGCGCCGCAATGCGCGCGGCGTGCCGCGAAGATGGAGCCAGCGGCAGGGCCAGGCTGCGCTGGAAGTTTATGAGCAGCTCGCCGAGCAGCAGCCCGGCCCGTTCTTTCCCGTAGGGCTGGGGCGCTTGCAGCTCCTCCTCCAGGCGCGCGCCCAGTTCGAGGTTCTGGCGCGCGAGGATGCTGTCATCGCCGGAGGAGTGGCAACGTCGCCGGAGCAGGCCCTGCACCAGTTCGTGCATGCCGGCGGGTCCTTCGGACAGGAAATGCCCGGAGCCGAAGCAGACGTAAAACAACTCGGCCGGCGCGTCCTCACGGCCCGCCACTTCGTGCGGTGATCCTTCCGGCAACAGGAAAAGCCGGCCGCGCACGAAGGCGTGGGCCTCCCCCGCGAGCCATTGCACACCCGAATCGCCGCGACAGACCACGAGCTCGTGCATCTCGTGGGCGTGGCTCCCGTTGTGGCGGGCGATGCGGGCGCTGCCTCCCCAGATCATGGCGGTAGCATGGAGATCATGGCGCTGGCAAGGGGGTTGTGGACGAATGCGTGAAAAACGCGGATGAAGGAGGGAGATATTATTCCCTGGCCGCCTATCCTTTCCACTGGCAACTGGTTTTTGGAGGATTTCACCATGCTGTGCCAGGATCAAATCAACAGCTTCCACGGCGACGGCTTCCTCGTGCTGCGCGGGATGTTCCAGGGGAAGGAGCTGCAAGCCCTGCGGCAGGCCGCCGACCAGGTGCTGCTCGATGGCGTGGCGGCGCGCGGACCCCACCACATCTACCACGACACCCCGGAAGGCCGGCGCATCTATTACCGCAGCGAGCACATGTGGAGCAGGGCCGATATTTTCCAGGCGGCCACCGTGAATCCGGCCCTGCTCGAAGCCATCGGCCAGTGCACCGGACACCCTTTCCTGCCCATCAACGACTCCTTCGTGTGCAAGCTGCCCTACGGCAACGTCCCCATCAACTGGCACCAGGACCCCTTCAAACCCGTCACTCAGGACGTCACTTCCGAAATTCCGAACTTCGACGTGGACATCTACCTCGACCGTTCCACCGTTGAAAACGGCTGCGTGTGGGGCATCCCCGGCCGGCATCTCATTGGCCAGCTCGATCTCTCCGCTCTCAGCCAGGAGGATTTCTTCCACCACCCCGACGCCGTGCCCATGGAGATGGAACCCGGGGACGTGCTCTTCCACTGCATCTCCGCCCTTCACGGCTCGGCCGGCAACCGCACCAGCGATTTGCGGCGCATCTTCTACGTCCACTACATGGCGCGCGAGGTCCTTGAACACAACTATCCTTTCTGGGTATCCGGCGGGAAAAGCTACGACGCGATGCGGGTCTCCGTACAGCGCATGCTGGAGCTTCGCCGCCGCCTGGGTTTTCATGGCCTGGAGGAAGGCCGCATGCAGCTCGACACCAGGGGTTTCGTCTTCACGGGCGCGCCGTCCACGCCGGAGCGGCATTGGCGGGATCTCGCGAGCCGGCTTTCCCATGAGGAGGTCGCGCGTTTGCGCGATCTGAGGCCCGCGGTCTTGGCCTGACGGCGGCGCGTCCGAGGGCGGGCGCGTTAAAGTCGGCATCCTTTTTGCTTTTTCCTGGGCTTGTCCCGGTCCGTGCCAGGCTAGGATCGCACGCGTATCCTTGTTCTCAGTTTCGTCCACCCCGCGGCGGCATTATCAGGAGCACAGCATGTCGGATAACGTGAAAGGCTACAGCCGGGAGGACGAATACTTCCACCGCAAGGACCAGGAGCTTTTGGCAAAGCTCAGGGAAAAGGCTGAGGCGCAGAAAGCGCAACTCGAAGCCAAAAACGAGAAGAAAGACTACTGGATGCGCTGCCCGAAATGCGGGTCGGTGCTGAAGGAAGAGACCTACGGGGAAATCGTGGCCGTGGACCGCTGCCCGTCCAAGGCGTGCGGGGGGATCTTCTTCGATGGCGGTGAGCTGGAGATCCTGCTCAAGGCGAAGCAATCCCTGCTGGGACGCATCTTCGGCCATTAGAATCCCGGCGCCCATGCCGCCGGCAGCAACCGTGGACGAGGGCGAAACTTTCACCCCGCCGGCCTCCGAGCCGCGCAGCATCGCCATCCTCACGGGGGCGGATCTGCGCCACCGGCGCTTCGCCTTGCTGGTGCAACGCGAGTTCCCCAAGCTCGCCAAGGCGTGGTTCGAATGTCCGGCCTTCAGCTTGAACCCAATCCGAGGGCTGGGGCGCCGTGACGGAGGGGGCTTCGAGCTGCTGCAACGGGCGCGCAAGCGGCTCCTGGCCGGACGATCCAGCGGCACCTTGCCCGCGGGCGTTGCCCCGCTGACCGATGCCCGGGGGAGCCTGCGCACCCTCTACTACCTGCGCAAACGGCGCGCGGGGCAACTGGCCAGCGAGAAGCGGCTTTTCAGCGACGAAGTTGCGGAGCTCATGGCGACGCGCCAGCTCGACCCCGAACCCGTGAGCGACCCCAACGGGCCGGAGTTCCTGGCCCAGCTCAAGGCGCTGAACCCCTACTTCCTGCTCGTGCTGGGCGGACCGCTGCTCAGGAGCGAAGTCTTGGCCTGCGCGCGCGGGCTGGCCTTGAACCAACACGCGGGCTGGTCCCCGGATTACAAGGGCAGCCACACCATCGAGTGGGCGCTCTACCACCGCGATCTGGATGCCGTGGGCGCCACGGTGCATCTCATGAGCGCCGGGGCCGACGCCGGGCCCATCTTGCGGCGCGCGCGCGCGGCGCTTTTGCCGGAGGACACGCTGGAAGATTGTTTCAGCCGCGTAGTCGCGCTCGGCAGCGATCTCATGGTCGAGGTGCTGCGTGAGGTGATCGCGGGCCACACGCTGCCCGTGCTCAAGCAGGATCCCGCCGCGGGACGCACCTACCGCGGCCACGAACTCGACGGCAAGGTGCTGGCGCGTCTTTATCGCGATTTCGCCTCGGGGTGGCTGGCCGAAGAACTCGTACGCCGGCGCCGGATATGATGCCGCCGGTCTGGACCGTCCTCTCCTATGGCCACATTTCTCACGAGGAACCGGCGCATCTCGCCGCCATCGCGGGGGCTGTGTGCCCCCCGGACCGGCTGCGGGAGCACCTTGAAGCGCTGCACCAGGCCGGCCGTTTCGTGGGGCTGGAAGAAGGCTGGGCGGCCGTGTCGTCCGGGCCGCTTCGCAAGCCGCTGTTCACCCTGTTCTTCGAGGGTCCCTACGCTGGGATCGCCGCGGCGGCACAACTTTTGGATGCACTCCCTATCAAGGCGGCCTTCGCTTTCCCGGCACCCTCCACGGCGGGCGAGCCCGCCTGGCCCTACCAGCTCTCTTTTCTCTCCACCTGTGACGGCTTGCGGCTGTTGCGCGGGCGCTTGAAGAGCCTGGGCTATGAACCGGGCCGTCCGCTGCTGGACTTCATGTATGACAACCTTTCCCCCTCTTTGCTGGAGATCCTGTCCGCCGTTTACCGCCGCTCGGTGGGAAAAAACGCTTGTGACGAAGTTGCGCGTCTTTTTGCAAAACCTTCAGCGCTGCGGGAGCTCGCCGCCCGCGGCTGGACGCCGGTCCTCCAGGGTTCCGATTTGTTGCCCGCCGGTGAGCATCCGGGGAAAGGCGAACTCGAACGCCATTTCGCGACGGACGCGGCGCTTTTCCGCGAAACCTTTGGAACCCCGGCCCGCTTTCGTGCGTTGCATCCTTTTCACCGGCCCCAGAAGCTCGCCGCAAGGTTGGCCGAGCTCAAGGCCAGCGCAAATCCTGAACAGCCGCTCTTGTTACCGCTGGCGCGAACAATGGCCCCGTCAAAAGCCAAAGCGGGCTGCCTTCCCTATGTCCGCATCCCCGTCGTCCCCGCCGCGCGGCTTATGGAATTTCTGGACGGCCTGCCCGAGGACACGGCCTGAAATCCGTGGCGGGTCCGGGATGCTCCCCGCCGCGTCTGAAGTCCCGCGAGCGGGAGCGCCGCACTTGAGATCTACTGGCCGCCGGCCTTGCTCGGAGCGTAGCCCTCAGGGCATTTGAAACCCGGATTGAAAGGGGATTTGGCGACGTTGAGCTTGAAGCCCTTGCGCTGGCCGAGCGCCTCGTTGTAGTACTTGAGGAACTGGAGATCGGAGAAGTAGCTGGGCGGCAGCGCCGCCGGGGATTCCCATGCAAAATCCTTGAGCCGGAAGGGACTTTTCACATGGATATCGCATTTCTGGAGGCACCAGGCGAAATTGAGGGGGATTGGGTGTCCCTTGCCGAAAACGCAGTTGCGGAACTCGAAATTTCCCAGCAAGGTCCCGGGAGCGAGCCCGTCGTCCATCTCGAATTCCTGGACGGCCATCAGGCTGTCGCGGAAACTCATCTTGAAGCCGGGCTGCAGGGCCATCAGGATCACGGAGTCCGGCTCGAAGACGCAACCGCGCGCCTCCAGGGCGCCGAGCTTTGGCATGAAAATCGGACGGCGCAGGTTCACGGCTTCAACCACAACACGAGCATTCTTTCCGAGGATTTTGAGGCGCAGGGCCTCCGCGACGATTATCGGCAGCTTGCCGAAATCGCGCGCATCCTTCTTGGGAACAGGCTCCCCTATGAGCAGCGTTCCGTGGATCTCGATGCCGCCGCCGCCCTGGTCCGGCGCGACCGCGAAGTTCCCTGCGTTAATAATTTTTAGCGTGCATCCTTCCGGCAGGATGTAGCTGCCCTTGAGGGTCACCCGCCGCTTGGAGAGGTCGAGGACCCGCAGTTTTTCCTCCTGGGTTCCCGTCAGCACGACATCGCCGTCCTCCGTCCAGCCGGGGAGAAAACAAAACGCCGCCAGCAACGCGGTGGCGACGGCGAGGCGCCGGAGCAAAAAAAACAGGGGATCCATGGACCGCGGGAAAGTGCGGTTTCTGGATCCTGTCCAAGACATCTCGGGTCGCGTCAATTTCAGACCTCCGGATTCACTTTTGCCAGGAGACGGTGCGCGGCCTCGTAGTGCACGCCCATGCGCGACCAGTCGAAGGAGTCGGCGAGCGCCTCAGTGGCATTGCGCTGCTTGATGCGCTCGCGCCGTTCCTGCGTAAGGAAAGCGAACATCGCCTCCGCGAGTTCGTCCGCCGAGCGCTGGAAGTCCGTCTGGCGCCGGTGGATGACGCGGACGCCGGGCTGCCCCCCCTCGGGCAGGTTCTTGAGCACGTAGCTGCCGAAGCCGGCGAGGTCGCTGGTGAACGCCGGCACGCCACGGGCGATGCACTCCACGGGGGTGTAGCCCCAGGGCTCATACAAGCTGGGGAAGACGCCGAGGTGGCAGCCGCGCACGAACTGGTCGTAATCCATGCCGAAAAGCGGGCTCACGGAGCTGATGAAATCGGGATGGTAGATGACCTTCACCGGGTTGTCCACCTGGTTGTGGAGACCCGAGACGCGCAGGAAGTTCAGCACCTCGTCGTGGCCCTCGTGCTCCACGTGATGCGTGACGATGCCCGGCAGGCGCTCGGTGCGCCAAGCGTGGATGAACTGGCGCAGGCGCAGTTTCCAGAAATCATCCACGAGGCTTTCCCAACCCGAGGGCAAGTGGCCCGCGGTGACGGCCATGAAGAGGTTCTGGCCGAGGTTGGTTTTTATCTCTTCCACGGTCTGCAGCATGCCGTCCATGAGCGCGCGGCGCGCCAGGGCGTCGGACAACAGTCCGCGGTTGGGCCGGCGCGTGATGAGGAAGAAAACCACGGTGCGATCCACGCGTTCCGTCTTCATGCGCCAGTTCAGGCGCGCCAGGGCCTCCAGCACCAGGTCAAAGCCCTTGTTGCGATACTCGTAACGCCCTGACGTGAAAAAATACAAGGTCTTGTCGAGGTCGAAGGTGTAGCTGGGGAAGAAATGCCCCAGCACGAACTGGTTGATGCGCTCCTTGTAGGTGCGGTGCAGGTTCTGGAACTCGTGCAGGGCCACGAAACGCTCGATGTTGAGGCCGTTGGGCAGCAGCAGGTCGGGCTCGCGGCCCAGGAGGTAGCGGCTCTCGGGGACGGTGACCTCGCTCACGGTGCTCAGCAAGTGGGCGCCGTGGGCGGCCGCGCGCTCCAAACGCACCTCGCACTCGATGTCGTAGCGCCGCGCCTCGTCCAGCCAGTGGAGCCGCGGCAGGTGCTCGTGATAGTCGGCATCGTTGGTGGCGATGTAGCGGCCGAGGAGCGTGGCGTGGGTGGTGAAGAGGATGCGCGCCGCGACGTGTTTGCGGCGCAGCTCGGGGATGGCGCTCGCGGCCATCCACTCGTGGAAGTGCGCGAGCACGGGCCGGGCCGGAAACAGGCGCGTGTACTCCTTCAGGAAAAGCTCCACCAGGTGACCGAAGGCCAGCACCTGGTTCACGATGGGGCGGTCGGGCAAAGCGATGTCGTGGAACTTCCAGTAGAAGTAGCGGTACTCCCCGAGGCCCGGCGCGGCGCTGGCGAGATCGAAGAGGATCACCCGCGGCCGTCCCTTGCACAGCCAGCGGCCGCTCAGGGCCGCGATGCCGCTTTCGCGCAGCAAGCCCACCACCTGGCCGAGCTCATCGGCGAACTCCTCGGGAGCGAACTCGGCGGGCGACAGCTTGGCGTCGTAAGGCCCGAGCAGGCAGAAACGCTCGCCCCAGCGCTCCACCATCCAGGCCGCCTTGCTGCGCAGCACGGTGTAGATGCCGCCAAGCTGCTGGCAGACCTCCCAGCCCACTTCGAAGAGCATCTCCGGGGCGGGGTGGGCGGCCAGGGTCTTGGGAGCGGAGCGCGGCATGGGGGCGGAAACGACGGCGGAACTGGCGGGGAGTGTAGGAAGGCGCGATGCCCTTCAAAAGCCGCTGGACATCGCCCGCCCCATGCGCAAGATGGCCATCCTCCGCAAGCGCTTGAAATGGCCGAAAAGCACGTTGTAAAAGGCGAGTCAACCGACCCGGTTTCTTGAAGGACAAGCGCTGCGCTGGATACTGTTCCGCGGCCCGATGATCCCGTGCAATTCTTGAGGCAGCGACGTCGCAACCCCAGCGGGGTTGGGGCCATTTCTTCAAGACCCGCGCGGGCGGGCGCCGGGGAGGCCGCGCGGCGGGCATGACCGAGGCGAAAAATGGCGGTGCCGCCGCCGCGCGGCGCGTGTTGGTGAGCAAGTTCAACATGATCGGAGACGTGCTCATCTCCACGGCGCTGCTGGAAAACCTGAAGCTGGCCTGGCCGGATTGCCGCATCACTTACGCCACCTACGACTTCAGCGCGCCGGCGCTGGCGGGCTGCCCGCACGTGAGCCGCGTGATCACCTGCTCCAAGGATCGCCGCCAGATCATCCCTTACCTGGCTCGCACCGTCGGTTTCTTCCTGTGGTTCGTTTTCCACCGCCATGACGTTTACATCTGCCTGCGCGATAACAATCGTGGGCGTTTCCTGGGGCTGCTCACGGGCGCGCGCGTCCGGGTCAGCATCCACCCTAAGCGCCGCTGGGTGAACCGCTGGGCCTACACGCACCGCGAGCCCCACGAGGCCCTGCACGCCGTGGAGAAGGATCTGCACGCCTTGAAGGCGCTGGGCCTGCCCGCGCCCGTGCGCCGCTTCCGCATGCATTTCACGCCCCGCCAGTTGGAGGAGGTGCGCGCCTGGCTGCCGGTCCGGCCTTTCGTCCAGCTCCACCCCTGCGCGCGCTGGCCCTATAAGGAGATTCCCCCCGCTGAGGCTGCCCGCCTCGGCGAACTCATCCATGGCTGGGGCTATGAGCTGGTGCTGACCGGGCCCGGCCACGGGCGCGAGGCGCAAGTGATCCGGGATGTGGCGGAGCGGCTCGGTTGTCCGGCCACGGTCCTGGCGGGGCGGCTCGATCTGCCGCGGTTGGCCGCGCTCTCCAGCCTGGCCGCGCTATACGTCGGCTGCGACACCGCCGCCATGCACGTCGCCGCGGGAGCGGGAACCCCGGTGGTGGCTTGGTTCGGCCCCTCGCTGCCGGCGGAGTGGGGTCCCTGGGATGCCGACGTGCCGCGCTGCCCTTACCGCAACGGCGCGGGCCTGCAGCGCATGGGGCGCCACACCATCGTGCAGCTCCAGGGCGACTGCATTCCCTGTGACCGGCGCGGCTGCGGCGATCTCGGACTCGAAAGCCGCTGCCTCCAGGAAATGGCCGCGGAACGCATCTTTGCCGAGGTGCGCCAGCGCCTTCCGCGCCTGGAGCGCGCCTTGCCGGCTGCGGCGGCGGGAGGCTAGGCGTGGAGCGGCTTCCCCTGAGCCTGTGCCTCATAGCGCGCAACGAGGAGCGCAACCTGGAGCGCTGCCTACAAAGCGCGCAGGCGTGGGTGAGCGAAATCGTGGTGGTGATCAACGATTGCACCGATGGCACCGCCGCCGTTGCGCGCCGGTTTGGCGCCCGCGTTTACGAGGAGCCGTGGCGTGGGCATCGCGACCAGAAGAACTCGGCCCTGGAGAAGGCCACTCAGCCCTGGGTGTTGTGCCTGGACGCGGACGAGGAGGTTTCGCCCGATCTGGGCCGCGCTATTCGCCGCTTCGTGCAAATGGACGACGCGCGTTTCGCTGGCGCGCGTTTTCCCCGCAAGGTGTGGGTGATGGGGCGCTGGATCACCCATGGCGACTGGTATCCGGATTGGAGCCTGCGCCTCCTGCGCCGCGGGAAAGGGCGCTGGGGCGGTAGCCGCGAGCACGACAAGCTGGAGGTCCAGGGCCCCTGCGCCAAGCTCAAGGGCGACCTACACCACTACACCTTCGCGTCCATGAACCAGCATCTTTCCAAGGTGAGTTATTTCGGCGATATCTTCCTGGCGCGCCAGCTCGACGGCGGAAAGCGCTGGTGCGCCCCGCTGGTGGTCTTGCGCAGCGCCTGGCGGTTCTTCAGGGCTTATGTGCTGCGGGCCGGGTTCCTGGACGGCTACCCCGGTTTCTACATCGCCGCCTTCACGGCTTTTTCCACTTTTTTCCGCCATTCGCGCCTCTACGAGCACCAGCACGGCGCAGCGCGGCCCGAGGAGCCTTGAGCCGCGCCGGGGCGCCACCGCGCATCAGTCTGGTGGTCAGTACCTACAACCAGACCGAAGCGCTGGACGGAGTGCTGGACCGGGTGCTGCGCTTGTCCGTGCCGCCCGCGGAGATCCTGGTGGCGGACGACGGCTCGGGTCCCGCGACGGCGTCGCTCCTGAAGGCTTGGCGACCGCGCGCGCCGCTGCGCCTCGAACATTTGTGGCAGGAAGATCATGGTTTTCGCAAAACGCGCATCCTCAACCGCGCTCTGGCGGCGGCCACGGGGGACTACGTTGTCTTCCTCGACGGCGACTGCCTGCCCGCCCCGCGCTTCATCGAGGACCATGGCCGGTTGGCCGAACCGGGGTGCTTCGTTCAAGGCCGGCGCGCCTTCGTCAAGGAGCAGCATGTCGGCGCGCTGCTGGCGGGCCGCACCACGTTGCGCAAGCTCATGCTGGGCGGGGGGGTGCAAGGTCTGGCCAAGGCCTTGCGCTTCCCCGCGCCCTGGGTGCGCCGCAACCGCAGCCAGCGCGGGCTCATCGGCTGCAACCTCGGGGTGTGGCGCGCGGACCTCGTGCGCGTCAATGGCTTTGACGAGGAGTTCGTAGGCTGGGGCGGGGAAGACTCCGATCTGGGGACCCGGCTCTACCACCTCGGACTCATGCGAAAAATGGTTTACGGGCGCGCCCTGGTGTATCACTTGAACCACCCGCGCCGCTCCGCGGGCTACGCGCCGGGGAACCTCGAGCGTTTGCGGCGAACTCAGGAAAGCGGCCGCGTGCGCTGCGAGCGCGGGCTGGACCTGCATTTGCCGGAATCCCCGTGAGCGCCGATCTGGGCGCGCCCGCTCCTTTTTTTCCGCTATTATCGGGGGCGCGCAAACTCCTGGTGCTGGACCTCGGCTTCCTGGGCGACCTGGTGCACCTCATCCCCGCGCTGTGGTGCATCCGCCGCGCCTTGCCGCAAGCGGAGCTGCACGTCTGCGGCGCCCGGCACGCCTGCGGTCTTTTCGAGCTGACGCCCTGGGTGCAGCGCGTCTGGGACTATCCTCGCTTCCCAAGATCGGAGCCCTGGTACCGCGACCTCAAGCGCGTGCTGGCGCTGCGCCGCGCGCGTTTCGACGCGGTCATCAACCTCAACGGCTCGCAGCGATCCTCCCTGCTCACGGGTCTCAGCGGGGCGCCCCTGCGCCTGGGGCGCTTGCAGCCGCGCCGGCCCCTCGCCTGGCAGCGCTTGTTCACCCACGCCTATCACGAAGAGTTCGGCACCCGGCCGCTTTACGAGCAGCGGCTGCGCGTGCTGGAGCAGGCGGGCTTCCCGCGCGCGGCGAGCGGGCCGGAGCTCGTCCTGCCAGCGGCGGCAACGGCCTGGCTGCGGCGCGAGGGCTTGGAAGGCCACGGCGTTATTCATGTGAGTCCCTGCGCGAGCGAGGACTCCAAGGAACTGCCCTTGGAAACTCTCGCCTCAGTCTTGGACCTCCTCGCCAGCCGCCAGCCGCCGATGCCGCTGGTGCTCACCTGTTCGAGCAGCGCGCGCGAGCGCGAGCGCCTGCAGCGGCTGATCTCCCGGCTCGCGCGCCCGCCGCTGCGCGTCTATGCCGGAGGATTATCGCTGGCCGAACTCGCGGCGCTGCTGCGCGCCTCGCGGTTGCACCTCGGAGCCGACTCCGGGGTGCTGCACCTCGCGGCGTTGCTGGGCATCCCCACCCTGAGTTGGTTCCGCCGCTACCCCGGCGCGGTGGAGTGGCTGCCCCAGGGACCGGAACATACCCACGTGGAGGGCGAGGCATCACCGCGCGGGCTCGCCGGCCTTGACCCCGCGGAGCTTGAGAAAAAGTTTCTGGCGGCACTGGCGCGGGGATCGGTGCATCTGAAAACAGCAACGGAAGGCTGAAACGCCGCGCGGCCAGCATTGTCTTTTAGAGCCCGGAATTGTCTTTTCGTGCGCGCAGGCGCCAGGTTGCGTCCTACCTTGGCGCGTGGCGCTCGTCACCCCGACGTTAAGATGCAGCGGCGAAAGGAAATAATATGGAAAAGCGCTTCGAAAAACAGACGGCGGTGATCACGGGGGGAGCGGACGGGCTCGGCAAGAGCATCGCGCTCCAGCTCGCGCGCGAGGGCGCGCGCGTGTTCCTCTTCGACATGAATCGCGGCACCCTGGACAAGGCCTGCGCGGATTTCGCCCACGCGGGACTCAAGGCCGAAGGTGTGGAGGTGGATATCTCCGATGAGGGTTCGGTGCGCCGCGGTTTTGACAAGGTGGCCGTGGGGGGCAGCCTCGAAGTGGTGGTGAACTCGGCCGGCATTGTGGGACCGAACGGCAAAAAAATCGTGGACGTCCCCGTGGAAGGCTTCGACAAAGTGGTTGCCGTGAACCTGCGCGGGTCCTTCCTCGTCGCCCAGAACGCGCTGCGGCTGATGGCGCCCAAAAATTACGGTCGCATCCTGCTCATCGCCTCCATCGCCGGCAAGGAGGGCAATGCCGGCATGTGCTCCTACTCCGCCAGCAAGGCGGGCGTCATCGGTCTGGTCAAGGCCATCGGCAAGGAGTACGCCGAGACGGGCATCACCATCAATGCTCTCGCCCCGGCCGTTATACGCACGGCCCTGGTGGACGGCATGGACCCGGCGCAGGTGAAGTACATGACCGACAAGATCCCCATGAAGCGCTGCGGCACCTTGGAGGAAGTAGCGGCCCTGTCTTGTTTCATCGTCTCGCGCGAGGCGAGCTTTTCCACCGCTTTCACCTTCGATATCTCCGGCGGCCGCGCGGTTTACTGAGGGCTGAGTCCAGGGTTGGGATCCGGGGCCGCTGGTGCGCCCCGTCCCGGCGGGTGCGCGAAAATCAGGCGGCGCTGATTTTCGCCGAATTGCGCAGACGGGTCAACGAGGAGGCCGCGCTCCAGGCGATAGCAAAAATAGCCAGCACGCCGGCGGCACCGGCAAGACTGGTGGCGAGCGCCGCGTTTTTGACGCCTGGGAACAGGTAGTCCGGAGCCAGCCCCGCGAAATGAGGGGCGGTTGACTTGTAAAAGGCGTAGGGCCGAGCTACCCATTCCAGGCCGTCCGGCAGGCGGCTGGAAAACGGAGCGATCAAGAGGCCGATAAGCAACGCGGAGAGGCCCACCAGCGCGGGCCTTAAGTTTTTCTCGCGCAGAGTTTCGTCGCGCCGATTCCAGACCCAATACACCACGACCGTCAACACCGCTTCGCCCAAACCGATCAGCGCGTGAACGCCAAGCATGGCCGGCAGCACTTGGGCCCATGTCACGGTTCCAGCCATCGCCAGTTCAGCGCTGCAAGCCGCGGCGCCGATCAGCACGCAGCACCACGCGATACCGGCCAGATCCAGCAGCCTTCTGGCGGTGCATCGTTCCCAGAGCAAGCCCCCCACGCCGGCGCCCAGGATGGCCATGTTCAGGAGGTTCGCCCCTAGCACGGACAGCCCGCCATCCGCAAAAATCAGACACTGCACGGTGACCACGAGCGACATGGCCAGTACGCCCAACGGAGTCCCGAGCAGGGCCGAGGCCAGGACGCCACCCAAAAGATGCCCGGAAGTACCGCCGCTGATGGGAAAGTTCACCAGTTGGCCGGCGAAAATCAGAGCTGAAACCGCGCCGCACTTCGCGGCGGAGGGCAGGGGCTGACGAACTCGCAGGGCGGCAACGGCCGCCGTGGCTACTCCCACGGCGCTGAGCATGGCCGTGACGGGGCAAACGGCGCCGTGGAGCATTTCATCCGGTAGGTGCATGGAAAAAATCCTGAATAAAGGCCAGAACGCGGAGAGATTCTGAGCGCATGGCGACAAGGGCAAGTACGCGCTCACTTCATCGGCCCTGGAACGATCTCGTAAATAGCCGCCGCTGAGAAACTCAGCATGATCCCGACGATGAAGATAACGGGGCTGAACGGTACCACCGGATCCAGAAAGGGCTGGGTGCCGTAGCGCGCCGAAAAAACGAGTCCGCCAACGGTCAACGCCAAACCCAACAACAGGGTCATCGCAAATATGCTTAGGCGCAGCGCGTGCCGGCGGTGGGATTCCACGGGTTCGACGGCTTGGGAAGCCGGTGTTTTCCGATCCAGCGGGATGATGGGAAATATTTTGACGAAGACTAGGAACATGAGCACACCGAACGCCGTCAGTGCTGCCGTAACGGAGATTTCCGTCACGCTGATGCGATAGGTTCCTTCGGGGTAAGGAAGCAGCAGACCATGAGTTTGGGAAGGAACGACGATGAGCAGGCGTTTGAGCAAGGCCGCTACCTGAACCGTTGCTCCACAGAACATGCTCAAGGCGATGGACTGGAAACCTGTGATGCCCATGACGAGCAGGATGAACATGGGAACGACCAGGGTGATCACGACGGTCCAGAACCATCCCGCGTAATGTCCCGACACGATTTCATGAGCCACGTGGGTTTCCAGGGTGGACGAGGCGTAGTTGGCGGTCAGTTCTTCCACCACCATGAAATAGAGGTAAACCAGGATAAGGACCCACAGCATGTTGCCGAGCCAGCGGATGGCTTCCGGGCGGATCTGATTTTCCAAGTGCAGGACTTTCCGGATGAGGCCGGCCACCACGATGAGGGCTCCGATGCCGGAAACCCCCGCCATGACGACGAACCCCGGCGCCTGCAACGCGCTGAACCAACCGGGCCGACCGCCTTGGATGCCGAAAATGAATCCCAGCGTGGAGTGCGCCGTCACCAGGACCGGCAGGATGAAAATGGACAACCAGAAGCTGGTGCGCTGATGCCGCTCCGACTCATCCCGTGTGCCCGTGTAGCCCGCGGCCCAGAGGCGATAGAACCATTTCAAGGAACCGCGTGCGTGATCGCGCATCCAGCCGGCGTCGGAACGACCCGCCAGGAAAAAGAACACCAGGCTTGAAAAGAAGTAGCCCGCAACCACCAGCGTGAACGTCCCGAAAAAAGGCGAATGGGGGCGGGCGACGCGGGGTAAGCTGAAAAGGCCATGGAAGGGCCGCCCAAGATCGGCGAGGACGACGAGCGCTCCGAGCGGCAGCGTCACGAGGGTCAGGAGTTCAGCGATGCGTGTCAACGGTCGCAGATCGGCGATAGCGAGCAACCGCACGAGGGCCGCGACCGCGATACCGGCGAAGCTGACGCCGATGAAGTAGACATCGAAGGCGATATAAAGGCCCCAAGCGGCACCGCCCTGGCCGATCGTGCGCATCCCGGTAACGATCAAACCGTGCAGGATCTGCTGTAGGAACCCATAGATCCCCCATGAAAGGACGGCCAGAAGGATGATCCCCGCGATCCAGAAACCTGGACCGCATTTCCCCACGCCTTGGGGCAAGGGAGACGCCGGCTCGCTGGTTGCGTCAGTCATAACGCTCCCCCTTTTTCATCCTTCGTCAATGATCTGGTTGCGGCTCAGGTAATAGACGCTGGGCTCGGTCCCCAGGTGGCTCAGCAGGGTGAAGGCCCTGGAGCTTTTGGATAGTTTCGCGGCGAGGCTTTGCGGATCGTTCAGATCGCCGAAGACGATCGCCTTGGGCGGGCAGGATTGGGCGCAGGCCGGCAGGTAGCGGATATCCTCGTCTCCGGGGGGTTGGCCCGTCACTTTCGCTTTTTCGTTCATGGAGCGGATACGGTGATAACAAAACGTGCACTTTTCCACGACCCCCTTGGGACGGGTGGCGACGTCCGGGTTTAGGTAATTCTTGTAACTGTCCGGCCATTGCGGAGGGGCCCAGTTGAAGGAGCGCCTGGAATAAGGGCAGGCGGTCATGCAATAACGGCAACCGATGCAGCGGTCCCATATCTGAACGGTGAGGCCCTCCTCGTTTTTGTAGGTGGCGCCCACGGGGCAGACCTTGACGCAGGGAGCGTTGCCACAGTGCATACAGGGCATAGGCAGCATGTCCGCGCGCCTGTGGACGGTGCTGTCGCCCGGGCCGGGCAACAGGGACATCCATTCGATCTCGGTGCCTTGATGGGTTTCGTCGTTTCCGGTCATGGGAACATTGTTTTCCACTTTGCACGCCACGGAGCAGGCGCCGCATCCCGTACACAAGTCGAGGTCAATCACCATTCCCCAGTGCCGCGGCCTTTTTATCGCGGCGAGCGCGGGTGGAACGGGGGCTGTCACGGCGGGAAAGGCTTTCGCGGCATAACCCAGAACCGTCCCCACCGCGAGAGCCAGGGCCTTGGCGAAACGCTTTCGAGTCCAGAGGGAATTTTCCACGCCGGAGGTCATGACGCTATCCCGTTGATCCGGACCCGGGTTTCCATGATCGGCAAGATCCCCGTGGCGCGGGAGTCTGGTGCCACCAGATCCAAGACGTTTCCGCCCCATCCTTTGGCGAACCTCCCGTAGGCCGTGTGTCCGCCACCCTGGGCCACGACGATTTCACCCGGAGAAATTTTTTCGCTGAGGATCAGGAAAACACGGATCTTCCCGTGCGGGCTCTCCAGTTCCACGGGCCGTGGACCGGCGACGCCTTGGTTCAGATCCGCAGCGGGATGGATCCAGGCCAGGGTTTCCCAGCGGGGCAGACCGGGTTCCCAGGCCATATCTTGCAACAGGGGAAGGTTGGCCCCGCTGCCCTCGGCATAGGTATTCCTGCGATAGGGATGTAGGAGCAGGGGAAACTTATCGGTGGCGCCCTGAGCACTTTCGGCCTCGTGTCTTGGCAGACACCATGCGTCGGGGGAAGCGGCGAACCCCCACCCGTCGAGCACGGCTCGCGGACTCAGGTTCCGCGTCTTCCCACGCAGATCCAGCAGTTCCTTGAGCCGCAGGGAGTAGAATTCGAACTTCCCGCTGGGAGTGTGGAACCGCGGGGATTCCCCGGCAGCAGGCGCGTCGCTCCAATGACCGGTGGCGAACAGTTTCTTCAAGAACTTTTTTCCGCTTTTTTCCTGTATCGAACCCTTTCCGGATTCGTGCAATCCCAGCGCGCATTCGCTCAAAGCGCTCTTGAAGTCCTGCCAGGGAAAATTTTTGGCGATCTCTCCGCCCCACTGGCGCGCCAGTTGGATGATGACGTCGCCCGTTGCCCGCGTATCGTACAAGGGCTCCACGACCGGTTGGCGGATACCGAATACGGGGAAACCCAGGCTGGGGGATGGCGCGGAGTCCTCCCAGCGCTCGAGATAAGTGTGGTCTGGAAGCACGAGGTCCGCCGCGAACGTGGCGGTTTCATCCGCGAAGGGGCTGAAACTCACGATGAAAGGCACCTTTTGCAGGGCCTCGCGCCAGGTGGCGGGATGGGCCCGCGAATACAAGGGGTTGCTGTAATAAAGCAACAGGGTGTCGAGTGCGTCCTGCTTCCTTTCAAGCAGCAGGCCGGGGAGGCGATCCAGTTCATTCTTGAAGAAATAATCCACGCTATTCCCGCCGAGTGCAACCGGGTTTTGCAATTTCTCCCTGGCGATTCCGTCCAACTGGATCTCCGGCCAGGAATGGACGGGCGCGGGCACCTGTCGCAGGATCCCTCCCGGCCTGCCCATGGACCCCAGGAGCGCGTTGAGCGCGTGGACGGCAAGTGCCGTCGGCAGGCCGTTTGAGCTGAATTGCTCCTGGGTGTTCATCAGGACGATGGCGGGCCGCCGCTGCGCGATCTCCTTGGCGATGCGCCACAGCAGCGGCGCTTCGATCCCGCAGAGTTCGCTCACGAATCCCGGCGTGTAGTGTTTCAGGATATCCGCGAACCCCGCGTGCGCGACGCCAAGTTCGTCCTTCCAGGCGTTAAATCCAAAGCCGTATTTCTCGACGAATTCCACGTCGTGCCAACGTTGATCCACGATGATGCCGGCCAGACCCAGCGCGAAGGCCCCGTAGGTTCCAGGGCTGATCATGATGCTTTCGTCGGAGTGGGACATGGAATGGGGAAAAGACGACGCCACGTGGACGATCTTGGCGCGGTGCTGCTGGACGGTCGAGGTCCTTGAGAAGTGCGCCATTTGGCAAGACGTGTTGAAGACCTCGGTTCCCAGGCTCAGGATATACTGGGTGCGAGGCCAATCGTAGGCGGGAAGCTCCGTGGCTCCTTGCATATAGTACACGGCGTTCGCCAAAGCGCCGTTCCGAGACGCAAATCCGTCGAAGAAATAGGGGCTGCCGTACACCTGGGCAAAACGCCGCAACAATTCCCGCATCAGACCCCGCTCCCTCCCGCAAAGGATAGCCAACTGGTCGGAACGCCCTTCCTCCCTCAGAGCGGCGAGGCGACGGCTCAAAAGTTCCATGGCGGAGTCCCAGCTCACGGGCTCCAATCTACCGGTGAACCTCGGGCCCTTGCGCAACAACGGCTGCTGAAAGCGGTCGGGATCGTAGAGCGCCTGAAGGCCGGCGAGTCCCCGCGGGCCGATCCCCCCGCGATTGACCGGGCACGAGGGATCCCCTTCGATCTTGACAGCTCTGCCCTCCACGACGCGCACGCGGATCCCACAGCCGGCGGAGCATTGGGCGCAGGCGCTGGAAACGATCCGCTCCTGTCCCCTGACCCATCCTTGCGCCCCAGGGACATCAGGTTTGGGAATGGCAAAGGGATCGCCCGCGTCCCCACAACCGGACAGCCACGTTCCCGCCGCGGTCAAGCCGCATCCCTTCAAAAAGGTTTTGCGGGAAATGATGCGGTTCGCTGTCGTCATTTGTGACATGTCAGACAATCGTTTTTGGCGTGTCTCGCTTCATGACAGGCCATGCAGCGGGACATGGTCAATGCTTTGATATCGGAATTCATGGCCGCCTGTTTCTCCTTGCGCATGTCGCGGTGACAATCCCAACAGTCCATTTTTCCGTCCACCACGTGAGCCCGATGGGAGAAGTACACGTGGCCCGGAAGACGATTCACGGTGATCCACGGGATTTCCATGCCTTTTTTCGCGTACTCCCGCACGGCGGCTTCGTCGGGATGCTGACCCTGCGGTTCCGAATGGCAGTCGCGACAATCCTTGAGCTTGGGAAGCGTGGCGTAAGGGCCCGCGGTCGCGAAACGATGGCAATCCGCGCACTCCATCTTTTCGGCTCTGATGTGGGCCTCGTGATCAAAAGCCAGAGGCTGTCGCACGGCTTCGGAAGGAGCGGTTTTCAGATGGAAAACCTTCGCGAGGATTCCCCCGTTCGACGGGTTTTCACCAGCAAGACCTTGGTAAACCAGTCCCATTCCCAGAAGCGACAGGCCGGCTGGCAGCAGCCAGTTAATCAAATATTTACGCATGCCCACCCCTCTCGATTCCGCGGTGCATCGCCAGCTGTTCCCAAGGCAGGAGCACTTCGCACCCGCCGGTTTCGAGCTTGCTGGTGATGCCCTAGGGAGCCTTCCCGACCGGCGGATCTTCCCGGCGCTGTGCCAACCATTCGCTCAAGGCTTCGAGTTCCTCCGAGCTTCCGGCAAAAAGTTTTCTGTGCTTCTTTTTTCCCATTTTGCTCTCCTTGGCTATTTTTTTAGTAAGGAACTTCTGGATCCATGTCGCGTCGTGATCGCGACCCACGCCGGAGAGGTCGGGAGGCTCCACCTTGTCGTTTTCCTCTTCCTCAGCCTCATCCCCTTCCTTCTCTTGCACCGCTTCCTCTTTCTTTCCCAGACCCAAGGCCTTGATGGTGTGGCATTGCTGGCACTTGGAAGCCTCGAAGATCCTGCGGCCCGTCTCCTCTCCGCCGCTAGGCAGAGCAAAGACGGCCATGCCACCGGCGATGGCGATGAGGTGCATTTTCATGGCGGCCTTTTCAGAACATGACGCGGATGTTGAACTGGTAGTCGTACTTGGATGAGTCGTCGAGGTTAAAGGTGAGGTGCAGGCTGGGCCGCACGTTCTCCCTGGGGAAGAAGGTCAGCGAAGGCGTGAGCTTCTCCGTCTCGATGCTCGTGTCGTCCGAGTTCACGATGTCGTACTGCAGGGCCGGGTAGATCTTGGGCAGGCCATCCTTGTCGGTGACCATATAGGCCGTGACGAGGGAGATGCCGTCGAAGTCGTTCGCCGTTGGCGTGGCGCCCAGTTTCCAGTTGTCGTCCTTCCCCTGGGCGTAGCCGGCCTGGAGGTCAAAGGCGCCGCGGCGCAAGTTGAACTCCACGCTGTTGCGCTGGAAGTCGTTGTAGGTGGGAAAGGTGGCGATATCCTTGGTGTCCGTGCCCTGGTAGTGCCAGATCGAGACGTTGGAGCCCACCCATTTGGAGCCGCGCGCCTCGGTGACCTCAAAGCGCAGGCCGCCCCAGTAATGCAGTTCATCGTTGGGATCCGCGGGGGTGCTGCCCGGTCCCGCCCCCAGCCACCAGACCACGGGTCCCTGGTAGCCGTAATACTGGATTCCCGGCCGCGCCGAGCTCAGATCCACGCTGTCCTCGCCCTTGCCGTTGGCCGATTTCACGGCGTAAACCTCGGCTTTGACGGGGGGAAGGATGCGCAGGCGGTTGGAATAGCCCCCGTAGTCGCGCGGGCTGATGTTGCCAACATGGAAGTTGACGGCGCTGGAACCCCCGAGGTTGTGGAAGCCGAGGTGATACCAGTTGAAAAGGGACTTGCCGCTCTCCTGCTCCATCTCGATGAAGATCGAGATGTTTTTGGCGATGGACCCCGCGAAGAAGAGTTGCAGCCAGTCGGGATTGCCCATGGTGAGCTGGTCGGTTTTCTTCCCCTTCACCGTCAGGCTGTCGCCCTTCAGTCGCAGCGGTGTCACGCTCAGGCGCACGCCGAAAAAGTCGTCCACGCTGCTGAGGAAGGTCTTGGCATTGATGGCCTTCTTCTTGAGCGTATCGCCGTCGGGCTTCTCGTTGTCCGGGTCCTGGTAGCCGTTCCTGAGAAAACGCTCGCCATAATAGTTGAGGCGCGGAAAGGCGCTGTGGCAGGTATAGCACGAGGTCTTGTACTTGCGCGCCCACGCCGAGGTGGCGAAGACGGCGGAGGGAGAGTACGCGAGCGCCGCGAAAAGGGCTATCCGGAAGATGATTTTGCCGTTCATAGAATCACCAAATTGTTGTCAGTTGGAACCACCGGGAGCAAAAGCAATGCTCGTGCCAAAAAACGGCGGACGCGCTTAGCCTCCGCTAGACCTCATTTTTTTCGGGTCGTTGCCCCCGTGAAATCGTATTGATTTGTCAGGGTCCAAGGCTGGGTGTAAAGAAATTTGCGCAGCATCCGCGCCCAAAAACAGCGCGGGCTCCGGCGCGTGCGGTTTGTTTTTTTGTCAGCCATCCCGGATCTCCCGCGCCGTCGCCTTTTCGTAGATGAACAAGAGCAGCCCCTTGATCGAGATGAGCCGGATGTTTCCGCGTCCGTCGCGTACCAGCAAGTGGCGGTAGCCTCCCGAGGCCAGGGTATGGAAGGCGAAGGCCACGCTGGAATGGGAGGGCAGCACCTCGGGGGCGGAAGTCATGATGGCGCGCACGCGGGTGGCGGGCGCGCGCGCGAGCAGGGGCAAGGCCTTCAGGAAAATGTCGCGCTCGGTAAGGATGCCGACGGTTCGCCCCTGCTCCACCACCGGCAGTGATCCGATGCCGCGCGCGCGCAAGACCGCGAGGGCGGATCGGACCTCGTCCTCAGGGGATACCGTGGCCGGGTGCTCGGAGGAACCGTAGCGATCGAGGATGTTCTCCAGCGACTCGGAAAAAGCGGCGGAATAGGGGTCGTTGGCGGGCAGGTTTTCGGCGCGCACCTGCTCGGCCATGACGCTTTGCTCTTCGGCGACGGGCGCTTCGGCCTCCCGCGGCTCGACGAGCCGCGGCTCCGCGGCCTCGCGCACCACCCAACTGCCTTGCGCCAGCAGCGCGCGCAACTCCTCCCGTACCTCGGGGGCAAAGGCCGGGCCGTGATGTGCCGTTGCCTGGGCCTTTTCCGCCAGCCGCAGTTCGAAAGGCGTGCCGCGATCCCAGCGCCTGAAAACTCCCACGGGCACCGGCAGTCCGGGCTGTCCCATTTGGGCGAGCATGTTGGCGTAGGCCGGCTCCGCGCGGGTGGCGTCGTGCACCAGGATTTGGCTGGAATCCACCCCGTCCCGGCCCAAGCGCACGGCCTCGAGTTTGAAGCCCCGCAGGACGATGCCGCGATCGCGATCCTTGCCAAACAGCAGCGGCTCTCCGTGCTCAAGCATCAGCAGGCGCTCCTCGCGGTGTTCCCGATCCGTGATTTCCTCGTAGCAGCCGTCATTGAAGGTCACGCAGTTCTGGAGGACCTCGACGAAGGCTGAGCCGCGGTGATCGGCGGCGGCCTTGAGCACCTGGATCATCTGGCGCGGACTGTTGTCAACCGTGCGCGCGACGAAAGTGCACTCGGCGGCGATGGCGATGCACAGCGGATTCACCGGGGATTCCAGCGATCCGCCGGGCGAGGTCTTGCTCACCTGGCCCAGCGGCGAGGTGGGGCTGTACTGACCCTTGGTGAGGCCGTAGATGCGGTTGTTGAACAGGATGATCTTGAGCCCCACGTTGCGGCGCAGCGCGTGCAAAAGGTGATTGCCGCCGATGCTGAGTCCGTCGCCATCCCCGGTGATGACCCAGACGGAGAGCTCGGGATTGGCCACCTTGACCCCTGTGGCCACCGTCGGCGCGCGCCCGTGGATGGTGTGAAATCCGTAAGTGTTGATGTAATAGGGCAGGCGGCTCGAACAGCCAATGCCGCTCACCACCGCAAAGCGTTCGCGTGGCAGCCCGGTTTCGGCGAAGACTTTTTGCAGCGAGTTGAGCACGGCGTAATCTCCGCAGCCCGGGCACCAGCGCACCTCATTGGTGGTGACGAAGTCCCGCTGCGTGAGGTTCGGAAAATGGCTCATGCCGTGCGCCTCCCCCGCGAAAGCTCACGCACGCGCTCGCAAATCTCAACGACGGTGAAAGGCTGACCGCGCACCTTGCTGAGCGGCACCACCTTGCGCAGCAGCCGGTCCTGCAACAGCAGGGCAAGCTGGCCCAGATTGAGTTCGGGGACCAGGACCGTAGGAAATCGCTCCAGCAACGCCGGCAGGTCCGCGGGCAGAGGCGCGAGCTGGCGCAGGTGCGCCAAGGCCACGGGCCGGCCTTCGGCGCAAAGCTTTTCTACCGCCGCGGCGATGGCGCCGTAAGTGCTGCCCCAACCGACGATGATGAGGTCCGCCTCCTTATCCCCTTCAATGGCGAGCGGAGGCAGGCGCTGCGCGATATTGCGGATCTTGCGCGCCCGCAACTTCACCATGAGCTCGTGGTTGCCGGGATCGTAGCTCACCCAGCCTTGTTCGTTCTTTTCGAGACCGCCGATGCGGTGTTCATGCCCCGGCTCTCCTGGCGGGGCCAAGTGTCGCGCCAGGCTCTGGAGATCGCGGCGGTAGGGCTGGTAGTCCCCATCAGGGACCACGGGCGCGTCACCGCGCTGTGCCAGCAATTCATCAGGATCTGGGATGCGCCAGATCTCGCTGCTGCTCGCCAAATACCCGTCGCTCAGCACCAGCACCGGCGTGCTCAGGCGCAGCGCCAGCCCGCAGGCCTCGAACACGACGGCGAAGCAGTCCGCCGGGGAGCGCGCGGCCAGCACGGGCAGCGGCGACTCGCCATGACGGCCAAACAGGGCCATGAGCAGATCGGATTGCTCGGTTTTGGTGGGCAGTCCCGTGCTCGGGCCCGCCCGCTGCACGTCCACCACCACCAGGGGTAGTTCCGCCATGACCGCCAAACCCAGGAACTCGGCCATCAGGCACAATCCCGGCCCGCTGGTGACGCTGATGCCCAGAGAACCGGCCCAACTGGCTCCCAGCGCGATCCCGGCGGCGGCCATTTCATCCTCGGCTTGAACCGTTTTCACCGCGGGCGACCCGTTCCTGGCCAGGAGCTCCAATATTGAGGAGGCCGGCGTGATGGGATACCCTCCGAGCACGATGGATTTGCCATAGATGCGCGCGGCGGCCTGGAATCCCAAGGCGGCGGCCTCATTGCCGTTGATCTTGCGGTAATGGCCGGGCCGCGGAGCGGAGCGGGCCACGTTCCGTCGGGGCAGCTTTACGCCGGCCTCGCCGCCGGCACACAAGGCAGTGCTGTTGGCCAGCGCCACAGCCTCGTCGTTGCGCCACTTGGCCTCGATGCGCCGCAAAACCGGTTCCCGTGGCAGGTCCACCGTGGCCAGGAGCACGCCTAGGGCGTAGAAATTACGACAGCGCTTTTTTTCGGTCGCACCGAGCGCGCTGTCCGCCAGCGCCAGTAAAGTGCCGGTGGTGATTTGCAGATCCGCGACCCGGAAGCGCAGACGCAGGTCCGGATCCACCAGAGGATTTTGGGCGTATCCCGCCTTGCGCAGGGAGGACTCGTTGAAGGTGTCGGCATCGGCCATCAGCGTTCCGCCAGAAGCGAGCTCGCAAAGATGCACGCGCAATGCGGCCGGGTTCATGACCAGGAGGACGTCAGGCCGGTCGCCCGGGGTGAGGGTTCGCCCCGCTCCGAACTGCAATTGGTATGCGGAAACCCCGGGCAGCGTTCCCTGTGGGGCGCGGATCTCGGCGGGAAAATCAACGAAAGTGCACAGGGCATGGCCGGCCAGGGCGCAACTCTCTGAAAAGAGTTCTCCCATCATCTGCATGCCATCCCCCGAGTCGCCAGCCAGGCGCACCACCAGCGCGCGCAGCGGCTCGACCTCGCCATCCGCCCCGTTGCCGTTCATTCACGCTCCTTCCGACCGCCTGGAGACCGCGCGTTTCTCTGGCGGCAGATTCATGAGCGCCGCGGGGAAATGCTCCGCTAGAAAAAAGGTGATGGATTTCACGGACAGAAGGCCGTGGACGGCGCGATCATCACCCAGGACCGGCAGATAGGTGAGCTGACGGCTCACGAACAGGCGCAGGGCCTCGGAAAGGGGAGCCTCGGCCTGAATGCTCGGAGCCTCCTCGTCCATCACCTCGCCGACGCTGAGGCGGGACGCGGTCTCATCGCTATCCACGCTGGCGAGGATGGCCCGTTCGGTGAGCAGCCCCTCCATGCGGCGATCCGCGCCCACCACGACGGCGCAGCCCTTGCTCAAATAACGCATGCGCTTAAGGCATAAGAAAAGATTCTCTCTGGGTTCGGAGGTGAGGGGATGACGGATGCACAGGTAGCCGACGCGTTCCGACCACAGATCCCAGGGCTTGGAGGAAGCTTCCGGAGAGACGGAGGGCGCGGAAATATTCATGGCGGGGCGGTGGATGAACCGCGATCGAAGAGTGAAAAAAATACCAGCAAATAGCGGGCTATGACACGAAGTCCCAAGAGGCGCGGCCTGAGCCAGGTCCTTAAAAAGCGGATTCGGCACAAGGGGATGCCAAATAGTGGGAGTTCACAGAGATGAATTCTTGAGCGTAAGAACCGCGACAATCCTTCGTCAATTTTTTTGTCTTAAGTTCCTAGTTTCCAGCTCTGCCTAGAGCAGATCCCCAACTAAATCAATGCCTTGCGAGCGAAGCTCCTCAGCGCGGTGATTGCTCCCGACAGATTGGGCCCTAGTCCAAAAGGAGGCCTGCCATGGAAGCTATGATTATTGACACCGTAGTTCCTTTGCTCTTTGCCCTCGGCGTCGTCGCCGTGCTGGTGTTGACCTCGTTCCTGCTGTCCGCTCCGAAGGTGCGCACCCTGAGAAAAGAGGCTTTTTGTCCGACCCGCAAGCGCTTCTTTAGAGTGGTCTTTGCCCTGGACCCCATCCGCAATAAACCGCATTGCGTGGACGTCGTTGCGTGTTCGGCTTTCGCACGTGGTCAAGCCATCCGCTGCAGCAGGTCGTGTGTAAAAAACGCGAATCACGCGCAGGAGGAACCGGCAGACAAGCATCCGGTTGCGGCCTAGGGAGACGCGCCGGGCGGAACCTCGCTACTGCGATACCGTGAAAGCTGCGTAAGGCGCAGCGGGCGGGTCAGTCCTCGGGGAGGAACGCACGGCAGGACGGCTCTTACGAGAGGATGATTTGGTGGTGTTCTTCGAGGAAGGCGCGCAAATTATGCAGGAAATGGAGGTTGTCGTAGCGTATCTTGATGTAACCGCTGCGGGCCTTGAGGACAACAGCGTTCTCGACGGCGCTGACGGGCTCAAGCGCCAGCTTGGTCACCAGCGCCTTGTTCTCTTCAATCTGTTTTTGAGACATGGTTCGTGGCCTTGAAATCGCGTTGGGGGGTCTGCTTTGGTTGCAGCAAACGTCATGCCGTGTAAGCCCAACCTTAAATTCCGTGGCTTTTACTACAGGTTTTGGGCTCCCCCCAAAAACTCAAGCTCCCGCGGGGGAGCTTGAGTTGACAACTGACAGCGGAATTGACCGGGGAGGTGCCAAGCTCCGGAACGCATGCCGTCTGCACCGTACAGGGAACTTCCCGGCATTGCTTCGGAGCCCCTAAAACATGAACTGGAACAGCATGCGAAGCTCGACCACGGTTTTTCGCGCGGTGCTGTTGCCGGGGGTGGCCAACAGGGAGTTTTGCGTCGTCGAAGTCGGGTCGGGAAAGGCATAGCCACCCACCGGCTGACTGCCGAGGGGGGTCGCGTTGCCCATCTTGTCATACCAAATGGGGCAGTTCAGATAGATGGGCAGGTCGGTGACCAGCTTCAGGTTGTGCTCCTTGAAGTGGTAGGTGAAGGAGGGCGTAATCTCGTGAATGGAGTCTCCCAACTGGTTGTTGACGACCTGTTTGACGGGAGTCCCGGCGGTAGCGCCCGTGCCCGTGGCGGAGTTCGAGAGGAAACCGGACTTCGAGTCCATGTTGAGCAGCGCGTAGCGCAAGCCCAGCTCGAAGGGCTGGAATTGATAATCGCCCTGGACGCGAAAATTGGAGAGCTGGACGCTTCCGAAGCGGTTGCGGTAGCGCCCCCAATTCACTTCGACCTCGCCTTCCAACGCCCGGCCCGGCGCGAGGAAGCGGCGCACCACGGCGTCGCCGCCGACAAACCAGAGGCTGCCGCGCTGCATGGTTTTCGTACCCGCGATGGTGCCGAGCCCCGGTCCACCGCCTTGGTTGATGTAAGGGTTGAAACCCGTGTCAATCAGCAGGTTCTTGTCAATGGTGCGCGATTGCAGGACGGAAGAGTGGCCGATGAGCGTATCCTTCATGTAGAGCGCGTTGAAATAGGCGGCCTTGGTCGTCCTTTTGAGGTTCAGGTCCGTCTGCACGACGTGGTAGATGTCCTCGTCCACGCCATCGTTGTAGCCGAAGCGACCCACGATTTCCGGCACGCCGAGGCGCTCCGGCAGGTAGCGCTGCGGGATATCGCGGCCACCGGCTGAGAAAACGCCGATGGTGCCGTGCCAAAGGCCTCCGGTATCGAGCAGCGCCAAGCCGTAGTCGCGGGTCTGGTAGGAACCGAGGTTGGCAATGGATCGATCTCCAAAATTCATGAAACCGCGGTCCGTGAGGCCCTCGCGGCTGTAGGGCACGCGAAACTGTCCGATTTTAAACCAGGCGTTGTTTCCGACCGGAACATCCGCCACGAAGTCGAGCAGCGTCAGGCCCGTGTTCGACCCTTGAGTGTCCTCGCCGCCGAAGGCAAGCTGGGTATCGTACTTCACGGTGTCGTAGTTGCCTTTGAAGCCGAGACGCGATTGCTTCATGAACAGGTAAAGGCGGTTATCATCGCGGGTGGGGTCGTCAACGCTCTCGATGACGCCGATCATCTGGCCCCGGCCGTACACCTCCAGCGAGGCGTTCTCGTTTTTCACGACCTCGATGCTGAAGCCGTGCGCGTGAAGCCCCAACAGGACCGCCACGATGGTCAGAGCCGCTTTCGCTGCCCTCCCGCGAATCCCGGCGGCGGGCGCGGGAGCACAGGTTGGCGGCGTCAGCCTGGCCGCAACGGGCGCGGCCGGATGGAGGCTTTTTTCAGACGAAGTGCGGGTCATGGCGAAGGTTCCTTTCGGGTGGAATTGAGTTGAACGGGTGGCTCCAGGGTGTGGAAGAATACGTCGAAGTGCACCTGAATTTCATTTTTCGTCTTGAGCGCCCCCAGCATCATGACAGGCGGTTTGATGCCGTAATCGCTCATGCGCAGCACCTGGGTGCCGCTGAAGCGGGCCTCCTCCTGGGAGACGCTGACTTTTGCGTTGACGAGTTCTTCCCGCTCCACACCATTGATGGCCATGGGGCCGCGCAGTTGCAGCTCGCCGCCGCTGGTGCTGAGCGGCAGGGCCTCCGCCACCTTGAAGCTGATGAGCGGAAAGGTTTCAGCCCCGAGGTGCCGGCGCATGTTGCGATCCAGTTTCGCGTCTCCCGAGCGCAGCTCCCCGGCTGGCACGGTGCATTCCAGCGCGGTGATCACCGGGCCTGTTTGCGGGTCGCGCAGTTGCAGCCAGCCCTGGAGTCCGGAGGCGGTGCTGCTGAAGACGTGCAGGGTGGAATCCCCCTGGATCCACAGCGAGCCGCGGCTGGGATCCAACTCCATGCGCCGCTCCGCCTGCGGTTCGGCCCTGGCGGCGAGCAGCACCATGGCGAGGACTGCGGCGACACGCAGCGCGCGACTCCAGGTATGGCGAGACTTATTTGTGATCCTCATGATCCTGCCGCGACCTTTAAGGCTGGCCGGTCCCTGATTCGTGTGCCGCGGCGGGCTCGGCGTCCGCTTCCGCGCCTTCAATGCGTCGCGCTAATTGCTCCAGCATGGCGCGCAGCTTTTTCTCGCTGGACTTGCGCATCATTTGCGCGGGCAGGCGGAAGCGCGGCTGGGCCTCAAGATGGTAATGCAGCGCGGTGGTGTTGGTGGAACCTTCCACCTGCCAGTACCCGCGATAGATCTTGAAGTCTTTTTTCAATTCGTCCTCGAAATCCATCCGTTCCGGAAACCGCTCCTGAACGCGCAGCAAAACGCTCAGTTCGCGTTTGAAGAAAAACAGCTCTCCGGTCAACTGCTGACGCAACAGGACGTTGCCGCCGGCGCGCTCCACCAGCTCACTGTGCTTGACGAAACTCAGTCCCTCGCCGAGGCGGTCGTAGTCCGCAAGGACGCGCCAGGTCGCCTGGGCATCCGCCCGCAAGGATAGGGAGGCCTCCGTCACCAGCAGACCGTTGCGCAGCTTGGTCTGGATCTGCAGATCATCGCCAGTTGCCGTTAAAAGCATCAGAAACAGCGGAAATATTTTTCTAAACGAAAGCATTTTGACACCCGAAGTGCCTGAAAGCAACCGCTGTGCCAAATACGCATTAATCTTAAATAATTGAATATTAATGCATAACAAAAAACAGTAGTAAAGTTAGTTGTCTGAATTAGGTTTTTTACAATCTGTTGAAAATTAGTTTACAGTTCGATAGTCTGGGCGCTCACATGCCTTCGGATTCAAGCCGGCGATAGGCGCTGGGCGTATGGCCGAAGAATTTCTTGAATTGCAAGTGAAAGTGGTGAACCTGGCGGAAACCCGTTTCAAAGGCGACGCGCTTGACGCTGAAAGAACTGGTACGCAGCAGCTCAGCCGCCCGATCCAGGCGCTGGCCGGCAAGGACGTCTTTGGGCGAACGCCCGAGGTATCGCTGGAAAATGCGGCGCAATTGCGTGGGTGTGATGCCGCACTCGCGGGCCAGCCCTTCCACGCTGAGGTCCTCGGCGAAGCGGGACTGGATGGTCCGCAGGCAATAGGCCAGGCGCGCGTCCGGAGGAGCCTCGGCTTTGGCCAGTCTCAAGCCGGTGCGAAGCAGGTCCAGAAATAGCCAGCGCAACAGGCCGATGCCGGCGAGACTGCCCGCCGGGGCATCGCTGTTGATGAGGCCCGTGAGATCGCGCAAACGGGCCATCCAGGCGCCGGGTTCCGGCAACCGGGCGAAAGGCGAGGAAAAGCCGCGGAACAGGCAGCGGTGCAGCCGATCGCGGAAAAAGCCATGCAGGGCGAAAACCTCGATGCTGGAGCAGCCCTGCGCGTAACAGGCCGACAGCAGTTCCCCCTGCTCCGCCAGCAAGATTTCCCCAGGCCCAAGCACGGCGCTTTCCCCCCCCACTTCCGCCGCAATGCGTCCCGCCATCAGGATGAAAAGAAAGTCATCCGGCTTCGTCTCCGCTTTCATGCCCCATTCCGGCCCCGTGATCCAGAAATGGCATGAAATCAGGGAGAGTTCATAGTCGCGCAGCAGGGACAAGGCCTGGGGGATCAAGGCCGCGGGCCAGTGCCCCGTCAGATCCATCCTGCGGGTAGGTTCGGATTCCGCACTCAAGGTTCGAATTCTGTACTTTTTTTGCGGGTCTTAGCGGATAAATTATAGGCATAGGTTCGTTTCATGAAGGAGTCAACCATGTCATCCAATGCCGTTCTCACCGCCCCGACGAAATCCCTGAGCCCCGAGCAGCTCGCGCAGTACCGCGAGCAGGGGTTCCTCATCGTGCGCGGCCTGCTGGGCCCCGAGGAGGTGGATCGCGTCCAGCGCCTCAAGCAGCGCATCGAAGGCGAAGTGGCGGGGGCGGATGGGGATTTCCAACGCGATGGCGCGGACTACAACTTCGAGCGCGTGGACCTGAACCTGGAGAACGTGAACTCCACGGGCCAGATCCGCCATGGCGTGCTGCGCAAGATCCAGGATATCCACGGCTCGGAAAGCGAATTCCGCGCCGCCTGCGTGACGGAAAATGTCCTCGACATCGTTGAGGATATCATCGGCCCGGAAATCTACTACCATTCGAGCAAGCTGATGTTCAAGCCCGCGCGCGGCGGGCGCCAAAAGCCGTGGCACCAGGACTTCGCCTACTGGAGCGAACAGAACCCCAACCAGGTCACCGTGTGGTACGCCATCGATCCCGCAACCCGCGAAAACGGTTGCGTCAAAACTTCGGTGGGCTCCCACAAGCGCGGCCTGCGGCCGCACTTCGGTAAAGAGCTCCAGTTGGATCCGACCCTCATTCCCGCAGAAAGCATCGTGTACGCGGAGATGCAACCCGGCGATGTGCTTTTCTTCGACGTGCTGACCCTGCACGGTTCGGATCCCAATTTTTCTGAACACCCCCGCCTGTCCTGCATCGTGGATTTCCAGTGCGAGCCCACGCCGTTGCGGAAAGACGCCCCCGACTGGCTGCGGCAACCGCTGCGCAGCGCGGGCGGGGTCTGAGAAGTCCGGAGACAAGAGCGTTGTAGCCGGCCTCTGTGAGGCCGGATTGATGGGTGGCGGGCTCAGAACCGGCTACAGTTTTTCACTTTTGCATGTTGGACCGGCTGGACCTTTCGGCCTGAGCAGTTACCCGCGATGTTCTTTTCCACCAGCAAGTTGGTCGAGACGTAGAACCAAAGTTCCGGTGGTCGCGCTTCGCCAGTGGGCGCCTCTGCCATTGCAGGGATCGCCAAGCCCAGGAACACAAGAAAAAATCGCGGCTTGGCGGAAAACCCTCAGCTTCATACCACCGGAGCGCCGGCCGGCGATGTGCCGCTCAAAGCGCCTTGCCAAAAAGATCGGCAATGCGCACCGGTTGGCCCCTGGCGATGGAGTGGTTGGCCGCGATGCCCGTGAGGATGGACATGGCGCCCGCGTGCGAGCTGGCCATGTGGCCGAGGGGGTCGGGTTGCGCGCCGGCAAACAGCATCTTGTGCAGGCGCACGTCGCCCCCGCTGTGGGCTTCGTGGCTCACGGCGATGGACACGGTTTCCACCGGCCGATTCCAGCGAACGACGCGGATATCCTGGTGATCCTTGCGCACATACGGGCCGCTGTGCCACTCCTCAGCCTCGATGCGACCCTCGCTGCCGTTGAGGGCCATGCGCCAGCCCTCGTAAGCGCAGTGGGCATTCAGCGAATAAGCGAGCTGCGTGCCGCCGGAGTAGCGCGCGGTGAGCGTCATGGTGTCCTCGATGTCAATGTCGTCCGCGAAAACGCAGCGGTCGCGGAGGTAGCCGTCGTGGTGCTCCACCTTGGCGTAGAGCTCCTTGTTGTCCAGCAGCGTGCCCACCACGGTGGGGGTGTTGATGTCGAAGTAGAATTCGCAGGTCTTGGTGTGGGCGCAGGTGCGGCAGTTTTCGCCGCGTTCCGCGCGCGTCGGCCCGTAGAATTGGCGCGACCCGAAGGCGAAGACCTCGACCGGATCCTGGGCCAGGAACCAATTGACGATGTCGAAATGGTGTGTGCTCTTGTGGACCAGCAGCCCCCCGGAATTCTTCTTTTGCCGGTGCCAGCGACGGAAGTAGTCCGCGCCGTGCGAGCGGTCGAGCTGATAATTGAAGTCCACCGAGATCACGCGGCCAATGGCCCCGGCGGCGAGCAGCTCCTTGACGCGGGTGACGTAGGGCGCGAAGCGGTAGTTGAAGGTGACGGTCACCTTGCGGCCCGTGCGCTTTTCGACTTCGAGGACCTGGCGGCACTGCACCTCGTTGATGGTCATGGGTTTCTCGGAAATAACATCGCAGCCGCGCTCCAAGGCCTTCACGATGAACTCGTGGTGCAGCGCGTCCACGGTGCAGACGATGACCGTGTCCGGTTTCACGGCTTTCATCATGGCGTCGAAATCCCGGAAAGCGGGAATGGCCGTGCCGAGGATGCGGTTCAGGTACTCCATGCGGCCCGGGTTGATGTCGCAGATGCCGGCCAGCTCCGCGCTATCCTTGAAGTTCTGGACCAACGGCGCCGCGAACATGCCCAGCCCGCGGCCCCCGCACCCCACCAACGCGTAGCGTTTCCTGCCGGTCATGTTCTTATCCCCCTGCTGGCCGCCTTGATCCTACTTTGGACGATGGGGTGTAAACAAGCGCGCCGCTTGGCCGCTAGACGCGGAGTCGCCCGCCGAATTTCCAGCCGTTGCCGTTCCTGAGGATAACGTAGCTGGAGCCGGGCTCGATGCGCGGGTCGGCGAGCCACTGCTCCACGGTGGCGCGCGGAATGAACACTGACCCGGCCACCCTCGCATCGGCTTGTCAAGCGCACTATCCTCGTGGCCGCAGTGGGCGTGGACCTGCGCATGCGCGGCAGATCGTGAGCCTTTCCAAGAGGCTGCCTCCCTTGTGTTCGGCGCCGATGCGCCTATCCTGGGCTGCAAGCGTCAAGGCCTACCCCTACGTTGCCAATTAGCACAACCTTCGATCAATTCATCCGCGCCAGCGTGGCCCGCAGGGAGGAACTCGACGCCTTCCTCTCCCCCGACCAGCCCACCTGGGCGAAGTTCGATCCCGAACTCGGCTACGTCTTGGGCCATTCCATGCCCCGGGACGGGCTGGATGGCTGCCTCACCATCTCCAATGCCGGCGCGGATGGAGCGCGCCGATCTGTCGTTTACGCAGATCGACCCTGCCGTATCCATACCTTCGGGGACAGTTTCACGCTCTGCCACCAGGTGAGCGACCACGAGACTTGGCAGGAGGTCCTTGCCGCGCACTTCGGCGAACCCGTCCGCAACTACGGCATGGGGGGATACGGCGCCTATCAGGCGTACCGGCGGCTGCGCAAAGTCGAGAGCCTGGGGCCGGGAGCGGAGTACCTCATCCTCTACATCTGGGGTGGCGAAGATCATTACCGCAGCGCGCTGCGTTGCCGCAGCGCGCTGACGCACGTCTGGCGCGGACGCATGGGCACCCAGATGTTCCACGGGAATTTCTGGCCCAACCTGGAGATGGATCTGGGCTCCGGCACCCTCGTCGAGCGCGACAACCCGTTGGCGACGCCGGAAGCGCTCTACCACATGACCGACCCGGAGTTCATGGTGGAGGCCCTCAGGGACGACCTGATGATGCAACTGAGCGCTTACCTGAAGGGGCACATCCGGGAGGTGGACTTGAAACTCCTGGGCCAGTTGGCGGAGATCCTGCGGCTCCCCCGCGCGCCTGGCGCCGAGGACGAGAGAGCCTGGGTGAGCGCCCTGCGCGACGCTTACGCTTTTGCGACCAGCCGCGAGGTCATCGATATGGCCCTGGAATTCGCGGCGCGCCACCAGCGCAAACTGCTCATCGCGCTTTTCTGTCCCCACATCACGCGCCAGCTCATCACCGCGGGCCGGCGCGACGACCAGCCCGTGGTGGATCACCTGCGCGCGCGCGGGGCCCGCGTCTTCGACATGAACCTCGCGCACGCCGAAGATTTCAAAAATTTCAACCTCGACGTGGACGCGTATCTGCGCCGCTTCCTCCTGGGACATTACCATCCCGCGGGCAATCACTTCTTCGCCTTCGCCATCCGCAAGACCCTGGTGGACTGGCTCGAACCCAAGCCGCCGACCTACCGCGGCGGGGACGAGCGGCTCATTGATTTCCGCGGCTATCTCGAACAAGCCTGATCAACCCTCTGTCGCGACGAGCGGGAAGAGCCCGCTTGCGCGCAAGACTCGGCCTCCGCCCAGAACCGCTGACGAGAGTTCAGTCGCGGCGGGAGTCATAGACCACCTCGCCGCGCACCAGAGTCATGCGCACCGCGAGGCGGGGATGCGTTTCCAGGATGACGATGTCCGCGTCCTTGCCGGGTTCCAGGGTTCCCTTCCGCCCTGCGACACCGGCGATGGCGGCGGGGATGAGGCTGGCGCGGCGCAAAGCCGCCTCGAGATCAAGGTCCACGGTCTCGACAGCGTTGCGCACCAGGTCAATCATGCGCGCCGTGGAGCTGGCGAAGCCGGTGTTGTCCAGGTTGCGCGCCACGCCGTTTTCCACGATGGCTTGGGTGCCGCGCCTGGAGCCGAAGGTGTAGACCCCGTCCGGCATTCCCGCCCCGCGCATGGCGTCCGTGACGAAGCACACCGCAGCCTCGGCCTTGGCCTTGAAGGCGAGGCGCAGCAGATCCTTGGGAACGTGGTGGAGATCGGCGATGAGTTCGGTGGCCAGCCGGTCGTCCAGCAAGGCCGCCTCGAGCATGCCGGGGACGCGGAAGGGCCCCCGTTTGACGATGGTGGACATCACTGAGTAGAGATGCGTGATCATGCCCATGCCACGGTCCACCGCCGCCAGGGTTTCATCGAGAGTGGCGTTGCTGTGTCCTCCCGAGGCGATGATGTCCTCGCGGCGCAAGTCGGAGATG
>JAHFOS010000114.1 GCA_023261545.1 bacterium
ATGACCCTGGTAGCGGTTCTAGGGTCCTGACGAGTCTGCGTCGGTGGCATCATCAGCACCAGCGGAAATGTGAAGCTGGACGCACTCAGTAACGGAAATTACGGGGTGGTCCTGGGCACCAACGGGCTCGGGATCGGGGTCACGAGTCCCTCCTCCAACCTCCAAGTGATGGGAAACGCCATCCTTCCCCAGGGCAACTTGGGCATCGGCACCACCAACCCAAGATCAACCCTGGACATCTCCGGCACGTTGGGCTTTGGGATCCAAAGCGTCAGCGCCAACACGACTCTGGCCGGGAACACCCTGATCCTCGCGGATGCGAGCGCCAGCAACATCACGCTGACGCTTCCCGACCCCACGACGGTTGCGGGTCGCATCTACGACATCAAGAAGGTGAACGGCCTGAACCAGGTGCGCGTCAAGGTCTCGGGATCGGGCAACATGGACGACCAGACCAATTACTTCCTCACCACCACCTCCGTGGGCTATCCGTACATCAAAGTCTTGAGCAACGGCACCCGCTGGTATGTCCTCGCACGGGCCGCTTCGGTCGGCCTGGTTCCCAGCGGAAACCTGTCCAGCACGTGGCTGTTTTCCGAGACCAGCGGCAACACGCTTGCGGACTCCACGGGCTCGTTTACCGGTACGCTGGACGGCGGCTTCACCATGGCCAATACTATCAGCGGAAAGGTCGGAACCGCGCTTTCCTTCGACGGCGTCGACGACAATGTGATCACGACCAGCAACGTCCTCAAGACGGCCGAGAACTTCTCGGTGGTGATGTGGTTCTACGCCCGTGATCTGAGCCGCCGCCAACTCATGTTCTGGGAAGGCAATAATGTCGCAGGCGCCAACGGATGGGGCTCGAACAGCGAGTTCCACGCCCACATCCGCGACCTGATCTCCAATACCGAAGTGTCCGGCAACCTAGGCGTCTTCCTCGGCAATGTGGAGAGTCCCTACGAATATCCGCCCAACACCGGCAACACCGGCTCCGCCCTGCATTGCACCGCGGCCTTCAGTTCGGCCAATACCTGGACGCACTTTGCCGTCACCGTCAGGAACATGAGCAACTCTCCGGTGATGAACCTGTACATCAACGGCGCCCTGGTCCAGACCGACAGCCAGAGCAACACCCACGCCATGGACAGGTCAACCTGGAATGGCAACTTCGGGATGGGAGGGCCCTACCGCTCCTCTATTCGGCATTTCGACGGCGCCCTGGACGACGTGCGCATCTACACCAAAGAGCTCTCCGAGGAGGAGGTCTTACAGCTCTACAGCCAGTGAACGCGGCAGGGACGGATGGGGCACATGGAATCCCCTGCCGAGCCTCCGCGAAGGATTGCAGGCGCCCTAGAACGACTTCTTGAATTCGAGGCCGGCGCTGTTTTCCTCGATCTCCACGCTCATGCCCGTTTTGCGTTCCAGGCTTTTGTTCCAGCCTTCCAGGACATAGTAGGTGTCCACCGTGCGGTCGAGGGTGAAGTTGATGCCTTGACTCACGAAGGGAATGGGAACGGCCCCGATCACGTTCTGGACCGAGCGCAGCGTGTAGAGCACGAGCTCCAGCTTCATCTTCTTGATGGTGTCCTTGGTGATGATGAGCTGATGGCGGCTGCCCTGGTTGATCTTGAGCTCGTAACTCTTTTTTTGTTCCGGAGTGTACTGTTTGACGACGACGGCCTCTTCGCTCACCTTGGCCACGCGCGCTTCCTTGGCGGCGATGCGCTTGTTGCAGCCGCACAACAGGACGAGCAACACGGCCAGGAGCGAAGTCCCGTGAAAAAAGTGCGTCATGACTTCATTGTAAACCGCCATCCTGAAAATCCCACCGGGGCCTGAGAGGGCTGGCGCGGATAATTCGCCCCTATAATGGGCGCTATTCTAACTGGCCGCTTAGTCTCAAAAACCATGATCGAAAGAACCCTCGTCATCGTCAAGCCGGACGCCGTCCTGCGCGGTCGCATCGGCGCCGTCATCCAGCGCCTTGAGGATAAGGGGCTCAAAATCATCGCGGCGCGGTTTTCCCGCCTGAGCGAGGCGACGGCGCAGAAACACTACGCGGAACACAGCTCCAAGTCTTTCTTTTCCAGTCTGGTGAGTTTCATCACGGCCTCTCCCGTGATGCTGATGGTCGTCGAGGGCAACCGCGCCATCGAATCGGTGCGCAACCTGCTCGGCAAGACCAACGGCGTGGAAGCCGCCTCCGGCACGCTGCGCGGGGATTTCAGCAGCTCGCGCGCCTTCAACCTGGTGCATGCCAGCGATTCCGCTCCCTCCGCCACGCGCGAAATCGCCCTGTTCTTCAAGAAGTCCGAAATCTGCGAGTACGCCCTGCCGACGCAGGATTTCCTGTTTGAGCAGGGCGAATAGGCCCCCCGCCCCGGAGTCCCGCGCTGCCACGACCCGGCGTCCCCGCTCCCTGGCCCTCCAAGATCGCGGCGTGGCTGCGCGCTCAGGCGCTGGAGTTTGGCAAGGACTTTAGGTTTCTGCTGCGCGCGCTGGTGGTCCTGCTCGGCGCTGTCGCCATCGGTTATCTGGGGCTGCTGAGCCTGCTCTACTGGAACCAGAACGCCCTTATCTTTCATCCTTCCCAGCGATCCTCGGCCCCGCCGGTGCTGCCAGGGCTCGTGGCCGAAGAACTGGCGCTGCGTGACACCCCGGAAGGCAACGGCTCCTTCCACGCCTGGCATTACCAACGCCTCGGGGCAAAAAAAATCATCGTCTTCATGGGCGGCAACGGCTCCTGCATGGCGGACAGCGCGGATCGCATGGCCTGGCTCGGTTCCCACTTCGCGGGCTCGATCTTCACTTTCGATTACCCCGGTTACGGTCGCTGTTCCGGAACCCCAAGCCAGGCCTCTCTGACCCGCCTGCTGGAACGCTGGGTGGCCCATATCAGCGGGCCGCTCGGCTACCGTGTCGCAGATATCACCTTCTGGGGCCACAGCCTGGGCGCGGGAGTGGCGGCACAGGTTGCGGAGCTCGACCACCTGGGCGGTCTCGTCCTTGAGGGCGCCTTCACCAGCGTAGCCGAAAGGGCCCAGGAGATCTACCCCTTCTTCCCCGCGCAATGGCTGTGTCGCCACCCCTTCGAGGTGCGCGGGCGGTTATCCGCAACCTCGACCCTGAAAATCCTCATCGCCCACAGCCCCGCCGACGAAGTGGTGCCTTACTCTCATGGCCGCGCGCTGGCGGCTGCGCTGCCGCGCGCGCGCGTGCGTTTCGCGGAGCTGCAAGGCGGCCATAACGAGGCCTACCGTGCCGGGGAGGCCTCGCTGCTCAGCGCCCTTCGGGAATTCCAGCCCGGCGACTGGCGTGAAGGAAACGCCGCTCAAAATAAGCAGCCGGAGTAGGAGGACCCCCATGGCCGATCTCACCGCCTTCAAGGCCTATGACATCCGCGGGCGCACGCCCCAGGAACTCGACGAGGACCTGGCCCACAAGGTCGGGCTGGCCTACGCCAATGAGTTCAAGCCGCAGGGGGCCGTCGCCACGGGTCGCGACGTGCGCGACACCAGCCCCGCGCTCCAGAACGCTTTGAACCGCGGGCTCATGGATGGCGGCGTGGACGTGGTGGACGCCGGACTCTGCGGCACGGAAACCATCTACTTCGCCTCGGGAGAGCCGGGCATGGCCGGCGGGGTGATGGTGACCGCCAGCCACAACCCCAAGGGCTACAACGGCTTGAAGCCCGTCGGTCCCAAAGGCATGCCGCTCACCGGCGACAAGGGCCTGGCGGTCATCAAGGAACGCATCCTCAAAGGCAACCTGCGCCCCGCCTTGAGACGCGGCCAGCTCTCCGCGCGCGACTTCACGACGCCGATGCGCGATCACTTCCTGCACCTCTGCCCGCCCGGGGAGCTCGCCAAAGTCAAGCTGGTGGCCAACCCCGGCAACGGCTGTGCCGGACCCACGGCCAAGATGCTCACCGACCGCATCGGCCTCGACGTGCACTGGCTGCATTTCGATCCCGACGGGGAATTCCCCAACGGCATCCCCAACCCGTTGCTGCCTGAAAACCGTCCACCCACCGTGGCGGCGCTGCGCCAGACGGGCGCGGAGCTCGCCATCGCCTGGGACGGGGATTTCGACCGCTGCTTCTTCTTCGACAACCAGGGCACCTTCATCGAGGGCTACTACCTGGTGGGTCTGCTGGCCGAAGCCGCCCTGCGCGTCCACCCGGGCGCGGCCATCATCCACGATCCGCGCCTGTTCTGGAACACACAGGACCTGGTGGGCGGCCTCGGAGGTCGCGCGGTGCTGGGCCGCACCGGGCACGCCTACATCAAGGAGGCCATGCGCCACGAGGACGCGGTGTACGGCGGCGAGATGTCGGCCCACCACTATTTCCGCGAATTCAACTATTGCGACTCGGGAATGCTGCCCTGGCTCATGGTCTTGAGGGTGCTAAAGGCGCGCGGCAAGGGCCTCGGCGAACTCGTCGCCGACCGCATGCGCAAATTCCCCTGCAGCGGCGAGCTCAACTTCACGGTGCGCGACGGCGCCCTGGCGCTGCGCGCCGTCGAGGAGCGCTGGCGGCCCCTCGCCTCCAACGAAAGCCGCGTGGATGGCGTCTCCTTCGAATTCGCCGCCGGCTGGCGCTTCAACCTGCGCGCCTCGAACACCGAACCGCTGCTGCGGCTCAACGTCGAGAGCCGCGGCAACGAGCCGCTGATGCGCGAGAAAACCGAGGAAATCGCCGCGCTCATCCGCGGGCATGCGTAGTGCCTTTGGAATGCGGGCGCAGCCCGCTTTGAGCTTAATGACTGGCGTAATCGTTCACCACATGATTCGCGCTTTCGCATTGCTGTGTCAGCAGCCAGGCTCGTTCGTGCTGAGCTTGTCGAAGCATGAACGAGCCGTGCCGTCAGCCCCGTTAGCCCTTCGACAAGCTCAGGGCGAACGGCGGGAGGGCTTGTCGTTGCACCAAAAGGGCTGAACGCTTTAATGACCGGCCTTTGATTCGGCGAGGCGTCCCGTCACATATTTGTGGACCAGGCTGGCGATCAAAGTCTGATAGGGAATGTTCTCGTCAACGGCTTTCAGTTGGATGGCCTGATAATCGCTCTCCCTGAGGCGGAGGTTGATACGCCGCTCTTTTTTCAGGGCACCCAAGGCGTAGGCCGCGAGTTCTCGCTTCCTGGGCTCGAAAATTCCAGTGGATAACTCGAAGCCATCACGTCCGAACCCATCCTCGATTTCCTGCTCGTAGGCGTCCAGGTTGAGGGGTTTTCCCTTTTTCATGATCTTCTCCCCTTGATGTAATGTTGCGTAGCCTCGCGGCTCGGATACGCGGTGATGAGAAAAATTCGTTCTCCATCTTCAATGTAAGGAACAACAACGGCCACTCCTCCCAGCTCAACGACGAGGATCCTCTGATCGGGATACTTCTTGCGATTCGGATGCCCGAGGTCGGCCAGCACATGACCCGCCGCAATCTGGTGAGCAATAACTTCGAAAGAAATCCCCCTTTCCCTGATGATCCACTCGTTTTTCCGTGGATCCCACTCCAGATCCTTCATGATGCTAAATCATATCTAAGTGCTGCCTTTTGTCAACAATAGCTCCGTTCCCCACCAAATCGGACCGCTCAGCGAATGGGAATGGACGCCAGCACTTGGAAACACGGCAAACCGGTAAGAAACTTGGCCGTCTTGTCGGAATATTTTTAACCTTAGAATCCCCGGACCACGAGGAGCGCGCCATGGCCCGTTTGCATCGCAATTACATGTTCAAGCACAGCTCGAAGAAGGCCAACCATGGCCGCAAACCCACGCGCGGGAGGACCCGGCCTTTTGCCCACGTGAGCCGCGCCGACAGCGAAAGGCTGCTGGGGGTCCATAAGCCGAAGGCCGCGAGCAAAGCGAACAAGGCCGAGGTGGGCAAAGCGACCGAGGCAGCGGCGAGTAAATCCGGCGCGGGGAGTAAGACGGGCGAGGCCAAAGGCTCAAAATCGGCCTGAGATTTGTGCCTTGGCCCCCCCGCTATTACGGGGGAGACGGGAGTTTGGAGGTGCGCCCTCGGTGGAAGACGCCGCTTTACTGCGGCACATCCTCCCACAGACAACGCGGGTTACGTTCCGCAAAGCCGCCCGCTCCCAAGAGGATGATGGGCCGCGGATCGGCGAGGAATGCCTCGTGGTAGCGCCGCTCCTTGATCTGCTGCAGGGCGGACTCAGCCGAACCCAGCTTGAACTCTATAACATAGATGAAGCCCGGAGTCTTCAGCACCGCGTCAATGCGCCCTTTGTCGCTACGCGATTCGGGCGTGATCTCAGCCCCCACGGTCTGCAGTGCTGCGAAGAAAACGCTGTGGTAAAACCCCTCGCGCTTCACATGCAGTTCGCCAGGGATCGCGGCGAAAAGCGCGGTGAGCGCCCCCTCGAACTCCGCGCGGTCGCCGGTGCGCAGAGACGCCAGCATCACCGCGGCTGTGGTGGACCCTCCGGGTCCATCAGGTCCGCAGAAGCGGTCCAGCATCATGGTGAACCAGGCCTCCCGCCTGGGCAAGGGCCCAACATCAGGAGTTCTATCTTTCATAGCGAGAATCATTCTGCCAGAACCAGGCAGAATTCCAGGTCAAATCAGACAGACTTACCACAAGGATTGCATCTTCCAAGCCAGGAGGGAGGAAACCATGACGGAACCCCCGGGCGCCAGCAACCAAACGCCGATGCTGTCCTTCCGGGAGGGATAAATACGGGTGGCAAAGGCGTCCTGGTCATTGATAAAGCACTCGAGGACGGAGTGATCCAGAAAAACATGGAGCGTCAAGCCCTCCTGTGGCTTTATAGGATAAGATGCGCGATCGACACGTTGCGTCTGCGCGGGCGCTGTTCTTTCGTTGCGGCTGAGGCTACGGTCCAGGACGACCTCCTGTTTTCCAGAATCATAATAAATCACCGTGGCCTCCTGATTATCTGGTGATGATCTGAGCGAAAGCCCCATATCCATGTTTTCGCCGGGATTGATGCGCAAGATAATTTCCATGGCCTCGCCAGAGATCTCAGACAAATGCAGATTTCCACTCGCCGGAATTTTCAAGTTATGCAAGTAAGTCTCCCGGCCTCTCAAGGACTTCAGGTCGGGATGGGGACGCTGACCCAGCCGCCCCTGCTTTGTGAGGTACCATTCGCGCGGAAGGCTAAAAACATGGGACCATCCAGCCAACATCTGGTCAGAAGAGCTGCGGGTCTCCGGGATGATGCCGATGGCCACATAGCGTCCCTTGACATCTCGGGCTACTGATGGACTCAGGAATTGGTTGATCAAGTCCAGCCTCAGAGGCTGCTTATCAGTGGGAATGAAGCGGTGCCCGTCGCTTTTTCCCATCCAGTAGGAGCAGCGTCCGGGAACTTCCGTCACTCCGAAAAGCAAATGCTGATCAAAGGGGATGACCATGGGCATCTCCCAAAAGGTTCCGGAGTCGGCCGGGTCTCCCGCAAACCAAGGGCCCTGATAATTCCATTTCAAAAAATCTTCGGAAGTATAGAGGAACACGGTGCCTCCCCCACCGGGAACACCGGAACCGATGATCAGATTCCAGCCATCCGTGCCCTTCCAAACGAAAGGGTCGCGAAAGTCGTGGTAGTTGCCCTCAGGGCGCCCGGAAATGACCGGATTATTAATTGCTTTTGAAAAGCGGCCATCCTTCTCGAGGCGAGCCATCCCTACGCCCGCAAAGCGGCCGTTGACTCCAGTGTAGACAAGCGTGAGCTTCCCATCCTGATTCGCTGAACATCCCGACCAGCAGCCCACCGAATCGAAGCCCCCCTCGGAAGGTTCGATGGCAATGGGGCGATGCTCCCAGTGGATCAGATCACGACTCATCATATGACCCCAGCGGATGAAATTCCAGTAAGGTCCGGCTGGATTCGACTGGTAGAAGAGGTGGTAAAGACCATCATGGTAGATGAGTCCATGGGGCTCGTTGGCCCAGGCGCAGGGAGGCATGGCGTGATAGATGGGGCGTTGCGGATCGCCGGCAAAACGGCTGGAAGGGATGGCGAGATCCGGGATAGGGAGTTCGCCCACCAACCGGAAGGCCCCAAGAATTTGCTGTTGGGACAGCGCGCGATGGCGGATCTTGATCTCGTCCAGAAGTCCGTTGAACATGCCTGTCGGAAAAAAGTTTCCCAGCAAAGGTGACCTGCAGTCGCGGCCCACCTGCAAGGGGACGCGACTGTCGTACTCGAATAATCCCTCCAGGCCCTTGAGTTCGCGGATCAAGGCACCGTTGAGGTAAAGACAAAGTCCCGTCCCTGATAAGTAAGTCATAGCTGCGTGATGCCAGCGGCCTTTGGGAAGCTTCTCTTCACTTTTCAATTCCCGCCACTCGGATCCTATGCGCATGCGACAAACAAGGTGTCCGAACTTATCAACGCCAAGGAAAAAACCGCGATCTTCGCTGTATTGATTAACCAATGGGGCGTCATCGCCGGGAAATTCGCGAACGGCCAGCCATCCTTCTATGGTGATCTCAGATACAGCGTGGGACTGAGCCATCCAGGGCTGGCGCAGCCATGTGGAGTACCCGTCGAATTCCAGTGCATGGCCCTTGACGCCAGCCGTCCATGAGGGTTTATGCAGCCAGCCCTGATACTGCTCCGCGACAGCCTGAGTGCTATTCTGCTGTTCTTCAAAGCCCCATTGGAAAATCGGATCTTCGCCAATCCGCTGGACGGGCTTCCCTTTCTCAAGAATGTCTTTTGTGAGTCGTGCTGGATCCGTCAGCTCGGCACCCAGATATTCCAGAATATTGGCGGTGAATCTGTGCAGATGGTGCCGGTTGTGGTTGACGCCATCAGGGAAATGCCACTCATAGGCGCCCACACCTAGAACGATCACTTTGCCCTGGCCCAGAATCTGCTCCCCACAGGCCAAAATATTGCCCCGGCGCTCAACATCAGCCAGCCAAATGCCGCCAAAGAGATAGGGGTTGTCCCACCAGCAAAGACGGTTGTTGGCGCGTAGTCCGTCGGAGATCAATGGGAAGGTCTCTGGCAGACCCTGAAAAATGGGATGCTCTTTCTTCCGATACAGACCCCAGGCGCCGCTCACGCCACCTTCTTCCTTCCAGGTTGAGGGAGCGTTGGACGTAAGCCCAAGTGCCTGGACGTAGGCCGGAGCGAAGCCAGAAAGAAAAAGGCCTGCCCCACTGGAAATATGGGTCCGAAGTGTCATGACCACAGCCGCATCCAAGGCTGTGCTGGGTAAGTCCCGGTGTTCCAGGTGCCACCAGAAAACCCTAGTTTTTCCCAGCATCTCTTCGCTCTCGCGAAGAGATGCGAAAGAACAGTAAGATGTCCTGGCATGATCCTGAGCCCACGCGTAGGCGGCCTTTTCCTCGGGTCCCAGATCTTCCAGTGTCCGAGCCTCACCCAACAGTGTCAGGTTTGCCATGATCGGGGGGCAGCAGGCCATGATTCCCAGCAGGAGATACAGAAAAGATCTGTACAAAAGCATGCGCTTCATTTCTGGCTAGCCAATTCGAATTCAGAGCTATAGGTCAAAGGAGCAAGCTCCCATAGATCCAGCCGTTCCAGAACGGCACCAGCGGAATCGGCTTCCAGACGAAAAAAATAAGCGGTTGGCGACTCATGAAGGGTGCGTGTGCAGCAAAAGGTTTCATTGATGAAAATTTCAAAAACCGAGCGGTCAGCGAAGATGCGCAGTTCAATAAGATTCGCCCCGAGCAAGGGGGCGTTAGGTATCTCATCGCCGTTCAAAAACACTCGGTCTCCTGCAATCTTCAGCTCAAGGCGCGCGTTTTGGCTGTTCGCCTCGACAAAAGCCACGCTTAGGGAATCACAAGTGCCAAGCTGGACCACAGCCTCAACCTCCAGCATGTCACTGGTGAGCTCGGTAATTTCCAGCCGACCCTGGATTCGTCCGCCATCGCGTCGCACATGTCGCCGGCGCAAATCGCGCAGCTCTGGGGCGGGTTTTTGCAATAGTCTGCCATCGGTTCCGCATTCCAATACCCTGGGCAGGGAAAGACAGCCGCACCAGCCATTGCCAGAACGCTCTTTGAAACCGTTGACCCAAGCCAGCGAAAGCCATCTGCCCAGACCGTCGCGAAAAACATTGGCCGCGTAATAATTTTTGCCGTGATCCACAACTCCTGAAACTTCGGGATTGAAACGCGGGACATCGGGGTCAAAGGTGCCCGTCCAATATTGCACGGGACCATAGGGAGAAAGGATCAGGATGAAACGATCCGCGGCAATGGGAAAAAAGACCGGGCATTCAATGCTGCGCAGATCGGCCTGTGGATGTTCGAAAATCACCCCCCGGTAGCTCCAACGCAGCAGGTCATTGTCCATGGCCTCGTAGAGAAGCACGACGCCACGACTATCCTTGCCCACGCGTGTACCACCCTGAACCATAAAGGTGCGGTTTTGGAACTGAAAAACAAAAGGATCGCGCCACTCGCTGATGCGCGTATCTCCATGGACATCTGTTTTCATGACGGGATCCCGGGGGAATTTCTGCCAGCGCAGCAGATCAGCGGAACCCATGGCATATCCCGTCCAAGAGGGCACCTCCCGGGGCTCCCCAAAAATCATGGTGTAGAATATGACAGGCTCACCCTTGCCATTGATGGCGCAACATCCGGAAAAGCAATGCTGTTCGCCGCACTCTTCCTTGGATGGAGCTAAAGCGATGGGCAGGTGTTCCCATTGCAATAGATCGCGGCTGCGAGCGTGACCCCAATGGATATCGCCCCAGCCGTCCTCCCCGGGGTTGTGCTGATAGAAAACATGATACCAACCCTTATGGTGGATGAGACCGTTAGGATCGTTGATCCAGTGGGCCGGCGGGGTGAAGTGGTAGGCGGGACGGCAGGGGTCGTTCAAGGGAGGCATCTCCTAAGGTTCTTGGAAAATACAAGCCGGGAAAGCGACTGAAAAAAAAAGTGGGAACGGCCCGGGCGGGCGGATCACTGGCCCATCTGGTAGAGCGTCGAGACTTCAGTGGCGCTGAGAGCCCGGCCATAGATACGCACATCGTCCATGGTACCGTCAAACTCCCGGGCGGTCTGCTCCGCGTTATTGCCGATCCACACCGCGTGGGCGGTGTTGGCCAGAGTGCCCGAAGTGCTGACCGAAGTGTCCAAAGCGTTGTCCACGTAAAGGTAGCTGGTGCTGCCGTTGTAGATGGCCACCACGTGATGCCAGGCGCCATTGTTGACGTTCACGCTGCCCGCCAGGACGGGGGTGGTGGTACCGGTGGTATACCAGGCCAGGGCGTTATTGGAATTGTCGCGCATCAGGCGCCAAGTGGAGTCCCCCTTGGTCACCACGGACTGCCAGGCCTTGGTGAAACTGGCGACCTTGATCCACAAAGAGACGCTAACACTGCTGGTGAAGTCAAATTTGGATTCGTTGGGTATGGTGACATACTGCCCGGTCCCATTCAGCACCAGCGCCCGCCCAATCTTGCCGGCGACCGCGTTGCTGGAGAAGGTGGCGCCTCCCAGCAGAGTGCCGTCGTCGTCATTCAGAGCGGAGTCCGTGGCCGTGCTGCCACTGGTATCATTGAACTTCCAGTACCCCACCAGGCCGGAATCGATCCCCCCCGCAAGACTGTACCTTTCCGTCGCGGAAATCGCCTTGTTGAAAATGCGCACATCGTCAATGCGGCCCAGGAAGTAATTGTAGGTAGGGGAGGGCCGGCGGCCGATGGTCAATGTACCATCATTGGCGTTGAGGTTGGCTGTGTAACTGGTGCCTGTGGTGCCCAATTGCACGTTGTCGGAATAGATGGCCAGTGTATCCGCGGCGGAATCATGCACTCCAACTATATGGTACCAACGATTCGCCGTGGGGCTCAGGGTTTTGAAGATCTCCTGGGCCCCGCCCTGGTCGTAGCCAAAGCTAATTGTACCATCGTTTTTGTACCAGAGCCAGTAGTTGTCGCCCTTTTGCACGATCCAACGGTCCACGTTAGTAGCTCCCTGAAAATAAACCCAAGCGCTGATGGAAAAGGACTGCTGACCTGTAAAAGCCAGGTTGGTGCTGGTGTTCACCTGTACGAAATCGTCGGTGCCGTCAAAGACCAGGGCGTTGCCATAGCGCCCCGCCACGACGTTGGAAGAGAAAGTCATCCCGCCCTGCAGGCCGCCCGTATAGGAGCTGGCTCCAGAATCTGAGGCAATGTTGCCGCTGGATTCGCTGAAGCGCCACCATCCTTTCACAGAATCCACCACCTCCGTGTCGAGGCCGCTGGCACCTCCGAGGATGTTCCAGTTAGTGCCATCACTGACGACAATGAGAGAGGGAAAACCGCTATTTTCACTCTTGAGGGGAACTTCCTGGAGGCCGTCAATATTACCCGAGGAACGGACCAGAACCTTCCCCTGCTTGTTGGTCTTTTTGATCATGTAAGTCCGCCCGGTGACTGAAGAGGCCGCGGGCAAGGTCAAAACAGGATCATCCACCGAACTGTCCATGAGCAGGAGGCTGTTGCTGGAGGCCGTGAGGCTCGCATTGGATGACTGGGTGGAGAAGCCCCAGGTCCCGGCGATTTGCAGAGAACTGGTCGGAGCCGTCGTGCCGATGCCTGTGTTTCCGCTGATAAAAGCGTTGCCTTGCACGTGCAGATTGGCGGAGGGGGAAAGTGTCCCAATCCCCAGCCCCGAGGAGTTGAGAAAGGCCTCACTGTTCCCATCGCTATTAGCGTCGAAGGCAATATTCCCAGAGCCCTTGATATCCGAACGGAGCGGCGCCTGCGTCAGCAGCACCGTCACGAGAAGCATCAGAAACCGCTTCATTGAAAGTGAGAGATGCCCTTCACGAGGGGGGTATGCGCCCGAAGCCCCCGCAAACTATTGCATAGCAGTCTGTCGGCATGGCGATATTTTGTGCATTTCCCCGCAGCCCATTGTATTGGATAACGTTAAAATTCAACGCGAACCACAGGTGTCCTCGGCCTCAAATCCGAACCCGAGAAAACACCCACCAGTACCCGGATTTGGCCCTAGCACGCCGGTCGAATTTGCGGAGCTGCCCGAAGACGCTGAGGACGTACCCCCTGATGTGGCCAGGGTGGAAATTTCCGCGGCGGAGAGGACCTTGTTGAAAATACGGAGGTCGTCCATGCGGCCCTGAAAGTAGTTATAGACGGGTGTGGGCCGGCGGCCAATGGTGAGTGTGCCGTCATTGCCATTGAGACTGGCCGTGAAACCCGTCCCTGTGCTCCCAATCTGGACCTTGTCAACGGCAACGGCCAGCGTTCCCGCCTCGGCATCGTGGACGCAGCTAAAATGATACCATCGTCCAATTACCGGGCTCCAGGAGCGAAAAGTCTCCCGGGGACCGCCCTGATCGTAGCCAAAGGAAATCTCCCCTGTGCTGCCCTTGTACCACAGCCAGAAGTTATCCCCCTTCTGGAGGATCCAACGATCCACATTTGTCGCCCCTTCGAAATAAACCCAGACACTGATGGAAAAGGACTGCTGACCGCTGAAGGCGAGGTTGGGACTGAGACTCACTTGCACGAAGTCGTCCGTGCCGTCAAAAGCAAGGGCCGTGCCCTGCTGGCCTGCCACGGAACTGGATGCAAATGTCATGCCGCCCTGAAGATTGCCTTGGTAGGCGTAAGGCCCCGAATCCCTGGCGATAGTTCCGCTAGTCTCGTCAAATTTCCACCAGCCACGCACGGAGTCCACAACATCGGCGCCGAGACCACCGAGACAAATCATGGTCAGGAAAAATCCAAAACCGCGGCCTTTCAAGTTCGCAGCTAGGCGACAGGCCGCCTGCAGTAATTCCTTGAAGCACTGACATCTTGTTGCCAAGAATACTACCCCTCACAAGTTAGCTTCCACCCTCCTGTATTGTATCGAAATACAGATCTGTTTCAATCTTTTTATTCAATACCGCATCTCCTCATTTTGCGCACCAAGTCCTAGGATGCAACCTCCCCCGGAACTGGCCTGAACACCGCCAGAACTACCGGATTGCCGTTCTGAAGAGTCTTGAGGGGCCGGATTCGCAGGGATTGTTGCGGCGGAATCTGCTTGAGAAGACAGTCGGCTGAACTCGGCAAGAATCTGTACATTCCAGGCCGGCATGAAGAAACCCGTGGCGTCCTGTTGGCTGTTCTCCAACAGCCCCGCATGACCGAACCAGCGAGCGAAGACGAATCCCTCCCGCATGGCTGCCGAGATCAACACATGCTCACCCGATAGGTAGTTCCCGCTGCCAAAACCATTGAAGACTTCCAAGCGGTAGCGCGGTGGTTCAGCGGAAATTTTCGGGGATGCATCGGGAGTTTTTAAAAATTCAGAAGTGGGCGCAGGTGTGGGGGATGGCGTCGGGGGTGGCGCGGGGGCTGGCCCTAGCATTTGGATCACTGCCACCTCCGCACTAACAGATGACAGAAGTGCCGTTCCCAAGCCCGTTATTGGGGTCGGGGTGGACGCAGGCTCGGGGAGAGGTGACAAGGGTGGCCCGGGGATTGGTTGTGGCATCATGACTACTGCCGCTTCCGCACTAGGAAACAAGGGTGGCGCTGGTCCTAAGCCCAAATTTTGCGTCATGGGTTGCGGCTGAATTTGAGTGCCTTCAGAAACTATCGTTGGTGGCAAATTG
>JAHFOS010000115.1 GCA_023261545.1 bacterium
AGCTCTCCGCCGCGGTCACGATATCGATGGGCTGGCCCTCCAGGCTGCCGCCGCGGATGGTCCCGCCGTAGATCATCAGGGCCGGACGGTTGAGCCGCGCCATGGCGATGAGGCAGCCCGGCATGTTCTTGTCACAGCCGGGGATGGAGATATTGGCATCGTACCACTGGGCGCTCATCACCGTTTCGATGGAGTCGGCGATGATGTCGCGCGATTGCAGCGAGAAGCTCATGCCGTCGGTGCCCATGGAGATGCCGTCGCTCACGCCGATGGTGTTGAAGCGCATGGGCACCAAGCCCGCCTTGCGCACGCCCTCGGCCACCCGCTCCGAGAGCTTGAGCAAGTGCATGTTGCAGGGGTTGCCCTCGAACCACATGCTGGAGATGCCCACCTGGCCCTTGTCCATGTCCTCGGGCTTCATGCCCGTGGCGTAGAGCATGGCCTGGGAGGTGGGCTGGGAGGGGCGCTGGGTGACGCGGGAGCTGTAGCGATTGAGGGGCATGGGCGGGGGGCGGAAATTGGCGGCGCCGCAATGGTAGGGGGCGGGAATCAATGCGCAAGTCGCCGCGGCGGCTAATTTTTGCGGCGGGCGGGAAGCTGCGTGGCATTGTTTTTTTTTCGTATCCCTTGCGTTCTATCGGCTGACCCCCGCCTCAGTAAATCTCGAACTTAAAGACCCCGAACCAGGTCTTCTCATCCGCGCTGGCCTTGGTAAAAGAAATCTGGCTGTGCCCTTTGCTGTCCCTGGCCGTGACCTTCAAATAATAGGTGCCGTTGGCTGGCTTCGGGATCATCAACTCGGTCTTGTTGCTGACGGTTTGATTCACGAGCGGGGAGGCGAAGTCCGGCGTGGCCGCCACTTGCACCTGATAGCTCAGCGCGTCGCCCTGCAGGTCGTAGCTTTCATCCCACCCCAGCCGCAACTGGCCATCCTCCGCCGGTTCCGCGATCTCATAGAAGGGCATGGGGTTCTCCAGACCGTCGAGGAACAACTGGCGGTTTTTCTGTACTGTCGCGGGGATGCGGTTGCACTCTGCCTCCCACTCCGCCTGCAACTCATCACCCAGCACCGGCAGGTAGGTGGCGTCGGGCGGGTTGATGATGTAGGGCTGGACCAGCGGCTTGTACTTGTCCAGTCTGGACTTGATCATGGCCTCGGTGAGGAAGTGGTTGTACAGCTCGTCCACCGCCAGCTTCAACTCGCCTAGATGCGCCGGGTTCTTCATGAACTTCTGGTGCAGCGGGATGCTCCACCAGTTGGCCAGCGTCTGTTGCCAGGAGGCGTAAAGGGGAGCGGGGGCTTGGTCGGGCTGGTCTTCGAAGCCGAAGGCGCCATCGTAGTCCCAGGGCAGGAAATAGAACGTGTCGCTGTTCGCCGCCTGATACAGGGCGAAGTTCTGGTTGATGGTGTCGCGGTTGCCGAACAGGATGGAAGTGGCCAGCCAGGTCAGGTAATTGCTCTTGTCGAAATACTTGGCGAAGAACACCTCGAAGTCCGTGCCCGGGTCGTTGAGGGCGGTCAGCATCTCCTTCAGCCGGGTGTGGTTGTGGTTATTAGCCTCCAGCGACAGCGTCTTTTTGAAGTTCGTCTCATTGACTGCGTCGCCATCAGCCGTGAGGGCCAGGTTTTCGCTGAGCTTGAACTCGAAGTTCTCGGCCTTGTAGATGTTGCCGCTCCTGGGCAGGCCGCGCGCCGCGAGATAGTCTTTGCCCAGCTTCTCGACATGGGTGTACAGGCCGTAATCCTTCGCGTCGTATGGGACGCCGCGTGGGTCCTTGTTGGAGATCGTCAGGTGGACGAACTGGGTGCGCAGGCTGGGGATATGCGGGATATCCCTGAACAGGTCGAAGGCCAGCTTGTTGCGCATGTGCGTCAGGTCGTAGGGATGCTTGTTGAGCTGGAGCGCCCTCTCGCCGTTCCAGGCCGGGGCATCCTTGGCCAGTTGCACCCGGTATGACTTCTGCTCCGATTCCCGGGTGCTGTGGCCGCGCATCCGCAACGTCGCGTTTTTCGCCTTGCCGTCGTCGGGGTAACCGTCCATCACCAAGTGGGCCTCGATTTTGACGACGACATCGTCATTCGCGTTGATGTCACCGTTGACTTGGGCAAAGGTGCTGCTCGCCGTGTCATAGGTGATGAGGCTGGCATTGAGCACGGCCTGCTTCTCCACCGCGACCACCGTGGCTCTGTCCGCGACGGCAGCGGGTTCCGCGAGGGCGAACACCGCGGATTTGTAGCCGATGTTGGCCGCTGGTGGTGCAGCCAAGGGCGGCGTGCCAGCGGCGGGCTTCTCGTCGCCGCAGGCCGTCACCGCCAGGGCCGTCAGCACGAAAACTCCTACAGGAAAAATTTTATTCAGCATTTTTTCTCGACAAAAAGTATTGGGATTTTCAAGGGAAGGGGCGCTTAAACGGCCTTGAGGGCCGGGGCACCAGTTGGGGGAACCGGCCTCCAAGGGGTATTCGCGGTGCGGAGATCCGGCGACCTGATGTCCGAGGCCTCCACTCCCATGGCGAACTTGGAAATGCCCTGGGGGGTCAGGCGGAAAGCATCCACGAGGGCGGCCATCCAAGCTGGCACGGGCTTCGAGGTTTTGATCTCCATGATCACCGGCGATCCGCCCCAGGCGCTGTGGGTATCCCAGGGGTTGTCCATGAGTGCGGCGGAAGACGGGTCCATGGACAGGGACAGATCGCCCCAGGCGGGCTCAGCTCTCAAATCGCGGTCGAAGGTGATGCGCAGGTCGTCGTCCACCAGGCTGACCCAAGCCTCGCGGCGGTAGTGGACGCGGCATACCGGTTCGCCGCCCAGTTGCTGGATCATGTCGAGGAATCCGTTCGGGGCCAGGAGGCCGGGAATTTTCTCTGTAAAGTAGTCTTGTAGCACCCGTGGCCAGCGAGCGCGATCCAGCGGGCAGCCGGATTTGGTGATGAGTTCGCCGTCTTTGCGCTTCACCTCCAGCCACACGGGGCCATCGTCGTAATAGCGCACCCGCAATTTCAACTGCCGTTGCAGCTCAAGGACTTTGGCGCGGTAGAGTGAGCGGGTTGGCGAGTCGAAGTACAGGCTGTGGCTGGCGTAATCGCGGGCACCGGCCGGCGTGTGTTCGTCGCGCTCGCAGAGGACGGCAAGGCGCTCGGAGATGGCCCGGGCCGTGGCCTCGGCCACGAGGAATTTGGTCTCGGTGCGGATGAGAAGCGCGCGATTTATCTTAAGAGCTTGTCCATCAATGACATTCTGGCTTCGTCCGATCATAGCCGTCGGCACGCTGCGTTGCGCTGCATCGGCGCTAGGCTCCACTATCGCCTGCTTCGCGCGCCTTGCCGGCCTCGGCTCTGCTCGGCCTCGGGCCAACGAAGCTTATTTGCGGACAAGCTCTAAACCTCGGTGGTGGATTGCTGGTTGAAATACGCCAATCCTTCAACTCCGGAGATGCCGCGCAAGGCCGCCAGCAGGCGCTCCGCGTCGTCACTGTCGCCCGACCGGCGCAGCTTCACCTGGTAGGCGTACTCGACGAGGCGGCCCTGGGCCACCTCGCGCAGGGTCACCAGGGCAAAATGGGCCGTGTGGCCGTGCAGGACCTCGGTGACGCGGACGGCACCATCCGTCGGAGCCTGGAAGCGCAGCAGGCCGTCGTGCGTGCGCCGCGCAGCGAAGCCGGACCCATGCAGGATGAAGGCGACGAGACAGAACACCGCGGTGCCGATGAGGGCCGGCAGGAAGGACAGCATCCCGCAGGCCACGCCCGTGCCGATGGCGGCGAACACGAACACCATGTCGCGCGGGTCGCGCAGGTTGGTGCGGAAACGGATGATGGCCAGCGAGCCGATGATGCCGATGGCGCCGGCGATATTGTCTCCAATGGCCATCATCACCATGCAGGTCACTATTCCGCTCAGGACCAGCGTCTGCACCAGTGCTGGCGACCACGACAGGCCGCGGTAGGTGCGCTCGTAGGTCTTGGCGATGAGTCCGCCGCAGATAAAGGTGATGAGGAAGGCCAGGGCGATGGTCTGCCAGGTGAAGTGGCTGGGGATGTAGGTTTTGAGCAGCGGGAGCATGCTTAACGGGAAACCGGTTTTCCGTTGGAGAAGGCAGCGCGCCGGCCTCCTGGGCGGGTTGGTTCCAGCAGGCGCGAAGGGCGAGATCTGGCATCGGATGGCATGAATTCCATGCTACCCGTTCCGCGGGGTAATCAACGCGTGTTAATGGGCCATCGGCTTTCGACCGTCCGCTGGCGTTGAGCCGGGCCCGATAATTCCGGCGAACGCGCCACGGCGGATGAAGTAGGCCGGGGTGCAACTCCAGGCGTGGCAGTAGCTGTTGAGGTGGTGCGACCGGTAGGGCGAGCGGCGCTCGTCGGCGGGATCGAAGACCTCCCAAAAAGTGGTGGCGCCGCGCGCGATCATCGCGCCCCAGTAGGAACGCACGCGCGCCAGGGATTCGTCCTTGAGTCCGCAGATCAGCATCGCTTCGATCACGTGATGCCAGAGGTAAGGCCCGCCCGGCGTCACCGCGTCGGGCAGCGCAGGGAGGGCGCGGAACGCCGCCGCCCCCTCCGCGGGCGTCATGATGCCCGCGAGGACCATCCAGGTCTGTGAAGCCCAGGACACCTGGCGCTGGGCGCCGCTGACGAACAACCCGGACCCGGCGTCGAAAAGGCGGGCGCGCGCGGCGGATTTCATGCGCGGCGCGAGCGCCGGCAGATGGGCGACGTCGGCGTCCCGTTCCAGCAGCCGCGCGAGCGCGAGGGTGCGCTCGGCCGCGTAAGCGAGCACGCCGTGCACCGCCGCCTGCTTGTCGAGCCCGTCGGCCCAGTCAATGAACAGCCACCAGGTCTTGGGGTCCACGAACAACCCCTCGTCGTCGAGGTGCGCCAGCGCGATTTCGAGCTGCCGCCGGGCCACGGGCCACAGGTCGCGCGCGGTATCGAGGTCGCCGCTGGCGCGCGCGTAATCGAGCACGATGGCGGGGAAGAGCGCGGTGTAGTCGAGGATGAAATCTATGCCCATGGATGGCGTCGGGAACTCGTACACGCACGCGGGTACGCAGCCGTCCGCCCGAGCCAGACCGGCGAGCAGGTACAGGCAGCGCTTCACCAGCGCGGTGTCGGCGAACGATACGTAGTTGGTCAAGGCCTGCAGCCGCAGGTCACCGCTCCACAGCCGGCGATCCCGCTTGGGCCCGTCCTCGAAGACGGTCTGCATGCAGTTGGCGAGCGTGCGCAGGCCAGCTTCGTCAATGGCGACGAGATCGGGCGGGAGTCCGGGCGGGAGCGGTTGCGGCGGGCGCGCGGCTGACGTCACGCGTTCGCACGCGAGCGCGGCGATACGCACGCGGTAGTTGACCGAGGTGGCGACGACGGCGATGCGCAGGTAGCGGAAGGCGTAACGACGCGGCAAGGTCAGCGGGCGCGACAGCTCGTCGAGGGTGACGAGCTCGTCCTGGAGCCAGGCGCGGCTGAGGGTGCCGTCAAAGGGATCGAAGGGCTCACACACCTCGGCGGGCACCTCGCCGAACACCAGCTTCAACCGCAGCGGGGCGTCCATCGCGATCCCGACGTAGGCCAACTCCAAACGCAGGTAACCGACGAGATGCTCGCCGAAGTCGACGATGACCTGCTCGCCGCGGCCGATCGTGCGGGCGGGCAAGGCCTCCGCGGCGGCGACTTCCTTGAGGCGCCAACCCTGGAACGCGGACGGATCGGCGACGGGCTCGACCAGACGCACCGGCCAGCGGTCGTTGCGCGAGAGCGCGGGTCGCAAGGCCTCGGCCAGCGCCAGCCAGCGCGCGCTCGGGAGATTAGCGACCGGAGGATGCTTTTTGGCAAGCATATGGATAAGGTTACAGTTTCTCGCCATTATTCCACGTTTCCTGGGTTCAGCACCTGTGCACGGGCGCCACTTGCGCTAAAATCGCCAGGGTTCCGTGAATCCAATTCCTTATCAGTCGGATTCGCCATGAGGCGGGGGATCCTGACCGCGGCGGGCGCGGTGGTTTTCATCGCGCTCGCTTTCACCGTGGATCGCCTGCTGACGCGTCCCCAGCGCATGGACTACGACCGGCGCGTGCGCGATCTGTGGTCCGTCCACGACGCGTTGCTGCTGTTCGAGCATGAGCTCGGGGCGTTGCCGGAAACCCTGGGCGACCTCGTGCCCTATTACCTGCGTGCCGACGAATTGATTGAAAAAGACCGGCCCCGCATCACCGACGAGTTTAGGGAAGCTGACGGACCCCGCTACAGCTACGACCGGGCGGGTCGGGCTGTCGCCTTGGCGCACGGAGTTCCCATCGGCGGTCTATGGCGGCGCACCTGGCCCGCGCCGCGCCTGGTGTTGCCGCCAGCTTCGCCACCGCAAGGGCCAGCGAGCCTGGCGTTGGCCGGGAACGCGCTGACCGAACCGCCCGCGGGAACCTGGGTTTTTGAGGCCGAGCATTACGCCGAAATGAACTACGGCTGGGAGGCGCATCCCGATCCGGCCTGCGCTGGCGGCGCTTACCTTCACTGCAAAGAGGGCATCGGCAACGGGCCGGGGCAGATCCACGCGCGCGTTTTCAACTTTTACGATGTGGAGGAGGGCCAGGAATATTTCCGCCTGATCCACCATTTCCACCTTCCCCAAGCCGGTACCTACGAGGTTTACGCGCGTTTTTGGACCACAGGGTCCCACTGCTCCAACGCCATCATCGTGGGCGTGGACGAAGGCGGCCCCCGGCCCAATGGCAAGGGCTACTTTGGCAGAGCGTTGTCCAACAACACGCCTTTCCGCTGGGTGTGGACCCGGGTTGACGGTATTCGGAAATACCTGGAGGCCGGCGACCATTATTTGCACATCTTCATCCACGAGGATGGCGTGCGCCTGGACCAAATCGCTTTGAGCCAGGTGAGCCTTGCGGGTGCCGAGACCTACCGTGCCAATCTGCCGCAGGTGGTGGGGACGGAATTTGCGCGGCGCGCGCCGGTCCTCGATCTCGGATTGGATCTCGAAAGCATGGTGCTGGATACCGCTCAGCCGCCGCATTGCAAGGTGCTGTTGCGCCGGCTCGCCGGCGGGCGCGGTATCGCGCGCCTCGTGGCGCGCCTGCGCGGCGCGAGCCAGGATGGAGGCGACCTCACGGTCTTGGATCGCAAAATTGAGCTCGCCGGACTGCGGGAGGTCGAGTTCTGGCCGCTGGATTTCTCGGCTCTGGATTTGGAGCGGTTGCAGCGGCGCGAGTTCCTGCTGGAGGCCGAGGTGCGGCGCGGCACGGAACTTTTGGCCCAGCGCCGCGTTCCCTTGCAGCGCCCCTGCGCCTGGGAGGTGAGCGGCCAGCTTCCCTACCTCAGCAACGACCAGCCCGGTCCCCTTGACGAGGTGAAGCCAGGGGAGGGCGACGCCTGTCGCTGGCGGCCCTTCAAGCTTTCGAGCTTCGATACCTTCGGCGTGCTGGATTTCGGGCTGGAGACCATCGGCAACAGCCTGCACGCTCCCGCCCTCGCCACTATTTATGCGCGCACGCGCATCGAGGTTCCCGAGTCCGGCCGCTATCTGCTCAAGATCCAGTCCGACGACCAACTGTTGCTGTGGATTGACGGCCAGCTCGCCTGCCGCAGGGACGAGGGCGCGCCGGTCACGCGCTCCGCGGAACGGCTGAAACTCCAACTCGCCAAGGGGGTGCACGAGGTGCGCATGCGGGTGAATCAGGCGCAATACACATCGTTTGGGGACGGACGCTGGCAGGCCTCGCTGCGCTTTCGCACCTTGGAAGACCGGGTTTCCGGGGTGGTGGGTCTGAGCGCATCGGGAAATGCGCGCTAGGTGTTCGGCGTTGCCATGTCGGGTCATACGAAAATCAGTGGGTGAGTAGTTGGCGCGACAAACCGACGAGAGCGTGGGGCAGCCTGCCGGAGGAGGGCAGCGCTCCCCGCAGCACCTGTTCCCGGTACTTTCGCGGGCTTGAACCGAAGACGGTGTGAAAAGCGCGCGAGAAATGGAAGGGGCTGGCGAAGCCGCAAGCATCGGCGATGCCTTTGACGCGCGTGTTGGTGCGCGCCAGCAGCAGCGAGGCCCGCTGGAGCCTCAGCAGGCGCAAGGCCTTCTGGGGACCGACGCCCAGGCTTGCGCGAAAAAGGCGGCAGAGATGGACGGGAGAAACATGGGCGGCGCCGGCCAGTTCCTTGAGCGAGAGTGGTGTCATGCTGCCATTCTGCCAGCGCAGCCGTGCGTGTTCGAAGGCCTGGAGCACCGGCGCGGGCAGCTCGTCGCTCTCGGGCTCCCGGGTCCGGTTCAGTCCTGAGATGTAAATATTGAGTATCAAGGCAAAGCAGCTTTGGATGAGCGGCTCCGCGCCCGGGAGCCGGCACTGTTGCAGCCAGCCGAGGTGGTTCAGCAAGGGCCTCAGGATGTCATCGGCTTCGAGTTGCCGCGTGACCGGCCAATGGGATTCGGGCGGCAAGCCTTCCCTGCCGCCATCGTTGAAATCGAAGTGGAGGAAGCCGTGGCGCGTGGGGCCCTGGGGATCCCAGCGGTAGAATTCCTCAAATCCGCGCCTTGAGAGGATCATGGTGCCGGGAGGGGCTGGATGTTCGACGCGATTGCACTCCCAGACCACGTTCCCTTGATCGATCCAGACGAGTTCGTAATCCGGAAGCCGACGCGGCCCGAGGGAGCTCCCCGGCGGGTAGAGGGCGCTGGAGACGTCGCGAAGTTTGAATCGTCCGCCGGACATAGACCGCCATGTTAATTTCAGGCATGTTTTTGCCAACAACCGCCATGGATTTCAGGCCAAAAAACGCTATTAATTCATGAGTCTCTTCAGGAGCAGGTCATGATAGCGCCCGACAGTGGACCCATGATTGAAGTGCCCCGCGTGCTGGGCGCCGACAAAGTGCGCTTTTTTGTCGAGAATGGCTACCTCGTCCTCGATAACTTCTTGAAAGAAAAGGAGATTCAAGAAATCCTGGCGGACATCCCCAAGCTCATTCGCGGCGAATATACCACCGAAGGCAATTTCCCCGTTCTGCGCGGGGATGAGTCGGACGCAGAACTGCTGGCCAAGGTTCTCTGCATCCATCAACCGCATTTCGTGAGCCCCACCATGGAGAAATACTTGCGCCACCCGCTTATCTGCGGGGTCTTGAGCCAAATCACCGCCGCGCACCTGCCGCACTGGGATGGCAGCGTGAAGTGCATGCAGTCCATGCTTTTCGTGAAGCCCCCTGGATACCAGGGTCAGGCCTGGCACCAGGATGAAATCTACATCCCCACCCGCGACCGCTCCCTGATCGGGGCCTGGATAGCGCTGGACGACGCCACCAAGGAAAACGGCTGCCTGTGGATCATCCCCGGATCGCACCGGGACGGGTTCCTTTTTCCACAGAAGGGCCACGGCAACGCGGATGAGTTCGACTTCTCGCCCCAGTCCTACGGTTTCGACGAGTCAAAGGAAATCCCGGTGGAAGTGAAGCGCGGATCCCTGGTCTTCTTCAATGGCTACCTCCTGCACCGCTCGCGCAAGAACCGCAGTCAAGCCCACCGCCGCGTGCTCGTCAACCACTACATGAACGCCTGGTCGCTGCTGCCCTGGCATCATCCCAAAGAGGGGGAAAGCATGGCCATGACCGACTATCGCAGCGTTATCCAGGTGGCGGGTCGCGATCCCTACTACCACAAGGGGACCTTGCCCCCGGAAAGGAAACTCTGGTTCCGCGCCTGCAAGGCCGCCGAAACCGCCGTTGACCACGCGGGAGGGGTGAAGAACAGCCACCGCCCTTGAGGCCTGCTTCCCTGTTGAAGCCGCGCCAGCCTTGCCCCCGCTACTCCACCAACCCCTTCATATATTGGTAAAGCGCCGCCACTTCCTTCTTCGTCAGCGTGCCCGCCCCCGGCATCGTGCCGCCCGGCAGGCCCTTGGTCACGAGGAGGGTGAAGGTGTCCATGTCCTTGAGCCACGGCCCGTTGTGCCCGAAGATCGCGTTGGTTTTGAGCCGCTCGTAGGGGGCGCTCGCCATGATCTTCACCGCGATACCGCCTTCGCCGTTGGCGCCGTGGCAGGAGGCGCAGTTCCTGGCGTAAACCTCGTAGCCGGGGCCTTGCTTGGGGAAATCCTTGATGATGGCCTCGCGCGGTTCGCGGGTGAGGAGCTTCATGGCGTAACTGATGGTGACTTCGGCCTCGACTTCGGGTTCGGCGCCGGAATCGTCTTCAATGACGGGCGGTTTCTTGTGTTGCCGGATATAGGCCACGTAGGCGGCCACGGCTTGGCGGTCTTCGGGAGTCGGCAACTGCGAGGCGGCGGTGAACGCCACCATACCCGTTCCAGGCACGCCGGTTTCCAGGGTCTTGGCGATATCGGCCTCGCTCTCCCCTTGTTTGAAAGGGTCCGCCACGAAATTGCGGGCCTTCAAGGCCTTGCCCGTGGGTGAATCGGCGTCGCCCTTGGCGCCGTGGCACAGGGAGCATTGCTGCTCGTAAAAGTCGCGGCCCTTCCTGAGCTTGGCCATGGCGGGATCGGCCTTGGCGGCGGGCGCCGCGGCCACGGGCGCCTCCGCGAATTCAGGCGCTTGCTTGTGCTGGCGGAGGTAGGCGACATAGGCTGCCACCGCTTGGCGATCTTCGGGGGCGGGGAGCTGCGCCGTGAAGGCTACCATTCCCGTTCCGGGCACGCCGGCCTCCAAGGTTTTGGCGATATCGGCCTCGCTTTCTCCCTGTTTGAAGGGGTCGGCCAACAGATTGCGCGCTTTCATGGGCTTGCCCACCGGCGTATCGGCATCGCCCTTGGGGCCGTGGCAGAGCGCGCAGTGCTGTTCGTAGAGGTCGTGGCCCTTCTTGAGCTTGGCCAAGTCTGGAGCCGGAGGCGCGGCCTGCAGCACCAGCAGGGAAACCACGGCGAGGACGGCCCCGGCAACCCAGATTTTCCTCACAGGTGATCCCCCCGCACGCTGGAGAGCAGCCGGGGGTCGCCGGCCGGCACGATGGAGTGGCTGCGAAGAAAGCGCGCGACGCAAAGTAGCACCGCGCCCAGGAACCCCAGGCCCACCAGGAAACTGAGCAGGGTGTGCAGGCTGATGGCGTTGTGCAGGATGAACTCGGGGGAGATCATCCAGTAGATATCCAGCCATTCGGTGAGCAGAATAACCAGTGCCATGCGCCCCAGCACCTTATGGCAGCGGCGCGCGGGTTTGGGCATCAGCACCAGGAAGGGGACCGCCCACTTGAGGAAGAAGACCACGAGGTAGATCCACATCCAGCCCGCCTTGAAGCGGTCGATGAAGAAAGGCGTTTCTTCCGGAAGGTTGGCGTACCAGATGAGCATGAACTGCGAAAAGCCGATATAGACCATGAAGGTGCACCAGGCCAGCATCCAGGTGCCGAGGTCGAAGAGGTGCCGCTCGGTGAAGATGTCGCGGAAGGGGCCGCGCGCACGCAGGTAGATGGCGAGCAGGATCAGGATGCACAAGCCCGCCTGGAACATGCCGGCGAAGCAGTACACGCCCCAGATGGTGGAGAACCAGTGCACGCGCACCGACATGAGCAGGTCCACCGAAAAGATGGTGAAACTGATGCCGAAGAAGGCCAGGAACAGGGCCGCGATGAGCTTGGGGGCGAGTTCCTGCTTATCGGTGTCCTGACGCACGGAGGCGTTCCTGAACCAGGCGGCGAAGAGGTTCCAGGCCAGCAGGAAAATCAGGATGCGGCCCGCCCAGAAAGGAAGCTGGAAGTAGGTCGTCTTGCTGGGACCGAGATGGGCCTCGGGATCCGACCACTCGTAGATCCAGCCGTGAACGGCGATGATGGGGATGAAGGTCCAGAAGGCATAGGGCAGGTAGGAGCTCAGAGCCTCCATCAGGCGCCGCAAGGGCACGCTCCAGGTGGAGTTGGCGGCGTAGTTCACGGCCACGAAGAAGACGCCCGCCATGCCCAGGCACAGCGCGTAGAAGAAACCTTCGAGGTACGCGACGCAGGCGAGGCGCAGATCGTTGATCAGTTGCACCCCCAGGGCGGCGAGACCGACGCACAGCAGGGTCGTGCCCAGGGTGGCGAGGTCGCGGTAGTCCGCGGGCGCGAGCGGGCCGGGGTCGCGCACTTCGCTGATGTGGCTGTGGCCGTGGCTCATGGCTCGTGGGGATGGAGTGCGTTCACCGTATCCGCGGGCACGGGGTCGGGGTATTTCCCCGACTCCTTCTTGAAGGCGTCGAGTTGCTTTTGCGTCGGATGCCCGGCCTTGTAGAGCACGCGCAGGTAGTGGATGATGGCCCAACGCGTCTCCACCGGAATATGGGCGTAGGCCGGCATGATGGGGCCGCCCTGCTCAAGGCGGCGGAATATCGCCGCGTCTTGTGTGCGCTGCACACCCGAAGTATTCACGGGCGTCGGCGGCATCTGCTGGCCGGGGAACTTCACCACGCGACCACCGTAGAGTTCCTTCTCATTCTTGATGGCCACCGAACCCTTGCCGTCCCCGCGCTCGCCGTGGCAGACGATGCAATAGACGTTGTAGGCTTTCCTGCCCGCCTCCAGCACTTCCACTGTGCGCGGCAGGGGATTGGCGAGACCCGGAACGTCCTCGTAGGGCGAGAATTGCACCGGCACCGTGCCCGGCACGGGTTCGCGCGCGCTGCGCTGCATCTTGCCTTCCGCATCCGGCACCCCCTCCAACGCCCGCAACGACGGCTGCTGGTGCATGTCGGGCATCATGCTCCAGGCGGGCTGCAGTTTTTCCTGGTTCATGTCGCCGCCGCAGCCGGCGAGGGTCAGGGCGGCCAGCGCCGCGAAAAAGTTGCCCGCTCTCACGCGCTCTTCCCCTTGGCGAGCCCGCACTGGGTGCGGTCCATATAGGCAGCGTCGAAACTCTCAACGTCCTTTACGCCAGTCTCCCGCAGGAAGGCTTCGGCGCGGGCGCGTTCCTCCCCGTCGTTGGCGGGAATGAGGATGGCAAAGAGATCATCGCTGCAGCGCGCGCGGACCACCTTGAGGCAGGGATGGGGAAAGAGCTTGCCGGCGAAGATCAGGCTCCCAAGCGTGGTCAGCGCCGAAAGCAGGATGCCGCACTCGAAGGTCACGGGGATGAAGGCCGGCGCATTGAGGTGCGGCCGTCCGCCGAAGTTGATGGGATAGTCCACCTGGTGCATCCAATATTGCATCAGGAACCCCAGACCCCAGCCCGTGAGCAGCGCGATGAAGGCCGCCAAGCCGATCCACGACCAGCCGATACCGTAGGCCTCCTCGAAGCCATGCACCGGGTAGGGCATGATGCAGTCGAGCTTCTTGAACCCGCGCGCGCGCGCCTTCTCCCCGAGCTCCAGGAATTCCCGGGGATCGGTGATGAAACCGGCCACCATCAGCTTGCTGCCCATCAGTGCGCTCCCTGGCCGTGCGCGTGCGGCGCCGGTCCCGCCGGCGCCGGCAGGCAGGGCTTGATCTCGGCCACGGCGATGACCGGCAGCAGGCGGCAGAACAGCAGGAACATCGTGAAGAACAGCCCGAAGGAACCGGCGGTCATGATCCAGTCGAAGGAGGTGGGCACGAAGTAGTTCCAGCTCGCCGGCAGGAAGTCGCGGTGCAGCGAGATCACGAAGATGTTGAAGCGCTCGAACCACATGCCGATGTTGACGCAAATGGAGATCACGAACATCACAGGGATGTTGCGGCGCACCGCCGGGAACCAGAACAACTGCGGGATGATGCAGTTGCAGGTCACCATGGTCCAGTACGCCCAGGCGTAGGGTCCGAAGGCGCGGTTGTAGAAGGCGAAGCGCTCGTAGGGGCTCTCGCTGTACCAGGCGATATACACCTCGGTGGCGTAAGCCATGCCCACGATCATCGAAGTGGTCAGGATGATTTTTGTGCAGAGTTCAAGGTGCCGCACGGTGATGAGGTGCTGCAAGCCCATGGTGACGCGCGCCACCACCAGCAGGGTGATCACCATGCCGAAGCCGGAGAACACCGCTCCAACCACGAAATAAGGCGGGAAGATGGTGGCGTGCCAGCCGGGCAGGTTGGAAACGGCGAAGTCAAAGGACACGATGGAGTGTACCGAGAGCACCAGTGGCGTGGCCAGCCAGGCGAACTGCGCGTAGGCGCGCTCGTAGTGCGCCCAGGCGCGCCCCGAGCCCTTCCAGCCCAGGCTGAGGGCCCCGTAGATCATGCGGCGGATGGGGTCCTTGGCCTGATCGCGCACCGTCGCGAGGTCGGGCAGCAGCCCCACATACCAGAACACCACTGAGACGGTGGCGTAGGTGCTCACCGCGAACACGTCCCACAACAGCGGCGAGTTGAAGTTGACCCACAGGCTGCGCGTGTTGGGATAAGGAATAAGCCAGTAACCGTACCAGGAGCGGCCCACATGGATGAGCGGGAAGATGCCGGCGCACATCACTGCGAAGATGGTCATGGCCTCCGCCGAGCGGTTGATGGCGGTGCGCCACTTCTGGCGGAACAGGAAGAGGATGGCGGAGATGAGCGTCCCCGCGTGGCCGATACCGATCCAGAACACGAAGTCAGTGATATAAACGCCCCAGCCCACGGTGTTGTTGATGCCGAGGATGCCGATGCCGTGCATCTGC
>JAHFOS010000284.1 GCA_023261545.1 bacterium
GTTCGCGCCGCTCGAAATCCCAGCCTGAACTACCAGGCCGCCCTGAAAAGCCATTTGGGCGAAGCCCCGAGCGAGCCTTGCGAGCGATGTGCCATGGCGCTTGTTGAACAAAACCGCTTTCGCGGTGGCGTTAAGCCCCACGACCTGATTATTTCCTAGCTCCCGCCTTCTCCCCCCGCCCGCCTATTCGGAGCCGCTCTCCTATCCTTTCATCTGTCCCGGGCATTCCGCTCGATGACAAACACGGTATAGGAGAATCCATTGAAATTCCTGCGTCAGAAAACCATCAACGAACTCAAGCTCTTCGGCTATTCCGGAATGACCCTGAAAAACTACGTCGAAGCCGTCAGTTCCCTGGCCAAGTACCACGGCAAATCTCCCGACACCCTGGGCGAGGAGGATATCAAGGCCTTCCTGCTTTATTCCCAACGCCGAGGGCTTGCCCCTTCGTCCCTGCGCAACCTGCGCTGCGGGATCCTGTTCTTCTTCACCCATGTCCTCAAACGGGAGGTCGTGGTCAAACATGTCCCGTCCATGAAGCAGGAATTCCGACTCCCCATTGTCCTTTCCACCTCCGAAATCGAACGCCTGATTGAAGCCACTCCCGACCTCAAACACAAAACCATTCTCATGACCTTCTACGCCACGGGCATGCGGCTCGAGGAGCTCCGCCTTTTCCGCGTTCAAAATATCGATTCCCAGCGCATGACCCTCAAGTTCATGGGCAAAGGGAAACGCGAACGGTACGTACCGCTCTCGCCCGTCCTCCTCGCCCAGTTGCGGGCTTATTGGAAGGTCTATAAACCAAAGGACATCTTCTTCCCCTCCAAATTCCAACGGCCGTATCACCGCCGCTCCATCCAGTGCATCTTCGAAGATGCCAAAAAATTGGCGGAAATCAAAAAACCCGGGGGCGTTCACATGCTCCGGCATTCCTTCGCCACCCATCTCTTCGAAGCCAATGTGCCGGCCTTTACCATTCAAAGGATTCTGGGGCATCAGAATATCGCCACGACCCAGAAGTACGTCCACGTCGCCATCAATACCATCACCTCTGTCAAGTCCCCGCTCGACCTGCTCTCGCTGAACACGCTCAAGGCGGAGGCATTATGACCACGAGCCTGAATCATCCCCCCATCACCTTGCAGAATATCCTGCTCAAATACGGAGGCGCGTTTCGTAGCAATCACCCCATCCCGTACCCGGCCCATAAAATCCTCAATGCCGTTGAGCGCTGCCATACACCGGCCCTGGGCGCACATGTCATCCGTTGCCAAACCCCCGAGTGCACGTATGAAAAGGTCGCCTACAATTCCTGCCGGAACCGGCATTGTCCGGGATGCCAGGGTTCGCAGAGCGCCAGATGGGTGGGAGAGCGGGAGGCGGAGCTTTTGCCCGTGCCCTATTTCCATGTCTGCTTCACCTTGCCGCACGAACTGAACCCCCTGGTTTTGGCGAACAAGAAAATCCTGTATGATTTCTTATTCGCATCGGCATGGGAAGCGATGGCGAACCTGATCGAAACCCGCACGGAATTTTCCGGTCAGGGCGGGGCTATCGCGGTCTTGCATACCTGGGGACAGAATCTCATGGACCATCCCCATGTGCATATGATCGTCCCCGGCGGCGCCTTGGATAAGGAGAAGAGCGCCTTCCGCCAACGGGGCGTGCGCAGGAACAAGAAAGGGTTGAAAGCGCGGGATTTTCTGGTTCCGGTGGGGCCGCTGCGCGTCCTTTTCAAAAACAAATTCCTGGCGAAGCTGGGTCGGGCGTACAAGGAGGCACAGCTGATCTTCACCGGACAGGCGGAGCCGCTCTCCACACCGACCTGCTTTTACGCCATGAAGGAGGCCCTGTTCACCAAGAATTGGGTCGTGTACTGCAAGGAGCCGTTTGCGGGACCCAAACAGGTTTTGGCTTACTTGGGACGGTACACGCATCGCGTGGCGATATCCAACTCCAGGCTTCAGAGCATGGAGAATGGCAAGGTGACATTCAAGTTGAAGAATTACCGGAAGGAGGGAAAACGCGAGGTAATGGTCCTGCCTGCGGCGGATTTCATCAGGCGGTTTCTACTGCATGTCCTGCCCAAGGGATATCGCCGGATCCGCATGTTCGGATTTTTATCGAACCGATACAAACGCAAGAATTTGGATACAATCAAGGCGCTCCTGAATGTAACGCCGGTAGAGGATGAGCCGGTGGAGCCGGAAAAGGAGAACCAGGTGGGTGGGAAAAAAACAAAGCCATCGGTGGCGGAGGTGATCATGAAATCCACCGGTGTGAATATCCTGCTCTGCCCGAAATGCGGTCAGTGTGGTTTGCGGTTGATTAGACCCTATGTGAGCGGGAGCGGATGAAAAGAATCCGGGAGTTGCGGAAAACAATTTGGAGCATACACGCGCCGTTATCCTGCGGCGTGGTCATAGGGCTATGGCCCATGGAGAAAAAAGGATTAGGGATGCGGGAAAATCGGCTCATTCATAGGCCCATTGTGTCGCGGAAAAGGGACGGAACACACAGAAGCGTTCCCTACTCCCGGCCGAAAACCCATCCACCGGCGATTCAGCCCCCATAGAGCCACCGGGAAACGCCACCGCGAAAGCGGCTTCGTTCAACACGACATAGCCCAAAGTTTTGCAGAATCTTCCCGGGCACCTCATTGGCCTGCGCGGCAAAACTTCAGCCTATGTCCTTAATGTTGCGCGAAGTGGGCCTCGGCATTTCTTTGGGGGCGTTCTTGGCTTCCACAGGGATTAGATTGCGGGATTTTTCCATCGCAAAGCATGGAATCCATTCACCTACATTCAAAGCCGAAGGCCATTGTTCGTCTTTCATATTTCGGATTTTTACTTGTCCGATATCCGATTTCTTCATTCAATTACTTGGTCCGTATAACACGCGGATGAGCGGCGAACGAAGCCGGAGTCCTTGGCCCGGAGGGACAAGGACGGAGGGCACCGGCGCGGGTTTTGCCGTGAGACCAACCCATCTTTGACCGACCCGAGCAAAACCCGTGACGGCTGAGGCTCGTCCGTTCGATCCGCTGGTTATGCGGCTCTTGGTCCGTATCTCTTGGGTTTTCATTCCGATACTTTTCCGTTATTTTTCCAATTTCTTAGTTCGGATTTTTGGTTCTCTGCTTATCCGATTTTCCGGTTCTCTATAAAAATCTTAATTTCCGATTTCTTTTCCGATCTCTTGGCTTTCAATAAATCTTTTCTTCCGCCCCCAAAAAATACTTCCTGATCTATTGCCCGAAGGGCACTATTCGAGGCCCATTTCGCGCAACGGCGCCCGAAGGGCGAAGTTGGTTTTGGAGCTTGACCGATTTGCGAGGACGGGAATGGCGTGTGGGCCTACGCCCGCCGGAATTCCCGCCCACAGCAAGCAATGAAAACGGGATGAGGCAAACTGACGTAGACCAGAATTGTATATCGCGGAGAAAGTCAGTGCAGCCGAATCCCAGTTTGAATTGCCGGGCCAGCTCCAAAACCAATTTGGGCGAAGCCCCGAAGTGAGTGCGGAGTCACGAACGAAGCGCCCTTTGGGCTGTTGCGCGATGTGGGCCTCGGTATTTCTTTGGGGGCGGTCTTGGATTTCACAGGGATTGGACATCGGGATTTTTTCGACTGCTAAATTGTGCGAACAATGGGTTGACGAAGTTGAGTTGAGATCTAAAGTGACGAGTTGACAGGATTGGTATAAAGACACCCAATTGTTATGCGGCGATCACCATTTGTATGTTACTTTTTCCGGTTCGTATTGCATTTTTACCTAATTATCTACCTCGTTACGGAGGTACTTGAAATATTTTACCTCTTTATCTGATCGAGGGGTCAGGCCGTTGAGATACATTTGAATTAGCTCAATTCGTTCCTCGGGTGATACCTGGTCTTCAGCGTTAAGGTAGAAATAGCTCAGCTCATAGTAATCTGAGGCAACTTCATTTACAAACTGGATGACAAACCTCTTAGATACACTGGAAAGATATTTGGCCGTTGAAGGAAGTAGCGTATCTAAGATTTTACAAATGGAATCATTCTCATCATTTACTTTAAACACCACCTCAGATTCATCTTTTTCGATTATTTCGATCCTTTTAAATCCATCGCCCCACAAATGACCTGGTATAGCAGTATCGCCAAATAGGTGTTCTAAAGAGGTCATTCTTTCTTCGTTCTTGATCGTGATGCCACGAATCCTTTTAATTTCTTTAATATATCCAATTTTTACAGTTCCACCCTTTTTCAATAGGGCCAGAACTTCGTAGTCAAACAGAGGCTTAAGGCTCAGAGC
>JAHFOS010000250.1 GCA_023261545.1 bacterium
GAAGGTCGTCGTGGTCTGCGCCGCGGTTGGATTGGCGAAACTCACGCTGCCCGGGCCGGAGACCTTCGTCCAGGCCACGGTGAGCGCCCCACTGGGCAGGCCGTCGTCGGTCGCCGTGCCGTTCAACGTCGCCGTCTGCGGCAGCGTCACCGCGAGGTCAGCACCAGCACTCGCCACGGGAGCCTGGTTCGCCGCCGGGCTCACCGTCACGCCGAGGTCGTCCGCCGCGCTCAAGGCACCATCCGAGGCCGTGAGCCGCAACACGTAGCTGCCGGCGAGGGAGAAGGCCGCCGTGGTTTGCGCCGCAGTTGGATTGGCGAAGCTCACGCTGCCCGGGCCGGAAACCTTCGTCCAGGCCACGGTGAGCGTGCCGCTGGGCAGGCCGTCGTCGGTCGCCGTGCCGTTCAACGCCGCCGTCTGCGGCAGCGTCACCGCGAGGTCAGCGCCAGCCTGCGCCACGGGAGCCTGGTTCGCCGCCGGGCTCACCGTCACGCTGACATCGTCCGCTGCGCTCAAGGTTCCATCCGAGGCCGTGAGCCGCAACACGTAGCTGCCGGCGAGGGAGAAGGTCGCCGTGGTCTGCGCCGCAGTTGGATTGGCGAAACTCACGCTGCCCGGGCCAGAGACCTTCGTCCAGGACACGGTTAGCGTACCGCTGGGCAGGCCGTCGTCGGTCGCCGTGCCGTTCAACGCCGCCGTCTGCGGCAGCGTCACCGCGAGGTCATAACCCGCATTGACCGCCGGCGTCTGATTGATCGCGCTTCCCAGAAAGATATCGCCATCTCCGGAGTTCAACGTGTGCGAGGTGCTGCTGATGCCCGTGGCAACGCTTTTCATGGCGCTTGAGAAGTTGATCTGGACCGCGGGATTCCCCATGGGATTGTGGATAACGGTGCCGTAGTCGAATTCCCGGCGGTAAGTGCCATCACCGGCCCTGGAGCTTTTTCCGGATTTTGGCTTGCCAAGGCCGCCGTTTCTGTTCCAAAAGGAATAGAACTCATGCTGATGGCTGCTGTTGGCGAAGAGCACGCAACCGTCGGACATGGTGAGGCTGCAGGTGGTCACGAGCCGCATCTTGTCGTTGGCCCAGGAGTCGCCCCAGGTCTCCAGGCAGTTCACGCGCGGAACGCGGAGGTTGTTTTCGGCCCATTGCAGCGTGTCGTAGATTTTGGCCCAGGCGCCGGAGGTGGAGGAGTTCCAACATTCCATGAAATACCCGTTGATATATGGCCCGCTGGTCGGCGTCTTGTTGTCGTTGGAATTGGCGATGATGATGACGTTTTCGCCCAGGGCGCTGCGCAGCTCTTTAATCAGCGCCACCTTTCCCGCGTCATCTATGGTCGTGCCCCACTGCCCATTGGGGAAGGAGGGATCGGTCGTCCAGCAGTCCAGGAAGATCCCATCGAAAATACCGCTGTTGACGCAGGCCAAGGCCTGTGCGACGACGTGCGCCCTGAAGCTGGGATCGTCGTAATTCAGCACATACTGGGCGTATCCGGGCACGGCAATTCGGCTGCCGTTTCTCAACCGCCACCAGGAGTGGCCGTAAGGCAGCCAGTTTTCGTAAGCGCTGAAATAACGGATTTCCGCCAGCAGGAGGAGGTTGGGGTTCTTGGCGAGGAGCGCACTGCGCTTGGCTCGGCCAGCCTCGACGTTCGTCAGGTTGTTGCCGAGCAGGGGATAGGCGTCGTCCCAAGCAACGTTGAATTGGGAAATGTCGTCCCACCAGATGTCATGGCGGGCAATGAAATCATCCCCATATTGCGCATTCCACGCTTGGAAGACGGAGGGGTAGGACCGCCCCTGGATCCGCGCCGCAACGCTATCGCCACGGGCATTCCCGGCCAGGACCAGGAAGGCCGGCAGCAATAATATCAGGAGGACGGATGAACGTGGCACGGATAACATTCGCACATCTATACTACGATGGACCTCCCCCCATGGAGAATAGGAAAGATGTGCGGAGAATAGAACCCGCGTGCGCTGGGGGCGCGACGCGGAGGCGGTCTAACCGTTGCGCGTCACCCGGAACATTTTGCGCACTTGCGGTTCCATGAGCTCGATGTTGCGGCGGTTGGCTTCGGTGCGCCGCAGGTAGATGATGACGTCGTCGTTTTCAGAGGCGTAAACGGGCGCCCACTCGGGGTCCTCCAGGCGGCGGATGAGGAAGGGTTGGCCCCAGGGCGTGAGGTCGCGGCGGTAGAAGATGATGGCGCCGAAGTTGTATTTGGCCATGGCCTCGCGCCAGCGATCCTCGTCGGCCTGCATCGGAATGTAGGTTTCCTTGAAAAACGCCGCGGAGTACGCCTCGGGGCGGTTGTCCACGAAGACGCTGTAGGAGGGCTCGTTCGTGAACAGGTGGAAGATGAGGTAGCCGCCGATGTCGTAGTTGTTGAAAATAGGGCCCTGGGCCTTGAGGAGCTTGAAAAAGGCCATGGGCCGATCGTTGCTGATGGCATTGGGAAAAAGCCCGAGGCCGCTGGTGATGGAGAAGGGAGAGAGGTAATGGCTGGGAAATACGGCCACCACGAGGAGGATCGTGGAAAGGCCGAGGCAGGCGTCGCGCAGCAGCCGCGCGCTCCGCGGAAGCAGGATCCGGCACAAAAACGCCAGAAAGGTGGCGCAGGCGGGGATGAAGGCGAGGGCAAAAAGCGTGAAGCCGCGCACGGCGCAAATGGCGAGCGTGCCGAGTAGTAAAAGGACGACCAGGCCCGCGAGGTGCCTGCGCGCCTCCCGCTTGTGGATCATCCAGAATATGGCGCCCAGGGTCAGCGCCGCCAGGATTTCGAAGTGCAGGTAGGCAGGGTTGCCGGAGAAACGCTCTTGCATGAAAAAAACATGCTGGTTTTCGGCCAGCATGTAGCCGTATTCCTCGAAGATGGTGAGTGGGGCCAGGGCGCCGTGGAAACCGAAGGGATTGGCGAGGCAGGACAGCGCCAGCAACAGGGCGAAAAGCGCTGCCCGGCGCCAGGGCCTGCCGTTCACGGCCTCTCCGATCACGGCGCAGGCCGCGCAGAAAGGCCCGAGGAAGAAGAAGATATGCAGGTTGACCCAGAGGATCTGGAGGGGGATGAGCCACCACAGCTTCACGAGGGAAAGCTGAGGCCTAGGAGCGCCGGACGAAGGCTCGTTGCGGGCGCCCGTCCGGCTTGCGACTTCCAAATGCGCGCGATCCCATGCCCAGAGGAAAAGGCCCAGAAACAGGTAGCTGAAGCCTTCGGGGCGGATTTCGCGGCGCGTGGCGGCCACCGGCAAGACCAGCAGCACGGCGACCAAGGCCACGGAGCTGCCGGCGCGCCGGCGCGCGGCCAGGTAGAAAAGCAGCACGCTGGCGGCCATCAGCAGGCCGTAGAAGAGGCTCAGACCCTCGAATCCCAGTTTTTCGTGGACGAAGTTGAAGATCACGCCGGCACCCCAATGATGGTTGAGCACCGTCCGCGCGGGCTCAGTGATGGAATAGAAATTGGTATCCAAGACTCGGCTAGCGCCCCGGGCGAGCATGCGGCCGTTCATGATATGCCGGCCCAGGTCCGCCGTGGCGAGCTGGATCTTCTGGGCGAACCACAGGAAGGCGACGAAGAAGACCAGCGCCGCCAGCGGCTTTTCCAGCCGTTCGGCCAGGGTGGTACCCCATCCCCGTGTCGGGTCTTCCGTTTCTTCCTTGGCCAACGTTACACGCATCTACACTCGTCCGGCATTCTATGAGGGTGGCGAGGCTATAAACTTGTTCTTTGTCCTCTCCAAGCTGACCGCCGCGCTTTTGTTTCCCTTGCCGTTGTTTTGCCTGGCCACCCTGCTGTGCGTCTGGCGCATGAAACCGGGATGGCCGCGGCGAATGCTGCGCGCCGGCCTGCTTTTCCTATGGCTCGTCTCCGCTAGGGCTTTCTCGAATCCCCTGATGCGTTGGTGGGAGGGGGCTTATCCCATGCGTGCCGCCGGGGAGGCCGGCCCCGCGGACGCCGTCGTGGTGCTCACCGGCATAGTGAACCTGTTTCCCGCCCACGGGCGCGGAGATCGCGTGGAGTTCAACGACGCGGTGGAACGCATCCAGGAGGGTTTGCGCCTGTTGCGGCTTGGCCGCGCGCCGCTGCTGCTCGTCACGGGGGGGTCGGGCGATCCCTTCCGCCAGGATAAAAGCGAGGCGGATCTCCTCGGCGTTTGGCTGGAGCGCGAGGGGGTACGAGGAGATTCCATCCTGCTGGAGCGCACGTCCCGCAACACGCGCGAGAATGCGCGCGAGACGGCGCGCATCGCCCGTCAGAGCGGTTGGCGGCGTATCCTGCTGGTCACTTC
>JAHFOS010000116.1 GCA_023261545.1 bacterium
CGATGTTCAATTGTCCGTCGCCCACGGAGGTTGCCACCGTCTTGACCAGCGCCCGGTTCATGCCGCCGGCCGCGGCGAAGATATCCAGGTTGTCGATGGCCAGGGCATTCTCCACCTTCACGTCGAAAACGCGCACCCCGGCGGCCCAGGCGTAGGAATCGGCGAAATGCAGTTCCACGGTATAGGCGCCATTGGCCACGGGCAGGGAATATTTAAGCTCCGCGTCGCCGGTCGCCGCTTTTTCATCATAACGGCTGGACTGGTAAAGCTTGGGGTCGGAGCTGCCCGCGATGTTCACGGTGGTAGCATAGGTTTTTCCGGTGTTGAAGTATTGGTCCGCCTGCCATAGCTTCCCCCGACTGTCGGTGAGGGCTGTTCCGCCGCAGTTGATGCGATAGACCTCCGTGGCCACCGGCGTGGTGCCTCCCGCGACGGTGATCGTCACGGTCTTGGAAATCGTCCCGCCCGCCCCGTTGGCCGTCAGCGTATAGCTATTCGTCACGGCGGGGACCAGCGCCTCGGACCCGCTCAGGGCTTTGCCGCCACTCCAGCCACCCGAGGCCGTGCAGGAATCCGCGCCGGTGCTGGACCAGGAAAGCGTCACGGACTGGCCCAGCGTCACGGTCGTGGTGCTGGCGGATAGCGCAAGGGTGGGTGTCGCGGGAAGAGGCCCGCCCGGCTCCACCAGGGTGATGGGGCAGCTCTGGGAGCAACCGGAAACCAGGCTGGCCAATCCGGTGGCGGCATTCCCGCCGCGAAAGGCCGCGGTGACGTTATAAACGCCGCCCAAAGGCATGACGAAGCGCCCGGCGTCATTGAGCTTGGTGAGCTGCAGGGTCGCCCGCGCCACGCCCTGGCTGTCCGTCAGTGCCGTCAATATCTGATAAAACCCGTGGAACTCGACGGTCTGTCCGGCGATGGCTCCGCCGTTCGCCCAAGTCAGTTTGGCCTCGAAAACACGGGTCGTGCCCTGCGGGACGCTGAAGCGCTGGGGCGAAGTCAACATCTGGATTTTGCTCGTGGTCTGGTTCTGGTTGTTGATGAAGATGCGCTCCCGGCTGTCGGCCTCCGCGTAGGTCGCGTCACCCGGAAACCTGGCGTGGACGGTGAACATGGAACTGGTATTGCGCAAGCCGCCGTTGCCCATGAAGGTGGAACTGTCGGCGCGGCTGGCGGTGCTCCAGGTGAGCCGCGCCGTGCCGTCGCCGGCGGTGACGACGTTTTTGGCGAAATTCCATTCTTCGTTGATGGCCACCATGATCCGCCGGCCCGCCAGCGGAGCGCCGCTCGCATCCACCAGCTTGACGGTGAATTCCGCCGTCCCATTGAGGGTCAGGCTGGCCTGATGGATCAGGGTGACGGTGAGATAGGCCGTGCGCGCGGGAAGCGTCGCGGGTGCTCCCTCCACCATGACCATGTGCACGTATTCGTCATCGTCGCCGAGGCCATCCAGACGGAAGTCGGCAAAGGTGGGCGTCCGGCCCTTGCCGCTCGGTCCCGTGGTGAGGCCGTCCGCGAAGGCGATATCGCTGACCTCCCAGGTTTTTTCCTTCCAGGCTTTTGAATTCGCCTTGGCCACCGCCTGGCTACGCAACCACCCGTTGGCGTCGAGGTACTGGAGCGCGAAGCCGCCGCTGCCTTTGTCCAGGTACTTGAGGGTGATCCGCCACGGGGCCTTTCTGCAAGAGATATAACCATTGTCGGCGTCGAAATACATATAGCGCCCGCCTGCGGCCTGGTTTGTGCGCCGCACATAGCGCGCATAGAGGTGCTGGCGGGTGTTGCCCGTGTAAAGGCCATAGACATTGTTGGGATTGACGAGGTAGTTGCCGTAAGCGGGCGGAAGCGGCTGCGGCACCAGGTCGGGGATTTCCGCCTTCCAGGCGGCGGTCCCATCCGCCAGCAGGACCGAGGCGCCGTCGCTGATGCCGTCGGGACGGTAGAGGTAGAAATAATGGTCGCTGCGCTTGCCGCTGCCCTTCCAGGGGTCTTGGGGATCTTTATGCGTGGCGGCGGGGGCGTCGTGCATGGCGATCCAGACATCCGGAGCCTCCGCTGCCTTGCGCACCCCAAGGTGGCGGTTCACGAAAGCAGGGAGCCAGTCGTAGTGGTAGGCCATGACCCGCCAGTGTCCGGCGTGGAAATCTATGGCATCGGGAAAGCAGGACAGCATGCGCAGGAACATCCAGTAGGAACCCTGCTTGAAGGAGGCGGAGCTTCCTCCCATCAGGTTGGCGTCGTATTTGCTTTCCAGGCAGCGCGGCAGCTCGGGATAGTTCAGCCAGGCGCTGGTTTCCGCCGCCCAGTCGGATTGGTTCAAATAATTGAAGTCTCCGGCGGCATCCGCCGTGAAATTATTGAATTTCCCGCCCACCGTGGGCGTATAGAGCCCGCCGGCCAGCCGCGGCCATGACTGCAAATAGACCGCCTTGGTGTTCCGGCCGCCGTTCCTGGGAGTCACTCCGCGGGCCCAGCCTATCAAGCCGAGCAGGGTAGTTTCGATTTCAGGCCACTTTGGAGCCGCGGCATAAGTCACGGCAAAAGTGCCCTTGCCGGCAAGGGTGATGGATCGCTGGAACTCCTTGATTGCCACCGACTCGCCGTCGTAGCCGAAGGAGATGGCAAAACCACCGTAGGCCGGGTGATCATGGAAGGCCGCGATAACCTCCTGCACCACGGCCTTGTACTGCTCCTGCCAGTAAGCGTCGCCGTAACGCGGGGCTTCTACGGGCACCAACGGGAACTCCGCCAAAGGGTAAGCGGGAGATGATGCCCTGGCTTTGCCTTCCAGGATATGCCCGTGCCACTGATTATCCCCCACCCCCGGCCAGCGCGGGTCCGTGGAACTGAAAAAATCCCGCGTGCAGCGGCCGCTGTTGTAGATGAATTGGGGCGTGCAGTCGTTGTAGTGGAGCCGCTGCTGGCCGCCAGAGCGGGCCAGGCCGTTGTAGAAGGGAATGCCCAGAATGACCTGCTTGCAAGTCACCGTCCCATCAGGCAGAGTGACTTTCATGGCGGCCGCCTTGTCCAGGTAGTTCCTGACGGGATCCAGGTAGAACTGCCCTTCCCCCTTGTGGACCACCTCCCAGTTGAAGTAGGCGATGCCTCCGAAAGGACCGACGGGCTGGGCCGACGGCTTGCGCAGATCCCAGTAGAGATTGCTGTCTCCAAGCTCGGATCCCACCAGGGTGTCCGTTAGGACATTGGCGGTGTCCCAGCCCCAATAAACCATGGGCTTCTCCCCGGCGTGAGCCGGCGTTGCCAACCAAAATGAAAACAACCCCAGAGTCAGAAAGCCCAGCGCGGCTCGCATGAATACGCAGGGCAAACCGTGTCCCGGTCGCGACAGACATGGGAAAGCTGATTTTCGTGAGACGACCATACCTGCTTTCTCCACTGAGGGGGGTGGCGAATTCTTGATGCTCTAACAGATATTAATGTTATAACATAAATCAAAATTTTCAAGAGGGATATTTTTAGCTGCCAATCGCTGGTTGGCGCGCTCTTGAATATCTTTTTGATGTTTTTTTATAACATACTGAAATAAAACTAATTGATTAAGATAAATAAAAAATAGAAACATCCTGGTCAGAGACCCACATTTTGACAACATAACTTTATGCTGTAGAATTGTAGTCATGATAAGGACTCAAATCCAGCTTCCTGACGATGTTTTCGCCCGCGCCAAGAAGGTGTGCGTGGCCCGCGAGATATCACTCGCCGAGCTCGCCCGGCGTGGCATCGAATACATCCTCAGCGTCTATGCCCCAGAACCTGGTGCTCATCAGGAGTGGCGGCCTCCAAAGCCACGCGATCTGGGATGGCGCGGGTTGAGCCACGCGGAAATCAAGGAACAGGCGCAAATGACCTCCGCCGAAGTCCACCTCACCCGTCGCGGCGGAAGTTGAGGCATGCTGTCCATAGATTCCAATCTTCTACTCTACACCCTCAACAGCGCTTCTCCATGGCATGAAGCCGCCCATGCCTGGATGAGCTCGATTCAAGGCGCTGAGGACGTGGCTATTTCCGAGCTCATCCTCGCCGAGTTTTACGGTCTTCTGCGCAACCCTGCCGTGCTCCAGAATCCGCTCAGCGCCGGCGAGGCCGTCCAAGTCATCCAAGCCTATCGCAGCCATCCGCGCTGGAGGCTCATCGGTTTCTCGTCTGAGAGCCGCGCGCTCCACGACGCGCTCTGGCGCAAAGCCAGTGCTTCCGCTTTCGCTTTCCGCCGCCTTTACGACACGCGCTCCGCGCTCACGATGATTGCGCAGGGCGTGACGGAACTCGCCACGGCGAACGTAAGAGACTTCGATGGACTGGGTTTGCGGCGGGTATGGAATCCCATCGCAGCCTAGAAGTTGGCGTAAAAGAGATGGATTAAAAGGGATGCTTATTTGTAAGCGTTCACGGCAAAACAAAAAAAACCAGGGGGAACAACCGGGGACTACAAGGATGGCGCGGATAATTTTCTTCATCCCCATCCGTGTTATCCGCGTAATCCGCGGTCAAATATCTTTGGTAAACGCATTCGCTTATTTTTTGAACCCAAGGATGCGGCGCAATTGCTCCAATGCGCGCCCGGATGTCATGGCTTGGAGCGCCTCGTTGCAGCCATCGTTGCGGCTTTCAGTCCTGCCGGCCACGTAGAGTATCTCCCCGACGCTCATGGCGACGTCGCGCGCGGCTTTGCCTCGGCCCGCCAGTACGCTCGCGGCGAATTCCCGCTCGTGTCCTGGGGAGTCGGGTGCCCCGGCCACACCCCCCAGCAGGTCGTCGGGCCATTCCAGGGTTTCCTCCTCCATGTTGTTTTCAGCGGTTCCGCGCAACACCGTGGCTTTGCGACTGCTGTCCAGGACGATGGAACCCTCGGCGCCGCGCATCAGCAGGAGTTCCTGGGCCAGGCCCGCGCCGAAGATGGCGTGCGGCAGCAGCGCCTTGTAGTCGCGGTGCACGTAGCCGCAGACCAGCAGATGCCGGCCTTGGGAATGCAGCGGACAGAGCAACTTCTCCAGGGTGGCGAGAAAAGGGCGTTTCATCATGGCATTGCGCATGGGTTGCAGGCTTTTCAAGGCCGGGAAGGCCTGCTCCTGGTCCAGGCCGGCGAAACCAATCTCCTGGATAAGACGCTCAGCCTCTTCTAGATCAGATAGGCGCGGCACGCCGAGATCCAGCATCACGTCCACACAGGTGCGCCCGTACTTGGGCCCGAGGCCGCGCGTGCCGTGGATGGCGGTGGGCAGCCCCAGGCACGATGTCACCACCGCGACATAGAATCCCAGGCTGGGCCCGCGCCCGCAGCCGTCGTAAGGCTCCGCGATGTCCACAAGATCGGGGAAAAACACCTCGCGCCGCGGGGCGTGCCCGAGCAATGCTTTGTAGAGGGCGCGCATCTCTTCCGGGGTTTCACGCTTGACGCGCAGGCCTTGGAGCAAGGCGGCTTTGAAGCGATCCGAGAGTTCGGTTTCGAGCAGTCCACGGACCACCGCTTGGCACTCCCCGGAATCGAGTTCGCCGTGATCCAAGAGTTTTTTGAGGATGGAGTCATAAGGCGCAGCCGGTCGCTGTCCCTCCCCGCCAGCGAGGAACAGCGTTTCCGGGTGCCGAAGGATCGCGAGGCGCTGGCGGTGTTCCCCGAAAATTCGCTCTTCTTCCGGCGTCCGGTCCAGGATGCGAAACGCGGCCAGGAATGCGCCTTCGAGGGCCGGTGGAGCACTCCCGGCCTGGATCTCGGCAAAAACCCCCGCTATTTCTTCAGCCGTCAGCGCCCGACTGCCCTGGGGGCCGATGCCCTTGGCCTTCATGGCCGCGTGAAGCTGGGGACAGGCGGCAAATAGTTTTTCCGTCATGAACGTGTCCTAAAGGATCAACCGCAGCCCCGCCAGCAGCGTCAGGATCAGGGCCAACAGCTCGAAAGACCTCTGGTTGATGTGCCGAATCAGCACGCGGCCACCCAGCGCCCCGAGGATCACCGCCGGCGCCAACAGCAGGTTGAGCATGAGCGAATTAGCCGTGATCAGGTGCAACCCATAACTGAAAGGCAGCTTGAAGGTGTTGAGGAGTAGAAAATACCACGCCCCCGTGCCGAGGAACTCCATCTTCGGCAGCCGCATGGCCAAAAGGTAGATCACCATGATGGGACCCGCCGCATTGGCTACCATCGTCGTGAACCCGGCCAGGAGCCCCATCACCGCCGCAAACCAAAGGCTGTGAGAAACCTCATCCTCCGACGCTGCCGGATGGGGGGATGCCCGCTGCTGGCGCCAGACGTGCAGCCCCACCATGGAAACCAGGATCGCTCCGATGAGTTTTTGCATCTCAGCGTCATTGATGCGCCCCATGGCGAAAGTGCCGACCACGATGCCCGGCACTACCCAGGGAATCAGCCGCCAGAGATGTTCCCATACGGCGTGCCGTTTGTAGTAGGCCACGGCGATGATATCGGCACAGACCAGCAGCGGCAAAATCACCCCCGTTGACTGGCGGGCGGGAAAAAGGTTGGCGAAAATCGCCACGGCAAAAATGCCCAACCCCCCGACGCCCGTCTTGGCGAGCCCCACCAAGAGCGCCCCCAAAAGAGCCAGCAGCCATTGCGCGGGAGTGAATAAGGTTGTCATGGTGATATCGGCTTACAGAACAGAGCGGCTGGCCTTGAAATAGTTATGTAGGATATAATATGGCGCTTATGCACCGCACCACCATCATGCTGCCCACCGCCCTGAAACTCGGGGCCCAACGCCGGGCGCGGGAGCTGCGCGTCTCCCTCGGCGATCTGATCCGTTCTTGCCTTGAAAGCGCCGTCACCGGGGGCGCGTCCAAGGCACCACGGGCGGACCCTTTTTTGAGCGACCGCGAGATTTTTACGGGCCCCGTGCCCCGCGACATCTCGCGGCGACATGACGACCATCTCTACGGCGACTGGCCTTGATCTTCGTGGATACGGGGGCCTTTCTCGGACGCTATCTCGAAGGGGATCAGCACCATGGGGTGGCCTGCGCGAAGTGGACGTCTCTCGCGCGGACGCCCCGGCCGCTCAGCACCTCCAACCTCGTGATCAGCGAGACGTTGACCCTGCTCGCGCGCAAGGCGGGGCATGAGTTCGCCCTGCGCAAGGCGGCGCTGATTTACTCCTCCAGCGAGTTGCGCATCCTGCGCCCGGACGGCGCGGATGAGCTGCGCGCCCTGGAGTTTTTCAAAAAGTTCGCCGACCAGGACGCGAGTTTCACCGACTGCGTCTCCTTCGCCCTCATGCGCCGCCTGCGCTACCGCACCGCCTTCAGTTTCGACCGCCATTTCAAAATGGCGGGCTTCGAGATATTCTGAAGCTGGCGTCACCTACCTATATCTTGCTACTTTCCTTTCGGATCATCCTCCCCCCAGGATGATGTTGACCAGCCGGCCGGGAACCGCTATGACCTTGAGGGGGGGCTTTCCGGCCAGTTTTTCCCGTACCTCGGGCAGCTCCAGCATGCGCGCCTGCAGTTCCGCGGCCCCGAGTCCGCCGGGGACTTTTGCGCGCAGGCGGATTTTGCCGTTGAACTGCACGGCGATTTCCACTTCCTCCTCGGCGCACAGGGACTCGTCGAAGCCGGGATAGGGAGCGCGGGTGATGCCACCGCCATGCCCCAGGCGCTCCCACATTTCTTCGGCGAAGTGCGGGGCGAAGGGGCTCAACATCACCGCGAAGGCTTCGAGTGCCTTGCGGCCACGGCGCACCTGGCGCTGGAGTTCGTTCAGCAACTCCATGAGCCGCGCGATGGCGGTGTTGAAGCGGTAGCGCTCCATATCCGCCGTCACGGCCTTCACGGTGCGGTGCAGGGCGATGCGCGCCGCGAGCTCCCCCTCCCCTTCCTCCCAGGCTTCGTGTTCCGCGTAGAGCCTTTCCACCCGCCCGATGAAACGGCGCATGGCGAAGAGCCCCTCCTCGCTCCAGGGCTTGTTGGCTTCCACCGGGCCCATGAAACACAGGTTGAGCCTGAGCACGTCCGTGCCGTGATCCACGAGGATCTGGTCGGGGTTCACCACGTTGCCCGCCGACTTGCTCATCTTCGATCCGTCGGGCCCCAGCATCATGCCCTGGTGCAGCAGCTTTTGGAAGGGCTCCGGTTCGGCCACCAAGCCCAAATCAAAGAGCGCGCGCTGCCAGAAACGGCTGTAGAGGTCGTGGAGGTTCAGGTGCTCGGTGCCGCCCACATACACGTCCACCCTCCCCCAACGCCGCTGGCGCTCCAAGGTGGCGAACTCGCGGCTGTTATGCGGGTCCATGAAGCGCAGGTAGTACCAGCAGGAACCCGCCCAATTGGGCATGGTGTCCGACTCGCGCCGGCCTGTCCTGCCCTGCCGGTCCTTGAAACGGATCCAGTTCTCCAAGGGCGCGAGGGGACTCTCGCCGTTATCGGTGGGCTGGTAAGACTCCACTTCCGGAAGCTCAAGGGGCAAATCACCGTCGTCGAGCAGCGCCGCCGCGCCGTTCTCCAGGTAGTAGATGGGAAAGGGCTCGCCCCAGTAGCGCTGGCGCGCGAAAACCCAGTCGCGCAGGCGGTAGTTCACCTTGCGCTGGCCAAGGCCTTTGGCCTCCAGCCAGGCGATGGTTTTTGCCACGGCCTCGCGCTGGCGCAGGCCGTCCAGATCGAGGTCACCGTGGCGCGAGTTCACCATCACACCCTCGCCGGTGTGCGCCTGCTCCAGTGTGCTCGGCGCCGCGCCCTCGGGCCGCACCACCTCGATGACGGGGAGCTTGTGCACGCGCGCGAACTCGAAGTCGCGCTCATCGTGGGCCGGCACCGCCATGATGGCGCCCGTCCCATAGCTCATGAGCACGTAGTCGGCCACCCACACCGGAATACGCTCGCCGTTCACGGGGTTGATGGCGTAAGCTCCGGTGGCGACGCCGGTTTTTTCCTTGTTGAGTTCACCGCGCTCGAATTCGCTGCGTCCCGCCGCGCGCTCGACGTAGGCTTTAACCGCCGCGCGCTCACCGGGGACCGTGATACGCCCAACCAGGGGATGTTCCGGCGCCAGTACCATGTAGGTGGCGCCGAAAAGCGTGTCCGGGCGCGTGGTATAGACCTCGATACGGCCCTCATGCTCCGCGAGACCGAAAAATACGGTGGCACCCTCGCTGCGGCCGATCCAATCGCGTTGCGCCTTTTTCGAGCTTTCGGGCCAGTCGAGCTCCTCCAGGCCCTTCAGCAGTTGCTCGGCGTAGGCCGTGATGCGGAACATCCACTGCGAACGGCGCCGGGCGCGCGTGGGTTTGCCGCAGCGCTCGTGCAGGCCCTCGGCGTCCACCTCCTCATTGGCCGCCACGATGCGGCAGGTGTCGCACCAGTTCACGGGGACCTCCGCCTTGTAGGCCAGCCCCTTCTCGTAGAGCCGCTTCCAGATCCACTGCGTCCAGCGGTAGTAAGCAGGATCGCTGGTGGTGACCTCGCGCGACCAGTCGTAGCTGAAGCCCATGTCCTTGAGCTGGCGGCGGAAGTTGGCGCAGTTGCGCTCGGTGATAATGGCGGGATGCAGCCCCTCCTTGATGGCGTGGTTCTCGGTGGGCAACCCGAAAGCGTCGAAGCCCATGGGGTGCAGCACCTCAAAACCCTGGTGCAGCTTGAAGCGCGCGATGATGTCCGCGTAGGTGTAGATCTCCACGTGGCCCATGTGCAATCCGGCGCCCGAGGGGTACGGAAATTGCGCCAAACAGTAGAACTTGGGTCGGGCGGAGCCGTCCTCGGTGCGAAAAGCACCGCTGCGCTCCCAGTGCTCCTGCCATTTCTTCTCGGCGGCGGTGAAATCGTAGGCCATCGTCCTGCTGCTAGTGCACGCGGGATTGTAGGGCCCATCGGGATTGTCGAACCATCCGTATTATGGACCGTTGCGGCTTCCGGATAATGCGCCGGTGCCGCCAGCCACTCGTGCGAATACGGCGCAAAATTATGAGGCCGACCCTTTTTTCAGGCTCATCCGAAGAATGCGTACCTCTGGTAGTTTCCTCTCCCCAGTTTTTCCCAAATGCTCCGTGTTCTTAACTCGAATTTATCCACAGATTACACCGATGGGCACTGATAAAGAGGCCAGCCTTTGAGTACTTTCCGTGTTAATCTGTGTCATCTGTGGAAAAATCCCCCCGGTATTGCGATGTGGTTCCCGCCATGCCAGATCGTGGTCCCGTGTGAAAACTCTTGAAAAGTACGCATTATTCGGATGAGTTTTTTTTCAGTTTGTAGGTGCGGATCTCAAAGGGGCCGAGTTCGACTTCCAGAGGTGCCGAGAACGCGCGCCAGGCGCCGTCGTTCCATTCCATCAAGTCGCATTCCGCCAGGGAGCCTCCCGGCGCGGTCGGCAGCAGCCGTCCGGCGGATCTGCGGCCCTCCGTCTCCACCAGGCGCGCGACGAGGAGGTCCTCTTTTTCAGCTTTCTTCAGCACCTCCAGGGAAACTCCCGCCCCTTCCGCGCGCAGCGGCAGGGCCGCAGGGGCGGCCCGGAAGCCCGGGAAGGCGGCCAGGGGCTGGTTCAAGGCCGCGGCCTCGGCGATCACCGTGGACCCCACCAGCCCCCCGGGGTGCGGCAGCAGGGCGTAGGTGAATTCGTGCTGGCCGCGGTCGGCTTCGGGGTCGGGATGGGTGGGGGAACGCAAGAGGTTGAGGTCGAGGACGCCGTCCAGCACCTTGTGGCCGTACTTGCAGTCGTTGAGCAGCGCCACGCCGTACTGGCCGTCGGAGAGATCCACGTAGCGATGCGCGCAGGATTCGAAGCGCGCCATCTCGATGCTGGTGTTGCGGTGCGTGAATCGCTCGACCCGGCCGTATTGGATCTCAAAAGTCGCACGCTCGGCGCGCACCGCGGTGGCGAAGGAAACGCGCAACATGCGGTGGCGCTCGCGCCAGTCCACCGCCGTGCGAAACTCCAGGCGGCGACTGCCAGCCGCTAGAAGAACCTCCTGATCCACCCGCGAGGAACCGACGGAGAAAGCGAGCCGCAAGCCCTGGAGCGCCGGTCCTCCGGGGAGACGTTCTGATGTCAGCAAGCGCGCTGTCTCGGCGCGCTGGTTTTCGTAGGTGATGTCCACGTCCCAGGCGTCCCAGGCGTTGGGGCGGTCCACGTAAAGCGCCAGCAGGTTGCCAGGGCCCGCCAGAACTTCGCGGCGCAGCTCTTTGTCGAAAGCGCGGGCCAGCGTGCCGTCATTGGCGAATTCGTAGCGCATCAAATCGTTTTCGAGCACCAACTTGTCGCCGGGAGCATGACCGACGGCCACCGGCGCGGCGGTGTCCCGGCGCAACAGGGTGGCGAAACCGAGGGGTTCCACTTCTAGGAGAACCGTGGGGACGGGTGCGCGGGCGTCTCGCCCACCTGAGGATAGAAGTTCTCCTGCAAGGAGCGTCGCGCTGCCTTCCGCGCCGCCAGGCTGAAAGGCCAGCACCCGGCCCGCTCCCTCGATGGCGCAGCCTTTCCAGCCCGCGGGGAGCACGAAGGGGCGGCGATGCGGCGTCGACAGGGGATTGAAGAGGGCGATGGCGTCGGGCGCGCGCTCAAAGAGCCGATCCGCGGCGATGGCGGCGAGCTTTACCAGACTCGCTTCTATCTCGCGGTGCTCGCGGTGCGTGTCCTCGTACACCCTGCGGATGCTGGAGCCCGGCAGGATGTCGTGAAACTGGAGGGTGAGGAATTGCTTCCAGAGTTGGTCGAGCTCGCGGCCCGGATAACCGGATAGCGGCAGGGCGCTGAAGAGCATCTCCACCTCGCGGAATTTGAATTCCAAGCGGCGGTTCATCTTCTTCACCAGCGCCTGGGTGGTGAGCGTGCCGCGGTGGAGCTCCAGGTAGAGCTCGCCCACCCAGGTGGCGAGTTCGCCGGAGCGCTGGGACAGGCGCTCGAAAAAGTCGGCGGCACGGCCGAAGCTCACGCGCGGCGTACCCTCCAGATCGGCCTGACGCAACGCCATCTCGATGTGGCGTTCCTGGGGCCCACCGCCGCCGTCGCCCGTGCCGAAAAGGGTCATGAACTCCTCCAGGCGATCCTTCTCGGCGAAGTTATCGCGCGCTTTGACCAGCCCGCGCGGGTCCGTGGCGCTGTTGTACTCGAACTCCGGGGGGAAGTGGGCCAGCACCTCGCTGCCGTCCAGTCCGCGCCAACGGAAACTGGTGTGCGGGAAGGCGTTGAACTGGTTCCAGGAAATCTTGATGGTGAGGAAATAGTCAATGCCGCTGCGCTTCAGGATCTGCGGCAGGGCCGCCGAATAGCCGAAGATATCCGGCAGCCATAGGTGGCGCACGTCAACGCCGAATTCGTCGCGGAAGAAATTCTTGCCGTGCAGGATTTGGCGCACCAGAGATTCCCCGGAGGCCAGATTGCAGTCGGCCTCCACCCACATGCCGCCCTGAGCCTCCCAGCTTCCGGCACGCACGCATTCCTGGACGCGGCGGTAGAGCCCGGGGTAGTGCTGCTTCACGAAGGCGTAGAGCTGGGGCTGGGAAGCCCCGAAGACGTAGCCCGGATAGCGGCGGACGAGATCCACCTGACTCGCGAAGGTGCGCCCGGCCTTGCGAATGCTCTCGCGCACGGGCCAGAGCCAGCCCACATCTATGTGGGCATGGCCCACGGCCACGCTAGCGAGGTCGCTGCTCGACGCCGGCCGCTCCAGCTCGCGGCGCAGGATGGCCCGAGCCGCCGGGGCGCGCGCGGCCTCGTCGCCGAAGGCGTCCGCCGCCGCGAGCAGCGCCCTGAGGACGCGGGCGCGGCGCACGCTGCCCGCCGGCTGCGTCTCCATGACCTGAAACAATACCTCGCCATCCAGCCACAAATGCCAGACCTCGCGTTCAAAAAGCACGAGGTGCAGACGCCGCGCCACGGCGGCGTAGGCCCCGCAGCGGTCGGGATCGCCGAGCGCCGGGTCCGGCTGGACGTCGAGCCCGAAGAGATGCTGGGCCGCGGTCTCGATCCAGAGCTCCACGTTCTCGCCGCCGCGACAAGCGTCGCAGAGGAAATGAAAGTCGCGGTTGTAGGCGTGATCGAAAACCGAACCCCTGGTGAGCGCATGAACGGGCTCGCCCTGCTCATCGAAGATGAGCGCCTCGCCGCCGAAATCCAGGTGCGCCGCCACCGCCCGCCCCGCCCAGGCCTCGGGCACGGCGCCCCGAAGATGGAACCAGGCGCTCTGCCAGTTGCGCCCCCAGGTTTCCCCAGGGCGCACGGCGCGGTATTCGCCCGCGCGCCTGTCCGCGAAAGCCACGGGTTCGTCGCTGAGGCGGAAGCGGGCCTCGAAAGGCTTCTCGTCGGAGATGACCGAGCGCTTGACGAGCTCCAGGAAGCGGCGCGCGCGGTCGCGCAGGAACTGATCCTCGCGCTCCTTGCTATTAAAATTGATCATGGCGGAAGTCCGGCATTGAGGACATCATCTTAGGGCCCGCATTCCATGCGTCCATGGCCCGGCGGGTAGAGCTTGGGCAGTCCCGGTCATTGGATTCCAAGTCCGGCGCAAGGCCTGTTCATCAACCCCATAAGCGGGGTCGAAGGCCCGGTTGCGAGCGGATCAATGGATCGCGAATGGTTGACGCGCTCCCTCGGCGTTGCTCTCGATCAGCCGCTGGAAGTGCTCCGGCGCCACGCCATAAACGCCCTTGAAAGCACGCGAAAACTGGAAGGCGTCGGCATAACCGAGAGCGGCGGCAGCTTGTTTGACGAGTGTGCCGGGAAGACGCAGCATTTCGGCGGCGTGACGCATGCGCAGACGCAGCAGGTGGCGCCGCGGGCTTTCGCGGGCGAAACGGTGGTAAAGGCGGCTCAAGGTGCATGGGTCGAGGCGGCAGGCGGCAGCACAATCGGCGAGCGTCGTCACCTCCAGGAAGTGCTGCTCCAGGTAATCGCGACAGCGTTCGAAGCTGGCGTAGGCCCGGCCCCGCAGGCCATCCTCGGGGACCAGGCTGCCGGCGAGGATCTGGCCGATGGCCTCCAGCATGGGCCGGCAGAACGCACCCGCCCAAGGCGCGGCGCGCCGGCCCTGGCGCACCATGAGATCGAAGCCTTGGCGCAAGTCCTCGGCCTGGCGCGTGTGCATGGGTTTTGCCGGCGGCAGGCGCGCGCGCTCCAGGAAGTCTTGCGCTCCAACACCAAGGAAACTCAGGAAATACTTCACCAGTCTGCGGCGCGGGTGGGAGGCGATATCGTGAGGAATGCCCGGGCCGTAAGAGAAAACAGCGCCGGCCTTCAAGACATGTTCGCGTCCGGCGAACACCACATGGCCCTCGCCGCCGACCACAAACTCAAGGCGCCAGAAGGGGAAATTTTCGCGCCGCACGCGGTAATCCGCGGCGCAGGTTTCCAGGCCACCGCCCACGACCTCCAGGGGGCCGCTCGCCGCGG
>JAHFOS010000117.1 GCA_023261545.1 bacterium
GGATCTCCTCATGCGCGCGGATGTAGGCGATGGCCGCCTCCAGGGTCTGGGGCGCGATGAGGCGTCCCTGCTGGGCGGTGAAATGTTTGCGGTTGCAGTGGCGGCAGTAGATGAAGCAGATATCGCTCACCCACAACAGGGCCCGGTCACGGTAGCGATGGACCAGGTTGGGGACGGGACTGAGCGCGCGCTCGGCCAGGGGGTCCTCCTGTTCTCCATGGGCCAGCACCAACTCGGCGGGATTGGGGGCAATCTGCCGCCAGATGGGATCGCTGTCGTCGGCCCGCTCCACGAGCGAGAGGTAGTAAGGGGTGATGCCGAGGGGGAAGCGCGCCAGGACCTCCCCGGAAAAGTCCGGAAAATCCAGATCGGGCCGCAATATTCGCAAGTCCGCGGCGCTGCGCACCTGCTGACGAAGCTGGCCGCGCCAGTCCATGGCGCGCGCGGCGATCCGCGACTCCGCGGCGGCGACGGCCGTTGGATGGGGCGTGAGGTGAGTCCCGGAGGTCATGAAGGTGTGACGGTGTCCGGGATCCCCGCGGCAGCGGCGAGCTTCTGGCGGGTGATGGCGAAATGGTCGGCGTGCCAGATCACGCGGGCCGCGGAGTCGAGTCGGAACACCTGGGGCGATTCGTGTTTCACGCCGAGTTCAGCGGCGAGGAGACGGCTCAGCGCGCGTGCGGCGATGACGTCCACACGGGCAAAACTGAACAGACCGTCATCAGCGAGGCCTTCCCGCCAGGCGGCGAGCTCGGCCTCGGCTTTGAAACTCACCGAGCAGATGGGGCTCATCTTGAACAAAAAGCCGCCCTGAACACGGGCCAGAACCTGTTTGAAGCCGCGCCAGTCCTCCTCACTCTGGAGCTCGCGCCATTTTTCCAAATAAATTCCCGCCCCGTCAGCGGCGGTGCGAAGTTTTTGAAGACACCCCGCGCGCGAGGTTCATCCCCAGGGTGAAGCAATTGAAACCGCGCGCGTAACGGTATTCGAGGACATCGAGGCTGGCCCGCAGGATGAAGAGGCCGAAGCCGCCCTTGTTTCCCTCCATGACGTGTTGGCGCAGATCGATATCCGGGCCGCGCGTCGGATCCCAGGGGATGCCGTTATCCTTGAAGATCACCTTCACGACTTCATCGTTGCAACGCGCCTCGACCTTGAAGGTGAGGGGCGGGGAAGGTGGCGGACGCAGACTGGAATACTTGACGATGTTGGAGGCGGCCTCATCCACACAGAGGATGAAGCGGTTCATCCGCTTCTGGGGAAAGCGCACTCCGGAGAGGAAACTAGCGACCTCCTGGCGCACCCGTTTGAGCACCACGAGGTTGCGCTGGAAGCGCCAAGTCTTAACGGCTACCGACGCGGTTGGCATGATTCGATTATAGGGAAAGATCGCCGCTGGCCAAGCACTGGCTACGCCAAAGTTTCCCTGGCCGACAGGTAAAGTCTGGAGACCATTTCCGTGATAAGTTCATCCTCCAGGTTGAGCATGGGCAGAAGATAGAGCACATGGCCCAGGGGCCGGGCGTAGAGGCCACGTGCCAGGGCGCGGTCGTACACCTCCCAGCCGGAGTCGGCGAAATAGCCGCCGCCGTCAAGCTCCACGGCTCCGATGAGCCCCAGCGAGCGCACCGACTTCACGCGCGGCAACTCGCGGAAACGATCCAGGCCGTCGCGAAAATGCCGGATGCGCGCCGGCAAGGACGGCAGTGCTGCGCGCGCCAGCGCGATGGCCTCCGCGGCCACGGCGCAGCCCAAAGGGTTGGCGGTAAAGGAGTGGCCGTAATGGAAGGCCTTCTCTTTTTCCCCGTAAAAGGCGGCGTAGATAGCGCCGCTGGCCAGCGTGGCGGCGAAGGGCAGCAAGCCACCGCCGAGGCCTTTAGAGGCGCATAATAGGTCGGGGGCTATTCCCGCCTGTTCCACCGCCCAGAAAGTTCCGGTACGGCCGAGGCCGGTGAAAACCTCGTCGGCGATGAGCAGCACGCCGAGTTCGCGCGTGAGTTGTCGGAGCCGTCGCAGATACTCGGGCTCGTAGATGAGCATGCCGCCAGCGCCCTGGATCAGCGGCTCGACGATGACGGCGCAGCAGCGCGGCGCTTCTTCCCGCAGGATGGCCGCGGCGGCTTCCCAGGCAGCTTCCGTGCCCTGGAGGGCCGGGCTGGGCAAGTGGCGGGTTTGGAATAAAAGGGGGCCGAGGCGGCCATGAAATGCGGGCTGGTCGCTCAGGGAGGCGGCGCCGAGCGTCTCGCCGTGGAAGGCGCCTTCGAGAGTGAGAAAGAGCGTGCGCTCGGGACGCCCTAGATTGCGGTGGTATTCAAAAGCCATGCGCAGGGCCACCTCCACGGCGGTGGAGCCATTGTCCGAAAAGAAAACGCGATCCAGCCCCGTGGGCGCGACTTCGATGAGCGCGCGCGCCGCACGCGCGGCGGCCTCGTGGGTAAGCCCCGCCAAGGCGGTGTGCGGCAAGGCACCAAGCTGCGTTTGCAGTGCCGCCAGCAGGCGCGGATGGCGATGACCGAAGAGGTTGACCCACCAGGAAGCGCTGCCATCGAGATAACCTTTGCCCGCGTCGTCGTACAGCCAAGGGCCTTCTGCCCGGCGAACCACCAGCGGCGGCCGCCGCTCGTGGAGCAGGCGCTCCTGGGCGTAGGGATGCCAGATGTGCCGGCGGTCGGCGTCCTGGATTTCTTCGTCTTTCACTGTTTCCTTCGTCCGCCGCCGGGGTCATTGTCACGCGTGCGCCGGGGGCTCAAACGCAAGATCGACATTGGACATGCACCCCGGCTCCCGGGTATTTGACCCGGCGCCGGCACGCTTAATTTGCGAATACTCCTGGAAAGGGAACCGCGTCAGCTTGGTTTTGGCTATCCTGCCTGACGAGTGCCGGCCATGAAGCGCTGGCCCGGCTATCTCGAAGGGGATGAAAGGAAAGGAGCCCGGCATGTCTTCATCTAAATCACAAAAACACGAAAAGGCCGGCGAGTCGCAAGGCGGTAGGGGACACGATCACGCAGGTCACGACCATGGTCATGTTCACGGCGAATCTTGCGGCCATGATCATGGCGGCGAAGGCGCCGGAGAACATGGCCAAGATCATGGGGCGGATAGCCACGATGACCACGACCCTGTCCACGGCGAGGACTGCCAGCACGAGCATGGAGAGAACGATCATGATAGCGATCTGGTGGATGTGATGATGGAGTTCATCGAACCGCTGCTCGACGGCAGCCCCGAGAACCTGGAGCCGGCCCTGAAGATGGGGCAGCTCGCCTGGAACCTCGGCAACCTCGGCGAAACGGATCGCGAAGAGGTCCACCGCAGCGTCGGCGGGCTTCATCCCCCGGAGATGGCCGGGATGTACCTGCGCGTCCTCGATGAGATGATCGAGCGCAAACAGGAACTTTTCGCGGAGCACATGGAAATTATCGCCGAGTGCAATGTGACGAAGGAGGGCGAGGGCTTCGCCATCGAGCTGCGCATCATGAGCGAGGAGGGCGAGGAAGACGAGCCGGAGGAGGTGTGAGTTGAGGAGTCCCCGGCAGCTTCCTTTCGTAGTTGCGGTCGAAGTTTTTCCCCCTCTCCCTTGGGTAGAGGGTGTAAAGGAGCTGGCGCTCCGATTCAGCTATGACCCCTGAAATTTTCGAACGCAACCTGCTCCAGTCCCCGCCGCGGACGCAGGCCTGGACGGCGCGCTTGGTGATCGAAAACGAGGAATGGCTGGCGGTGCGCCAAGGGGTGGTGCAGCCCATCGTCGCCGGCGAGAACGCCGGCGCCATGATCACGGTGTACGATGCTGGCGGCATGGGTTATACGGCCACGAGCGATCTGAGCCCCGCCGGCTTGAAGCGCGCCAGCGAAGATGCCCTGGAATGGGCGCGGCGCAGCGCGGGACGGCTTTGCTGGGACCCGGCGCAACTCGCGCCGCTGGAGGCGCGCGGGGAGTTCCGATCCACGGCGGCGAAGCCCTGGGCCAGTCTGCCACTTTCCGGAAAACTCGAAATGCTCCAGGATCACTGCGCCCGGCTCAAAGTGGGCGAGCGCATCGTGGATCACGAGGCTTCGCTCTGGCATACCGATGCCGAGACCCTGATCCTGGGTTCGCGCGGCGGGCGCATCCACCAGCATTTCCAGTTCCTCGTTCCGGAACTGCGAGCCGTGGCGAACCGCGAGGGCGAAACGCAGACGCGCACCTTCTCGGGCGGCCGCGTGGCCCGCCAGGGCGGCCTGGAGGTCCTGGACGAACTCGGTTTTCACGTTGCCGCTCCGCGCATCGGCTCCGAGGCGCTGGAATTGCTGGACGCCCCGGATTGCCCCGCGGGGCGCATGGACCTGCTGCTTGCCGCCGACCAGATGATTCTACAGATCCACGAATCCATCGGCCATCCCTTGGAACTCGACCGCATCCTCGGCGACGAGCGCAACTACGCGGGTACAAGTTTCGTCACCCTCGATATGTTCGGCTCTTACCGCTACGGCTCGAAGCTGCTCAACATTGTTTTTGACCCCGGTGTTCCCGGACAGGTGGCGAGTTACGGCTGGGACGACGATGGCACGCCGGCGCGGCGCGAGTACGTCATCCGCGACGGGCTGCTGCTGCGCCCGCTCGGCAGCGCCGTCTCGCAGGCGCGCGCGGGCCTCCAGGGCGTGGCCAACGCGCGATCCTCGGGCTGGAACCGCCCGCCCATTGACCGCATGGCCAACCTCAACCTGGAGCCGGGCAATAGCCGCTTCGAGGATATGGTCGCCGCCGTCGAGCGCGGGATCTACATGGAGTCCAACAATTCGTGGTCCATTGACGACTCGCGCAACAAGTTCCAGTTCGGCTGCGAACGCGGCGTGCTCATCGAGGATGGCCGCCTCACGCGCACGGTGAAGAATCCCAACTACCGCGGCATCTCGGCCACTTTCTGGCGCAGCCTCGCCGCTGTGGGCGACCGCTCGACCCTCAAGGTGCTGGGCACGCCTTTCTGCGGCAAAGGCGAGCCCAACCAGATCATGCGCGTGGGACACGCCACGCCGGCGGCGCTTTTCAACGGCGTCGAGGTTTTTGGAGGCGCGGCTTGAAGGCGCGCTTCGCGGAAGTCACCAAGGAGCTGCGAGCCCTGCTGCGTGGCGACGAGGCCTTCCTGGCCTCCTTTTCCGGGGAAGAAGCCGATTTCGCACGCTTCAACCGCGGGCGTGTGCGTCAGGCCGGCACGGTGCGGCAACTGTTCCTGGCGCTCGATCTGGTGAAGGGCCGGCGCCATGTGACGGCGCAACTCACGCTCGCGGGAGAGCGCGAGCAGGACCGGGCGCGGCTCGCCGCCACGGTGGCCTCCCTGCGTGAGCGCCTGAGCTTCGTCCCCGAGGACCCGCACATGCTCTACTCCACCGACCCCTGGGTTTCCGAGTCCCTGGGCGCGAACCGGCTGCCCGAGGCCGGCGCGGCCCTGGAGGCGATCCGTGGCCGGGGCGAGGGTTTCGATCTCGTGGGCATCTACGCCGCCGGGAGCATGCATTCCGGCTTCGCGAGTTCGCTGGGACACGATTTGTGGTCCAGCCGCTACACCTTTCATTTCGACTGGAGCCTGTATCACGAGAAAGACAAGGCCGTGAAGACCTCTTACGCCGGCTTCACCTGGGACGCCGCCGGTTTCGAGCGCAAATTCGCGTGGGCCCGCGAGCAGCTCGCGGTGCTCTCCAAGCCGCCGGTCACGCTTTCCCCCGGACATTACCGCGCCTACATCGCGCCCGCCGCGCTGAATGACTTCTTGGAGACCCTGAGCTGGGGCGGCTTCAGCTTGAAGGCCCATCGCACGCGCCAGACGCCGTTATTGCGCATGATCGAGGAGGGGGCGAAGCTGCACCCCGGCTTCACCCTTGCCGAGAACACCGCCGGCGGCGTGGCGCCCGCTTTCCAGGCCCAGGGTTTCCCGCGCCCGGAACGCGTTGAGCTCATCGGGCGCGGGGCTTACCGCGACTGCCTGATTTCTCCACGGTCAGCGAAAGAGTACGGCGTTCCCACCAACGGCGCCCAGGCCTCCGAAACGCCGCTCTCCTACGACCTCGCCGCCGGGACAATGCCGCAATCCGAAGTCCTGCCCCGGCTCGAACGCGGCCTCTACATCAACAACTTCTGGTATCTCAACTATTCGGATCGCCCGCGCTGCCGCGTCACCGGCATGACGCGCTTCGCCACCTTCTGGGTGGAGAACGGCGCCATCCAAGCCCCGGTTTCCGTGATGCGCTTCGACGAAACCGCCTACCGCCTGCTCGGCGAGCGCCTCAGCGCCCTCACCCGCGAGCGCGAGTTCATCTTCGACGCCAATACCTACGGCGGCCGCTCCCAGGTGACGGCCCTGCTGCCGGGCCTGCTGGTCGAGGATCTGACGTTGACGCTGTAGGGCGCTTTGCTTTTGAGGTTCGCCGCGCCCACGATAATTTCATCCGCCTGCGGCGGCCACCACGACCCGTAACTTTAATTGTTGACCGCTGTCATGGGTTTGGTTTTTCCCTCGCCAGCGCCCACAGGCCGAAATAGACCAGCATGCCGACCCCCACCAGGACCGGGGTGCGCAGCAGCACCGAGGTGTCCGCCCAACAGGTCCTGAGCCCGGCCAAGACACCCGCCATGATTCCAGCGCTCCCGGTGAAGATCCATAAGCGCCCGCGGCTTTCGCGCCCCAGCGCGCGGAGCGCGTGCCGTTTCCGGAGCCCCCACCAGAGCTGACCGGTGTTCAGGAACAGCACGACCGAGGTCCCGGCGGTGAGTCCGAAGATGCCCAGGGAGGTCTTGAAGGCCAGCGTGTAATTCAGGAGCGCGTTCACGAAAATGGAGAAGCAGGCCACGCGCATGGGATAGCGCGTGTCTCCGCAGGCGTAGTAGCCCTGGAGCAGGTTCTTATTGAGGCCGATGGCGAGGATGCCGGGGAGATAGCCGAGCAAGGCCGCGGACGTGCCCAGGGTGTCCGTGGCCGTGAAGTGGCCGCGCTCATAGATGAGCGCCACCACGTCGCGTCCGAGGACGCCGAGGCCCGCCACCGCCGGCAGGAACAGGAAGGCGACGTCCGCGATGGCCTTGTTCATCCGTCTGGAAAATTCCCCCGTGTCGCCCTGGGCGTGCAGGCGGCTCAAGTCGGTCAGCAGCACGGTGGATATGGCGACGCCCACGATGCCCACGGGAAGCTGCATCAGGCGGAAAGCGTAATAGATATGCGAAACCGAGCCTTCGGCGAGGTAGCTCGCGAAGGCGTGGTTCACCGCCACGTTGATCTGCACGGCGGCCACGCTGAGGAAGGAGGGCGCGATCATCACCAGCACCTTGCGGATCTCGGGTTCGGAGAAGCGCAACTCCGGGACCAGGCTGATCCCGGTGCCCCGCAGGCCGGGCCACAGGCTCAACCATTGGACCACGCCTCCCGCCAGCACGGCGGCGGCGGCGCCCTTCACCGCGAAAACAGGATCGCGGGTCAGCAGGAAACAGCCCCCCGTGCCGGCCATGACGGCGAGGTTGAAGAAACTGGAGGCCGAGGCCGCCCAGCCGAAGGCGCGCACGTGGTGCAGCAGTCCCATGGTGAGGGCCGAAATCCCCACCAGCGCGAGGTAAGGGAACATCACGCGCGCCAGGAAAATCGTGAGTTCCATCTTGCCGGGAGCGTCGCGAAAGCCGGGGCCCAGCGCCATGGCGAAAGACGGCGCGGCCAGCTCGCCGAGGATGAGCACCGCGATGAGCAATAGTCCGAAGAAAGCCATGAGCCGGCGCGCAACCTCACTCACGCGCGCGCGGCCCTCGCGCGCCTCGACCTGGGCCAGACGCGAGACGACGGCGGAGGAGAGCGCTCCCTCCCCCAATAAGTCGCGCAGCATGTTGGGGATGCGATAGGCGGTGGCAAAGGCGTCAAAAAGCGCCCCGCCGCCGAAAAGCCTGGCATAGAACATATCGCGCGCCATGCCCAGCACGCGGCTCAAAAGCACCATGGAGGCCACTTTGAGCGATGGCCGGTCGCGCAGCAGCTTCAGCAGGCGGGGCATGAGTAGCGACGGCGGCATCACGCCACGCCCTCGCGCAAGCACCGCCGAACAACCTGTTTCAAGTCCTCCAGGATAACCCGTGCGGGCGCCCTTACCGCTGAGCAGGAGGCCGAGGCTCGACCATCGCTAACCCTCCACGGCCGCGGCGGGGGCGGCGGTGAGCAGTCCTAGAAGCTCCTCGACGTAAACGGTGATGTTGCGGTTGCCGGCGCAGGTGCGCTCGAATTCACCCTGCTGGAGCAGGAAGGCGGCGATATCGGGCGCGGCGGGCTCCAGAGGCCGGCCGTGTTTCACGGCGGCTTCGATATGGTCGTAGATGTAGGTGAAGGCCACGAAGCGCACGGCCTCCACGGTGGCGAACTCGCGCATGATTTCGGCGTGATCGTGGCCGCGGGCGAGGGTTCCCTCTTCAAAGGGGCGGCGCGCTTCGAGCAGCCGCTGGCATTCGCCATTGAATTCCCGCACCAGCGCGAAGAAGCTCTTGAGCGGGCTCAGGTCCACCCCGCGCGGCATGGTTTTTTGCAGGATGCGCAGCACGTTGTCGGAGAGGCCGCGCTGGCGATCCATGACTTTTTGCGCGTACTGCGCGTCCATGCCGTAGGTCTCCTGCGGCGTGCGCGGCAGGTAGATGGAGTCAATGATACGCCGGAAGATCTGCGGGTCCACCTGCGCCCCGTTCAGCGAGAAGTAGCAGAAACCGGTGTCGAGGCCCACGAGCTGCACCAGCGCCGCGAACAGGTGCGGCCAGTTGCGGCGCACCGAGCGGCGCAGCCACTCCTTGAGGAGGGGTTCCTCCAGGGTGCGCAGGTGATCCATGACCGCGGAGGCCCGGGCCGGATCGGCAAGCTGGGCGTCGAGGAACGTTTCGCCCGCGCCCCCCATGCGGCTCGCCATGGCCTGGAGGCAGGGGGCGAGCAGCGCGGGGTCCTTCTCGCGCGCGAAAAAAGCCTCCAGGGCCGCGCGGTGGGTCGCCTTCCACTCGCTTTCGCCCAGCAGGTGGCGCTTCAGCTCCGGACTCGCGACCGTGAGCAGGAACTGGGCGTGGATGTCGGCGGCGAACGGCGGGCGGTCGGCGGCAAGCCCGGCGATGCGCTCGGAATGAGCATCCGCCTGCTTGAGGGCCTCGATGTAAGCCGTATAGCGCTGATAGTCGGCGCGGCCGCCGCGCGCCGGATCGGACTCGAATTCTCCGAGCTGCCGTTCCGCTTCGACGTCCGCGTGCGGTGGCAGACCCGCGGCGTCGAAATAGTCGCTGTAGTAGAGCTGCAGCGCGCGCATCAACTTGCGGATGGGCTCCGGCACGACCGGATCGCGATCCAGGGTGACGGCCAGCTCGGCCACGGCGGCCTGCTGGTGCGCGCGCGCCAGGTCAATGGGCCCCTTGAGCAACTGCGCGGGATAGGAAAGCCGGCCCAACTCCTCATCGAAACGGCTGGAACGCATCAGGTATTCCAGGAGCTGGCGCGCGGACTCGTAGGACTTGCGGCGTTTGCGCGGCTCCAGCACGCGCGCGCGCAGAGCCTCGCGCTGGACGTCAAGGCGCGCGAAATCCTGGAGCAGGGGGGACGAACCCCCTTGCTGGCGGACGAGATCGCTGAGGAGTTCCTGGAGCTCGGTGTTCAATCCTTTGAACTTTTATAAGAGCAATCCGGCCCGGATTCTAATGCGATTATCCCGCGTTGCAAACGAAAAAAACCGTGAAAAAATCCACCTAAATGCCAGCGGAGGCGGCGTCTTTCACCTCTTCACGGAGTTATATCATGCTCTGGGGGTTTTTGCAATTGTTCTGCCGGCCCATATTATAAAGAATTAGATTGAATCTGAAAAGCAGGAATGCAGGAAAAATCAGGAAAGCCAACGAAGGCTTTAGGGTCGAGAAAAGCAGCCGACCCGTGTTTTTGGGCTCTTTTTCCTGCTTTCCTGCTTTCCAGATAAAAAATTCCGTGTTCTGTCGCAAGCTTTTCATGGCACGAAGTTCTGTTCGGCTCCGAACCTGCAGGTCTGGCGTCGGTCGAATCGCCGCGTTCCCCTATCCAAAAGAGGCCGGACCTTGGTGAAGCTAGAGATCGGGCGCCGCAGCCGCCGCTGCTCCGCCTGCAGCACCGGTTTTGAGACCGGACGCAAGGGGGTTTCGGTGTTGCTCACCGCCGGGGAGGCCCTGGAGCGCCGCGACACCTGCGAATCCTGTTACCAGCCCGACCCAGGGGAGCTGGCGAACTGGCGCTTCACCCTCTCCGCGCAGAAGAAGGGGCTGCGGATCTGCGAGGACGCCATCTGGCAGGTCATCGCCAAGGCCAAGGCCGATGAGGAGCTGCGCGCCAAGCCCTTCACCTACATCCTGTGTCTGATGCTCGCCCGCAAGCGGAAATTGCGGCGCACCCAGAGCCGCAGGAAGCAGGGGCGCGAGGTCCACACCTACACCAACCTCTCGCGCGGCGTGGACCTCGAGGTCCCCGTCCCGCTGCTCACCCCGCCGGTTTTCGCCCGCCTGCAGCGGGAGCTCGTCGAATTCCTGTCCGCCCCCGGCTGATGTTCCCGCGCGCGGATCGCGACCGCTACGAGCGCGACTACGGCACCTACCGCCAGCCGCGGCATTTTTTACGCAAGGTTTTGGGGCGCGCGCTGCCGCGGCTGCCCGGCTTCCGGCTGCGCCGGCGGCTGTACCGGCTCATGGGGCTCGACCTGCATCCCGGCGTGAAGTTCATCGGCCTGGACACCTACCTCGACGATGTCTTCCCCGAGCTCATCACCATCGGCGCGGGCGTGGTCATCGCGTTCCGGGCGACCCTCGTGGCCCATGACGACGCCACGCGCACGGTGGCGCGCATCCTGGTCGGGGACAACGCCTTCATCGGCACGGGGGCCATCGTGCTGCCCGGCGTGGAGATAGGCGCCGGGGCAGTGGTGGGAGCGGGAGCGGTGGTGAACCGCGACGTGCCCGCCGGCGTGCGCGTGGGCGGGGTTCCGGCGCGGCCTCTGGGGCGCGAGAAAGCGGGAAACTTGTGACCCGGCTCACCGAGCACCTCAAAAACGTGGCGGAGGAGAAGGAGGACCCCTACGCCGAGGAGGCGCGCAAGCTGCGCAACACCTTCTCCAGGGTGGTGCCCAACCTGCACACGGGCCAGGGTGTGGCGGTCTTCTACTGCAAGCCGAGCCTGAAGCTCGTCGTCTATTCGGTGCTGGATGGCGACATGGTGGCGGAGACGGCGGGTGCCACGCGATTGCTGGCCACCGCCATGTGCCTGTCGAACGCGAAAATCCCCATCAATCGCGTGGATGAGGCGCAGATGACGGCCATCACGCGCGCCTTTCGCCATATCCGCGAGGTGGAAACGGACCGGCGCCGCTTCGACCCTCAGCAACGCCTCACGGCGCTGAAAGGCGATCTGTCTGCCTTGAAACGCGATCTGGCGCGGATTTTCGAACAGAAGTATGGACGTGGTTGAGGCCGGAAATCACGGGGGCGGGGAGCAACCCCCTCATGAACGGGAGGGCGATTCCCGCGTTGGGAAGGATCAACCCTCCCGCGCCGGGGGGGATAAACCCTTCAGCGCGCATTTCGACGCGCTCGTCGCGCGCGCGCGCGCGCTCGAAGAGAAGGACTACGGCTCCTACGAACTGGCCGAAACCCTCGGGGTCCACGAATTCCAGATCGTGGCTCTGGAGCGCGAAGAACGCCTGAAGGGAGCGAACCGCGAGGGCCGGCTGGTCATCCCCGCGCCGTCAGTCCGCGATCTCGCCGCTCGCCCCGAGCACGTGCTGCGCCACCTGCCCCTGACCCCGCTCGAAATCGCCGACCTCATCGGCCTCCCCCGCGACAGCGTGGGCCCCATCATCTCGCGGCGCATCATCGTGCCCTACAGCCGCCGCAAGCGTGGCGGTCATGTGCGCAGCTTCTTTTCGCTGCATCACCTCGTGGAGAAAGAAGATGCCGTGCTGGCGGCGCGCCAGGAGATCCTGAGGGCCCTGGCCGATCAGCAGCGCCGCGTGCAACACCACCACCGCCGCCAGGAGGACGAGCTGCTCGCGCGTTCCATCGCCACCGCGGAGCGCCTGCCCGCCGCCGTGGACGGGAACCTGCTCAGCGCCGCGAGCCGGGTGAAAGAGGTGGAGGAAGGCAAGTTCGTCCTGGACGACTGGCAGGTGGGCGCCCTGCAGGCGCTGGAGGACGGCAAGCACGTCTTCGTCCAGGCGCCCACCGGCGCGGGCAAGACGGCGGTGGTGGAGGAGTTCCTGCGCCGCAACATCGCCAAGGGCGTCACCATGTTCTACGCCGTGCCCATCAAGGCCCTGGCCAACGATAAATTCTTCGATTTCGTGGAACTCTATGGCCGCGAGCGCGTGGGCATCAACACCGGGGACATCACCCTGAACCACGGCGCGCAGATCGTGGTGGGCACCACCGAGATCGTGCGCAACATCCTTTTCGACCGCCCCAAGGCTTACGACGTCATCGCCTTCGACGAGGCCGAGTACCTCGGCGACGAGGAGCGCGGCAGCGCCTGGGAGGAGGCCATCATCATGTCGAGCCCGGAAACGCGGCTCATCTTCCTCTCGGGCTCGGTGGCCAACGCCGGCGAGGTGCTGGGCTGGATACGCCACATCAAGAGCCGCGAGGTGGCGCTGTTCATCGAGGAAGTGCGCCCCGTGCCGCTGCGCTTCGCCTTCCCCTTCGGCGAGGGCTTCATCGAGCAGAAGGATTGGCGGGGGCTGCGCGACCTGGCGCGCAAGACGCGGCGCAGTTACTACGGCTCACCCGCCGACTTTTTCGCCGCCGTGGACAAGGCCAGCATGACGCCGCTCTTGGCCTTCATGCCGCGCCGGCGCGACTGCGAGGACATCTTCGAGGGTCTCGCCAACGCCGACGAGGGCCGCCGCCAGCGGCTGGCGCAACTGCTGCGCGAGCATCCCGACGGCGCCTCCCTCAACCTGAAGGTGCGCCAGCTCATCCTGCACAAGGCGGCGGCCTACCACCACTCGGGGCTGCTGCCCTCCGAGAAGCGCGTGGTGGAGCAGCTCGCCAAGCGCGGCGAGCTCAAGTTCGTGGCGGCCACCATGAGCCTCGCCTCGGGAGTCAACTTCTCGGTGCGCTCGACGCTCATCTTCGGCTACCGCCGGCCCGGACGCGGCGGCGGCATGCAGGCGCTCGCGCCTTCCGAGGTCCTGCAAATGTGGGGCCGCGCCGGGCGGCGCCGGCTCGACACCGAGGGCTACGTCATCCCCTGCATTGACATCGAGGACGTGGACGTCTTCCAGCGCATCGAGGCCTTCCCCGAGGCCATCCAGCGCAAGGATTTCGTCTCGGCGGTGAACATCCTCTCCATCCTGAGCCGCCACGGCGCTGAAATTCTCGACGAGCTCTATCAGAAATCCTTCAGCAGTTACGTTTACAAAACACCCTACAAGGTCTTCGCCGACCACGTCATGTTCCGCGACGCCGGCGCCATCTGCGGATCGCCCACCTACGAGCTGCCGCCCTACCGCCAGGGGGTTTACCGCGGCCTCAGCCAGGAGGAACTGGCCGCGGAGTTCCGCTGCGGCACCTGCCCGAACCTCAAGTCCTGCACGCGCGTCTATGAGGACATGAAGAGCAACCGCCTGCAACGCATGGCCAAGCACCTCATGACCCACGAGTACCTCGACCGCAACTTCGGGCTCACCTTCAAGGGCCGCATCGCCGAGCGCTTCCACACCGAGATGGGCCTGCTGGTCGCCCACGACATCGTCTCCGGCCGCGTGCGCCCCGACAACGTGGTGAGCTATTGCACGTCGGTCAACGCCTCGGCGCACATTGACTTCGCCGGCCACCGCCAGCGCGCCCAGCTCGACGCCGCCCGCCGGCTCTACCCCAGCAACCTCTTCCCCACCCTGTGGGAGCGCCACCGCGGCCGCCCTGCCTTCGTGCAGTGGAACCCCGGCGCCGGCGCCGTGGCGGCCGCGTGGATCAACGCCGACAACTGGGAGGACTTCATCAAAAACCCCGACTGGGCCAACATCCAGGGCGACGTCTTCCGCGCGCTGCTGCGCGGCGGCGAACTGCTGCGCAGCATGTCCTACCTGGG